>NZ_JANHGR010000002.1:324753-649506 GCF_026616205.1 Halolamina litorea
CGTGACCGGGTCGTGCAGGTCGCCCGATCCGCGGCCGACGCGGACCACGACCACCCCGAACTGGCCGCCCTGATCGAGGAAGCCGGGACCGACTGGGCCGACGACGCCGCGGCGATCCGTCGGGCGCTCGCGGAACTCGACCGGCAGGTCGAGGGCGGGTTCGAGAACTACGAGGCGGTGCTGTCCTCGCTCGCGGACCGTGCCGACGAGGTCGACGCCAAACTCGACACGCTCGCCGGGGCAGTCGTGGACCTTCGGGAGCGCGTCGCCGCGCTGGAAGCCGCCGACGCCCGCCGGAAGGCGGTCGAGGACCTCCAGCGCGACGCCAACAGCCGGAACGTCGCCGCCGGGGACTGCGAGAACTGCGGGAAGCGCGTCCACATCGGCCTGCTGTCTGCCCCGCGCTGTCCACACTGTGAGGAGCCCTTCGAGGAGGTCCAACCCGGCGGGCGGTTCATCGGCTCGGCGACGCTGATCACCGGTGAGCGCCCGGCGCTCACCGGCGACGCGTACGAACCGGAAGCGCCCGAGGAGGTGTTCGCCGACGATGAGTGAGGACGACCCCGTGGACGAACCGGACGCTCCCGACGAGTCGGACCTCGCCGACGACCTGAGCGTCGAGTCCGAGGAACTGGACCCCGCCGACGACCCGAGCAGCGAGTCCGAGGAAGCCCTCGGGGAGGAGCGTGACCTCCCGCTCTCGGACCTCCGCAAGCGAGTGGAGGCCCGACAGGAGTCGAACGGGTCGTTCTCGGAGATCGACGCCGAGGGGACGACCGGGACGGAGTCGGACCTCTTCGAGGAGGTCGACGTGGCCGACGTGGACAGCGAAGCCGTCTGGGACGCCGTCGTCGAGGGCGACGCCGACGCCGCGGAGCTGTTGGGTGACGAACCCGGCGTCGATGGCGCCGAACCCGCCGCCGAACCCGCCGCCGACCCAGCCGAGACGGCCGACGAGCACGTGATCGACAAGCGCGAGTACTGCCAGCGCTGTGAGTTCTTCGCCGCGCCGCCCGAGGCCACCTGCACGAACGAGGGCACCGAGATCGTCGAACTGGTCGACAACGACAGCTTCCGCGTACGGGACTGTCCGAAGGTCGCCGTCGACGACGAGGCGCTCTCCGGGTTCGCCCGCGAGGAGTGAGGTTTTCGGGCCGGAGCCGTTCGGTCGGGTATGCAGTTCTGTGACGACTGTGGCTCGATGATGGTCGCAGAGGGTGACCGAATGGTCTGTACCGAGTGCGACGCGAGCCAGGCCCGCGACGCCGAGGCGGAAGCGGCGTTCGTCTCCACCGAGGAACAGACCGACGGCGACCTCATCGAGGCCGACGAGGACGCCGAGTACGAGGGGAAGCCGACCGCCTCCGACGTGACCTGTGAGGCCTGTGGCCACGGCGAGGCGTGGTACGACATCAAGCAGACCGCCTCCGCCGACGAGCCGCCGACGCGGTTCCTGCGTTGTAAGGAGTGCGGGCACACCTGGCGCGAGTACAACTGAACCGTCGGCACGCTTTTCTCCCGCGGTGCCGATTTCCGCCCGATGGCCCTCCCCGATCGGTTCGAACCGTGGCACGTGCTCCTCGTCGCCGCGTTCCTCGTCGGCGCCGGCGGCTCGCTGGCAGCGACGACCGGGATCGCTTTCGTGAACCTCGCGACGGCCGTTCTCAGCGGCCTCCTCTGGGCGTTCGCGGTGTACGTCTTCGTCGGCACGTTCCGGAACTACGTGACCAGCTACGCCGACACCGGCGGCTCGCTCTGGGACCCGCGCTTCCTCGCGCCGTTCGTCGTCGGCGCCGTCGCGGCGGTCGCGGTCCTCGCGTGGCGGCTGACCGAGTCGGCGTTCTCCGGGCCGATGGTTACGGAGGCACTCACCGTCGGCTTCTGGGCGTTCGTGCTCGCGATGGTCGTCGTACTGACCGCGAGCTACGTCGTCGCGGGCTACCGCGAGGCTCGGCCGTAGTCAGAGCGAACCGAGCAGGAACCCGCCGACGGCGTCGCCGACCTCCCCGGCCCGGCCGACGAAGAAGTGATCCGCCGATAGCGCCGTCGTTTCCCAGCCGAGGCGTTCCGCCTCTTGCACTACCGGCTCCCAGTCAGCGATGTCGTCACGCTCGCCGTACACTACGGTCGCGGGGGCGTCGATGCGCTCCATCGCCGGCACGGCGAGCAGGTCGTCGTTCAGCCGCGACGGTGGCGCGAGCGCGGCGACGGCGTCGAGGTCGGGAGTCGCTGCCGCCGAGCCGTCGACGGCGGTCCCGCCCGCCGCGAGCAGCGTCAGACAGCCCCCGAAGCTGAACCCCGTCAGGCCCACCCGTTCGTAGCGCTCGCTAACCCACTCGACTGCGGTGTAGGTGTCGCCGAGTTCGCCGTACCCCTCGTCCCAATCGCCGTAGTCGAAGCGCAGGCAGTCGACGCCGGCGCTAGTGAGGCGGTCGCTGATCGCCACGAGCCGTTCGTCGCCGCGGTGACCGCGCTGCTGGGGGTGTGGCGGGCAGGCGACGACGCAGGCCGAAGCTCCATCCTCAGCCGTCGACGCCGTATCGAGAGTCGCGCGCACGTCCCGGGCGCTCGGGAGCCGGATCGGATCGCTCACGCCGGGTGGATCGCCCGCCGGTCGCATGCGTTTTGCGGTCGAAACTGGTTGGCTTCGCGGGAAGTTTAAGGCGCTGACGGCCCCACACTCGGCTATGGGAATCCTCTCGCGCGCCTCCTACATCGTCCGGTCGAAAGTCAACGCCATACTCAACCGGGCCGAGGACCCGAACGAGACGCTCGACTACTCCTACGAGCAGATGCGTGACCGCCTCCAGGAGGTCAAACAGGGGATCGCCGACCTCACCACACAGAAGAAGCGACTGGAGATCCAGAAGCGCCGGCTCGAGGAGAACGTCGAGAAGCACAACGAACAGGCACGCGAGGCGGTCCGGCAGGACCGCGACGACCTCGCCCGGCAGGCCCTGGAGAAGAAGAAGTCCAAGATGAACGAGATCGAGGACTTGGAAGCCCAGATCGCCGACCTCCAGCAGTCCCAGGACCGGCTGGTCGAGAAGAAGGACGAACTTCAGAACCAGATCGAACAGTTCCGCACCCGCAAGGAGACGCTCAAGGCCCGCCACGACGCCGCCGAGGCCGAGACCCGCGTCTCCGAGGCGATGACCGGCGCCGGCGACGAGATGGCCGACGTGAGCCGGGCCATCGAGCGCTCCGAGGAACGCACCGAAGAGATGGAGGCCCGTGCGGAGGCGATGGACGAACTGCAGGACACCGGCGCCTTCGAGAACGCCCTCTCCGACGAGGACAGCATCGACCGCGAACTCGAACAGGGGCGAACCGACAGCGAAGTCGAGTCCGAACTGGCGACGCTGAAGGGCGAACTCGGCAAGAACGGCGGCGAGAGCGCCGAGGCCGAGTCGGCCGCGGGGAGCGAGAGCGAGAGCGAAGCCGGGAACGAGCCTGCAGACCCCGAAATCGAGAGCGAACTCGAAGAGCTCCGCGACGAGGAGTGATGGCGCCCGCCGGCGCGCCAGTCCGGCGGACGAGCCACCGGAGGGGTGGGGCCCTGTGAGCGACGGCGACGCCGACGACTCGGCGGGACAGACACAGGACACCCTCCGGGAGCGTGCCGGCGTGAGCACCGCGAAGCTCTGGTTCTACATGGGCGCCGACCGCCGACTGGTCGCGCTCGGCTTGGCCGGCCTCCTCTTTGCGGGCGTCGTCGTCGGCGGCATCGTCCACCCACAGCCCGCCTACGTGCTCATCACCGACGGCGACCCGATGGAGACGCTCGCCCAGTCGCTCGTCGGCTCGACGGTCACCGGCGTCACCGTCGTGCTGACGCTCTCGCAGTTGGTGCTCTCACAGGAACAGGGCGCCGTCGGCGACCAGCGCGGCCGGATGGAGGACGCCACCAAGTTCCGCACGGACGTCGCCGACCTGCTCGACCAGCCGGTCAGCCCGACCGAACCGTCGGCGTTCCTTCGGGCGCTCGTCGGCGCGACCGAGGAGCGTGCCGAGTCCGTCGAGTCCGCCGTCGAGGACCTCGAGGACGAGGAGCTCCGGGACCAGATCACCGAGTTCACCCGCGGGGTCAGGGAGAACGCCGAGGACGTGCGTGACGACCTCGAGGGCGCCCGGTTCGGCGAGTTCGAGGTGATCCGTGCGGCGCTCGACTTCAACTACTCGTGGAAGCTCTACACCGCCCAGCGGTTCCGGGCGGAGAACACGGACGCGCTGAGCGAGCACGCTACCGACCGACTGGCGGCGCTCGCGAGCGTTCTCGAACTGTTCGGCCCCGCCCGCGAGCACTTCAAGACGCTCTACTTCCAGTGGGAGTTGATCGACCTCTCGCGGACGATCCTCTGGGTCTCGCTGCCGTCGCTGTTGGTCTCGACGTGGGCGCTGATCTTCTTCGACGCCTCGGTCGTTCCGGGGTTCGTCCTCGGCGTGCCGACGGTGTTGCTACAGGTCGCGGCCATCGTCGCCGCCGCGTTGCTGCCCTTTGCGGTGTTGCTCTCCTACATCCTCAGGATCGTCACGGTCACCAAGCGCACCCTCTCGATCGGCCCGTTCATCCTCCGGGAGACCGACCGGGACACCGCGTTCGAGGAGTAGCTACTCCCGAACGCCGGTACCCGAACGGTCCAGTCCAGCCAGTCGGATCTCGCCCCGGGTCAGGTCCACGCCGTCGTAGGGGTCCGAGTCGAGCAACAGCGAACCGTCGAGGTCCGCGTAGTCGAGCAGCGGCCCGAGATGGGCGGCGGCGGCGATGCTCGCGTTGCTCTCGATCATGCAGCCGAGCATGACCTCCAGCCCCTCGGCACGGGCGGCGTGGACCATCCGTTTCGCTTCGAGCAGGCCGCCACACTTCATCAGCTTCAGGTTCGCGATGTCGCACTTGTCCGCGATATCGGGGATGTCCGCGAGCGTGACACAGGACTCGTCGGCGGCGATCGGGAGTTCGCTGCGCTCGTAGGCGAACTGTAGCCCGTCGGGGTTCGACGCCGGCACCGGCTGTTCGATGAACTCGACGCCGTGGTCGGCGAGCCAGCGGGAGTTCCGGACCGTCTCGCGGGGGGTCCACGCCTCGTTGGCGTCGACGCGCAGGGTGGCGTCGGGCGCCTCCGAGCGGATCGCCTCGATGATCTCGCGGTCGCGGTCGGTGCCGAGTTTGACCTTCAGCACCTCGTAGCCGGCGTCGACGGCCTCGGCGGTCTTCTCGCGGATCCGCTCGGTCGTGTCGAGACCGATGGTGAACGAACTCGTCGGCGTCGTGTCGGCGTCGAGGCCCCAGAGCCGGTAGAGCGGGAGGCCCGTGCGCTTGGCCGCGAGGTCGTGGAGCGCGATCGAGACCGCACAGCGGGCCGCGGGGTTGCGCTCGACGGTGTGGCGCATGCGTTCCTCGATCTCGGTCAGCGCGTGGGGGTCGCCCACGTCCTCGACCACGTCCAGCAGGGCCGGCATGACCGCCTCGACGGTGTCGGCGGTCTCGCCGTAGTGTGCGGAGGGGGCGGCGCCGCCCACGCCGGTCATGCCGCCCTCGTCGGTGACCTTCACGATCACGTTCTCGGCGGTCTCGGTGGTCCCCCGCGAGATGGTGAAGGCGTCGGCGAGCGGGAGCGAGACGCGCTCGAACTCGGTATCGAGGCTCATCGCAGCGCCTCCACGATCTCGTCGGCACCGAAGCGTACGGGGTCGGTCGCGTCCCCTCCGATCGCGTCGCCGAACGCCTCGACGGCCTCGCGGGCGGCCTCGTCGTCGTCGATGCTCCGTGTGTTGAGCGCGCCGGCGACGACCTCGGTCTCGTGGACCGGCGCCGCGAGCGACTCGTAGAGGTCGACGTACTCCTCGACCGGCGGGAGTTCGGTGTCCTCGTAGCCGTGGACGACCTCGCGGCCGGCCTCGTGACAGAGCACCAGTTTGTCCGCCATCGAACCGTGCAGGATGCCGCAGGTGACCGCGGAGTAGGCGGGGTGGACGATGCTCCCCTGCCCCTCGACGAACAGCACGTCGTGTTCGTCGCCCTTCTCCAGCAGCATCTCCTCGACGGCGCCGGCGGTGAAGTCCGAGACCACGCGGTCGACGGGGTTGCCCCAGCCGGCGATCATGATGCCGGTCTGTCCCGTCGGGATGAACCCGGCGTCGATGCCGGCCTCCCGTGCGGCGTCGACCAGTTCGCAGGTCGCAGTCATCTTCCCGACCGAGCAGTCGGTGCCGACGGTGAGGACGACTTCGGCGTCGATTTCGTCGGACCGGCCTTCGGCGACGCCGATCCCCTCGTGGGGTTTCCGCACGTCGTGGATCTCCGCGCCGTGTTCGGCCGCGAGCGTGGCGAACTCCTCGTCGTCGTTGAGGAAGTAGTGGAGGCCGGCGACCACGTCGACACCGGCTTCGAGCGCGGCGACCACGTCCGAGCGCCAGGACTCGTCGAAGCCACCGCCGATCGGCGCGATGCCGATGAGCAGGGCGTCGACCTCGCCGTCGATATCGGAGAAGGCGTCGACGATGGGGGCGTCGGCGACCACGTCGGTGTGGTCAGCGACCCGGTCGCCGGCGGTGTCACGGTCGATCACGGCGACGGTCTCGTCGTCGCTGTAGCGCATCACGCCCAGCGCGGTCTTTGCACGGTCCGGGAACTTCTCGTGGGCGAGGATCGCGAGGCGCCTCTGTTGCATGGTGGGTCGAAGGGGGAGGGGGATGATAAATCGGGGGCCTGTTTCGGCCGACCGGCTTTTTCCGGTTCGGTTGCGTAGCCCTGTCAACGTGGATCAGTCGCTCCCTTCCCACGGCGAACTCGAGCGGCGGCTTCGCCGACAGGAGGTCGTTGCCGACCTGGCCCAGCAGGCACTCGTGACCGACGACGTGGCGGCCCTCTTCGAAACCACCGCCGAGACGGTCGCCGACTGCCTCGACGCCGACGCTTGCGGGCTGTTCGAGCGCCAGCACAGCGGGGAACTGGTGCTCCGTGCGGGTACTGGATGGCCGGAGGACGCGGTCGGTGCGGCCGCCGCTCCCGAAGGCCCCGACTCGACGCTCGGACGTGCCCTCCGTTCGCCCGACGCGGTGGTCGTGGCCGATACGGGCGAAGAGGGCGAACCGGCCGTTCAGCCACCGCTTCCGGGCGCCGAGGTCAGGAGTACGGTCGGTGCTCCCGTCGCTCCCGACGGCGAGCGGTGGGGTGTGCTCGAACTCCGGGCGGCGGCACCGCGAGCGTTCGACGAAGCCGACGCCGCGTTCGTCGCGGACGTTGCCGACGTGCTCGCGTCGGCGCTCGCCGCGGACCGCAGACAGAGCCAGGCCGAGGAGGTGTACGGCCGCATCTCGGACGCGTTCTTCGCCCTCGACGAGGAGTGGCGCTTCACCTACCTGAACGACCGCGCTCACGAACTCATCAACCCCGGCGACGAGGACCTGGTCGGCGAGAACGTTTGGGAGCAGTTCCCGGAAGCGGTCACTCGGGAGTTCAAGTCGAAGTACGAACACGCGGTGGACGAACAGGAGAGCGTCACCTTCGAGGAGTACTACCCCGAGCCACTCGACGCGTGGTTCGAGGTGAGCGCGTACCCCTCGGAGACGGGGCTCTCGGTCTACTTCCAAGACGTCACCGAACGCAAGCGCGTCGAACAGGAACTCCGCCAGAGCGAGGCGCGGTTCCGGATGCTCGCCGAGGAACTCGAAGAGGTCGTCTGGATGACCACCGCCGATCCCACCGAGTTCGTCTACGTCAACCCCGCCTTCGGCGAGGTCTGGGGGATGGACCACGAGACGCTCTACGACCAGCCCCTCGCGTTCATCGACGCCATCCACCCCGACGACCGCGAGCAGGTCCGTGAGGCGTACCTCGCCCTCCCCGAGGAGCCCTACGACGAGGAGTACCGCGTCGTTCGCCCCGACGGGGACGTCAGGTGGGTCCACGCCCGTGGGACCTCGGCCGTCGCTCCCGACGCCGACGGGGAGATGGTCCGCGTCATCGGCATCGGCGAGGACGTGACCGAGCACAAGCGCCGCGAGGAACGCCTCGAGGAGTTGGTCGCGGAGCTCGAATCCTCGAACGAGCGCCTCGAACAGTTCGCCTACGCCGCCTCCCACGACCTCCAAGAGCCCCTGCGGATGGTCTCCTCGTACCTGCAGTTGATCGAGGACCGATACGGCGAGGAACTCGACGAGGAGGCCCGGGAGTTCTTCGACTTCGCCGTCGACGGCGCCGACCGAATGCGCGAGATGATCCAGGGGCTGCTCGCGTACTCCCGGGTCGAGACCGGCGGGAACCCGTTCGAGCCGGTGGCGTTGGACGCGGTGCTCGACGCGGTCGAAGACGACCTCCGGATACGCATCGAGGACAGCGACGCCGAGATCGACGCCGACCCGCTCCCGACCGTCGTCGGCGACGAGGGACAGCTTCGGCAGGTGTTCCAGAACCTCCTCGACAACGCCATCGAGTACAGCGGCGACGACGACCCGCGGATCCGGATCGCCGCGACGGCGACCGACGACAGCCGGTGGGAGATCACGATCCGAGACGAGGGGATCGGTATCGACCCGGAGAACGTCGACCGGGTGTTCGAGGTGTTCGAGCGGCTCCACGCCGTCGGCGACCACGCCGGCACCGGCATCGGCCTCGCGCTCGTCGAACGGATCGTCGAGCGCCACGGCGGCGAGATCCGGGTCGACTCCAAACCCGGCGAGGGAACCGCCTTCACCTTCTCGCTACCCGCCGCCGAACCGGCGGACTGAGCCGGGTCAGAGCCCGCGGACGCGGACGCTCCAGAAGTCCCGGAACGCCGTCTCCAGCGCTTCCTCGGGCTCGCCGGTGGCGTCGACGCGCGCGGTGGTGTCCGCAAGGTCACGGAGTTCGCCGAGCACGCTGCGCTCGCCGACGATCACGACCCGGTCGGCGTCGCCGGCGTGTGCCTCGACGGTCGCCGCGGCTTCCTCCAAGTGCTCCTCGATCTGGGCGTCCCGGCGGCGCTCGAAGCGGTCCTGCGAGAAGCCGCCCTTCGAGTGTTCGTTCATCACGTCGCTCTCGAACCCCGCGAACTCCACGCGCTCGCCGTCCTCGTAGACGCCGAGGGCGAACCGGTCCGAGCGGACGAGCGCGAAACAGAGCCGGCCCGTCGGGCCGACCCACTCCGGGTCAACCCGGAACCCGTCGTCCCACTCGACGAAGGGCTCGGGCTCCACCGGGAGCGAGAGCGCGGTGGCGACGAGGCCGGCGTCGTCTGCACAGACCAGACACGGCGCCGCCCGCGAGACGAGCGGCGCACGGTCGCCCAGCGTCTCCCGGACCGGGTCGGGCAGGTCGCCGTCGTCGACGAACGCCGTCAGCGCGCCCTCCCGGCCGGCGTCGACGCTCCGGAGCCGGTCGGCCACGGCGCCGACGCGGCCGCCGCTGGCGGTCTCCTCGTGCCGGTAGGTCAGGTCGGCGTCGCCGTCGCCCTCGGCCCGCGAGAGCCGGTCTTCGAGTTCGGTGATCCGGTCTTCCAGCTTGTTGACCTCGCGTTCGGCGTCCTGCCGGGCGCTGACGGCCTCCGCACGGCTCTCCTTGGCTGATTCGGCCTGTGCCTGCAGGCTCTCACACTCCTCCTCGAGTTCCTCGATTCGCTCCTTCAGGCGGGCGCGGCCCAGCAGGCGGTCGAGCATACCGAACCCGCGGAGGGGCAACGGTTTGTAGCTTCTGGGCTCACTCCTCGTCGTCGAGGTGGAGCAGCTGCATCGACTCCCGGATGTGGTACCGAACCTCCCGATCCTCGGCGAGTTCGAGCGCCGCGCGCAGTTGCCGCTCGATACTCGTGTTCACCCGTTGGCGTTTCTCCATGCCACCGAGTGGCACTCTCCTAATAAAGTAATGCGGTGCGTAACGTCCCCCGAACGACCCGTTCCCTGCGGGTCAGGCGGCGTCAGCCGGCCGCCACCCCGCGTACTTGAGCAGTTGGCCGGCGCGCTCGGGTCGCGCCAGCAGCACCTCCCGTCTGTCGGGCAGTCCGTCGTCGACCAGCGGCTCCGGTACGGTGAGCGTACCGGCCGGCACGTCCTCGGCGCCCCGGACCGGGAAGTGTGTTCCGTCGAGTTTCATCACGAGCGGGGAGTCGAGCCGTTCGATGCCCTCGCTCGCGCCGTAGAGCTGTCGGTTGACCGCCTCGTGGTCCTCGACGTTGAGCGCGGCCCGCTCCTCGCCGGGTTCGACGTACAACACGCCCAGGTAGTAGCCGCTTGAGAACTGCTCGAACATACTGTGCGTGTTAACAACTAGCGTGATTGGGCATAAGCCTTGCCGGCAACGCTTATGTGGAGCGCAAAAAGCGGGAACGGCGGCGAGTCGGCGCTACGCCACGACCGGCTAATTCGTCGATGTCGCCGGACTCCGTCCGGCTGCCAGACGAGAACTGAACGGCGTTCAGTTCTCGTCGATGTCACCGGAACGCGACGCGTTCCGGTTGACCGAAGAGAGCGACTAGTCGCTCTCTTCGATGTCGACGGACTCCAGCACCGCCTCGACCTGGGGCTGGTCGTTGCGGTCGGTCGGGACGCTCCCGAGTTCCTCGACGACGTCCATGCCGTCGATGACGCGGCCGAAGACGGCGTGGCGGCCGTCGAGGTGGGGCTGGGCGTCCAGCGTGATGAAGAACTGCGAGCCGTTCGTGTTCGGGCCGGAGTTCGCCATCGAGAGCACGCCGGGGCCGTCGTGAGTGAGCTCGTCGTGGAACTCGTCCTCGAACTGGTAGCCGGGGCCGCCGCGACCGGTCTCCGAGGGGTCGCCGCCCTGGATCATGAACCCGGTGATGATCCGGTGGAAGGCAACGTCGTCGTAGAGGGGGTCGACGCGCTTCTCGCCGTCGTCCTCCCAGGCCTCGCCCTCGGGGCCGACCTCGGCGTCCTCGTAGTCCTCTGCGTGCGTCGAGAGGGTGATGAAGTTCCGCACCGTCGTCGGCACGCGGTCCTCGAACAGCTCGACGACGATGTCGCCGTGGGTCGTGTGAATCGTTGCGACAGGGTTCTCGGGGTTCTCCATGTCGTCCTCGTAGCTCATGCCCGCGGATCGGTCGCCGCGACGGTTAACCGTTGCTGACTCCGGGCGGCACCGATGCGGCGGTTTTAGGGCCAGCGGCCCCGTCCGTCCGGCAGCTATGAACGTCGCCGCCGTCGTCGCCGCGCTCGCAGTCGGGCTGTTCACGGGCGCGTTGTTCACGTTCCTCCGACTCCCCCTCCCCGCGCCGCCGGCGCTGCCGGGCGTCGTCGCCATCCTCGGCATCTACGTCGGCTACGTCGGGATGGAGCGCCTCGGCTGGGGGTTCGACCTCCTCGATGCCCTGGGGTTCTGAACCGGCGCGCGCCCCGACCCGATAGTCACCCTCTTAATCCCGCACTCCCTCCCACGGAGGGGATGCTACTCACCGGAACCGTCGTCGTCGACGCCGAGACGGTCATCGAGGACGGCGCCGTCGTCACGGCGGGCGACCGCATCGAAGCCGTCGGCCCGGCGGCGGCCCTCCGCGACCGCTACCCGGACCACGAGCGCCGCGCGTTCGACATCGTCGCCCCCGGCCTCGTCGGCGCGCACGTCCACTCGGTCCAGTCGCTGGGCCGCGGCGTCGCCGACGACACGGAACTGCTCGACTGGCTGTTCGACCACGTACTCCCGATGGAGGCCGGCCTCGACGCCGAAGGCATGCGCCTCGCGGCCGAACTCGGCTATCTGGAGTGTCTGGCCTCGGGCACGACGACCGTCATCGACCACCTCTCGGTCCACCACGCCGACGCCGCCTTCGAGGCTGCCCGCGAGCGCGGGATCCGTGCCCGGATGGGGAAGGTGTTGATGGACAAGGAGTCGCCGGACGGCTTGGAGGAGGCCACTGAGCGGGCGCTGCGGGACAGCGAGGCGCTGATCCGCCGCCACCACGGCGCCGAGAACGGCCGGATCCAGTACGCCGTCACGCCCCGCTTCGCCGTCTCCTGTACGGAGGAATGCCTGCGCGGCGCTCGCGACCTCGCCGACGCCTACGACGGCGTGGCGATCCACACCCACGCCAGCGAGAACGAGGACGAGATCGCCGCCGTCGAGGCCGAGACGGGGATGCGCAACGTCCACTGGCTCCACGAGGTCGGGCTCACCGGCGACGACGTGGTGTTGGCCCACTGCGTCCACACCGACGAGGCCGAGCGCGAGGTGCTCGCGGACACGAACACCAACGTCACCCACTGCCCGTCCTCGAACATGAAACTCGCCTCGGGGATCGCGCCGGTCGAGGACTACCAGCGCCGCGGGATCAACGTCGCGCTGGGCAACGACGGCCCGCCCTGCAACAACACCCTCGACGCATTCACCGAGATGCGGCAGGCGAGCCTGCTCGCCAAGGTCGACGACCGCGATCCCACCGCGATCGCTGCCGAGACGGCCTTCGAGATGGCGACGGTCAACGGCGCCCGCGCCGCGAACGTCGAACGAGTCGGCACGCTCCGTGAGGGTTGGAAGGCTGACCTCGTCGGGCTGACCACCGACAACGAGCGGTCGACACCGATCCACGACCCGATCTCGCACCTCGTGTTCGCCGCCCACGGCGACGACGTGCGCTTCACCATGGTCGACGGGCAGGTCCGCTACGAGAACGGCGAACACGTCGGCGTCGACGCTGCCGCGGTCCGCGAGCGCGCCCAGACCTACGCGGAGGAGCTGTTCGCCGGGATCGACGCGGCCGCTGCCACAAGCGGTAACACGGCCGAGCGAGAGTAGCCGGATATGGCCGGACAGACCCAACGGAGCCGACTCGCTCGCCTCCGCCGCTGGGTGCTCGTCACCGGGGACCGGCAGGCGGTCACGGCGACACTCCTGCTCGCCGGCTATCTTCTCGTCGCGCCGGTCGGCCACGCGCTGTTGCCCCACGGGCCCCACCTCGGTGGCCGCGACGCGACGGTGCCGCTGTTGAACACGATGCTCTCGGGGACGTTCCTGATCTTCTCCATCGTCGTCTCGATCAACTCCCTGTTCATCTCCGGCGAACAGAGCCCGCTCGACCAGCAGTTCGGCCGGGTCCAGAGCGTCGTCGAGTTCCGTCGCCAGTTGGGGGAAGTCATCGACGCCGACCACGTGCCGGCGTCGCCGGGGCCGCTCGTGCGGACGCTCTCGGGGGAGATCCTCGAACGCGCCCAACGGCTGGAGGACGAACTCGACACCGCCGACGCCGACGTGCGCGAGAACACGTCGGCGTACGTCGCCGACCTCGCCGCCGAGACCGGGCGGATGAACGCGGGGTTGGACGACGCCTCCTCGCCGCTGTCGGTGACGGTGGCGCTGGCGGACTACAACCACGACCGCCAGATCAACGACCTCCGACGGCTGCGGGCCGACCACGCCGACGTGCTCTCGGCGGACGCCGAGGCCGCCATCGACGAACTGCTGGGGCTGTTGCAGTACTTCGCGGCCGCCCGGCAGTACTTCAAGACGCTCTACACAAAATCCGAGTTCGCCAGCCTCTCGCGCTGGCTGGTGTTGACCTCGGTGCCGGCGGTGGCGATCACCGCGACGTTCCTGCACTACCTCGCGTGGACGCCCGACAGCCACCTGCTCGTCGCCGGGATCGAGGCGGTCTCGTTCGCGCCGTTCCTGCTGGTGGCCAGCTACATCCTGCGGGTGACGACGATCTCCCGGCAGACGTGGGCTGCGGGCCAGTTCGTCGCCACCAAGGAGTCCGGGGGCGCGATCGACGGGATCGACCGGGAGTGATCTCTCGGCGTCTGACAGGACCGCCCGCGAACCAGTGGCTCTCCGAAATCGTTTTCCCGAGTGGACGGGGAGGGTCGGTATGCCGACGGACCCGCAGCGCTACGACCCCGACCTCGGCCGGAAGTTCGTCTTCGTTACCGGCGGGGTGATGTCCGGACTCGGCAAGGGCATCACCGCGGCGAGCACCGGCCGCCTGCTCAAGAACGCCGGCTTCGACGTGACCGCGGTCAAGATCGACCCGTACCTCAACGTCGACGCCGGGACGATGAACCCCTACCAGCACGGGGAGGTGTACGTCCTCAAGGACGGCGGCGAGGTCGACCTCGACCTCGGGAACTACGAACGGTTCCTCGGGGTCGACATGACCTCCGACCACAACGTCACCACCGGGAAGGTCTACCAGAACGTCATCGAGAGCGAACGCGCCGGCGACTACCTCGGGGAGACCGTCCAGGTCATCCCCCACGTCACCGACGACATCAAGCGGCGCATCCGCGAGGCCGCCGAGGGCAGCGACGTCTGCCTGATCGAGATCGGCGGCACCGTCGGCGACATCGAGGGGATGCCCTACCTCGAAGCGCTTCGGCAGTTCGCCCACGAGGAGGACGAGGAGGACCTCCTCTTCGCTCACGTCACGCTCGTCCCCTACTCGAAGAACGGCGAGCAGAAGACCAAGCCGACCCAGCACTCCGTGAAGGAACTACGTTCGATCGGCCTCCAGCCGGACATCCTCGTCGGGCGCTCGGAGAACGAACTCGACGCCCACACGAAGGAGAAGATCGCGCTGTTCTGTGACGTGCCGACCGAGGCCGTCTTCTCGAACTCCGACGTGGAGGACATCTACCACGTCCCGCTGATGGTCGAGGAGGAGGGCCTCGACGAGTACGTGATGGAGCGCTTGAACCTCACCGAGGAGGCGCTCCCGCCCGAGGAACGCTCGACGGAGTGGCGCGACCTCGTCACCCGCGAGCGAACCGAGACCGTCGACGTGGCGCTGGTCGGGAAGTACGACCTCGAGGACGCCTACATGTCCGTCCACGAGGCGCTGAAACACGCCGGTATCGAGCGTAGCGCCGAGGTCGACGTCACGTGGGTCGACGCCGACGAGATGGCCGACCGCCACACCGAGCGACTGGAGGACGCCGACGCCATCGTCGTCCCCGGCGGCTTCGGCTCCCGGGGCACCGAGGGGAAGATCGAGGCGATCCGCTACGCCCGCGAGAACGACGTCCCGTTCCTCGGGCTCTGTCTGGGCTTCCAAATGGCCGTCGTCGAACACGCCCGGAACGTCCTCGGGCTCGAGGGCGCCCACAGCGCCGAACTCGACCCCGACACGCCCCACCCCGTCATCGACCTGCTGCCCGAGCAGTACGAGGAGGAGGACATGGGCGGCACGATGCGGCTGGGCTCCCACGACACCGATATCGACGAGGGCACCCTCGCCGCGGCGGTGTACGGCGCCACGTCCTGTACCGAGCGTCACCGCCACCGCTACGAGGTCAACCCCGAGTATATCCCGGATCTCGAAGCCGACGGGCTGACGTTCTCGGGGCACGCCGGTAACCGTATGGAGATCGTCGAACGTGCCGACCACCCGTTCTTCCTCGGCACCCAGTTCCACCCGGAGTTCCGCTCGCGTCCCGACCGCGCCAGTCCGCCGTTCGTCGGCCTGATCGACGCCGTACTCGACGAGCGTAACGACGAGACCGAACAGGAGGTGAGTGCCTGATGGTCGACGCCCCCGCGTTCGTCGACGAGAAGGTCGAGGAGATCCGTGAACAGGTCGGCGACGGCAAGGCCGTCATCGCCCTCTCGGGCGGCGTCGACTCCTCGGTCGCGGCCGCGCTGGCTTACGAGGCCATCGGCGACCGCCTCATCCCCGTCTACGTCGACACCGGTCTGATGCGGAAAGGCGAGACCGAGAGCATCCGCGAGACGTTCTCGTTCATGCACTCGCTCACCGTCGTCGACGCCGAGGACCGCTTCCTCGCCGAACTCGCCGGCGTCACCGATCCCGAGGAGAAGCGTCACGTGATCGGCGAGCAGTTCATCCGCGAGTTCGAGCGCGAGGCCACCGAGGCCGACGCCGACTACCTCGTGCAGGGGACCATCTATCCCGACCGCATCGAGAGCGAGGGGAACATCAAGTCCCACCACAACGTCGGCGGGCTCCCCGAAGTCGTCGACTTCGAGGGCATCGTCGAACCGGTGCGTGACCTCTACAAGGACGAGGTCCGCGAGGTCGCCCGCGAACTCGATCTCGAGGAAGTGATCGCCGAGCGGATGCCGTTCCCCGGCCCCGGACTCGCCGTCCGCATCGTCGGCGAAGTCACGAAGGAGAAGGTCGAGGTCGCCCGCGACGCCTGTCACGTCGTCGAGGAGGAGACCGCAGAACACGAGCCCTGGCAGGCTTTCGGCGCCGTGCTCGGTAAGGCCACGGGCGTGAAAGGCGACAACCGCGTCCACGGCTGGGTCGTCGCCGTCCGCTCGGTGGAGAGCCGGGACGGGATGACCGCCCGCGCCCAGGAACTGGACTGGGACACGCTCCAGCGCATCCAGAGCCGGATCACCGGGATGAACGAGAACGTCGCCCGCGTCGTCTACGACGTGACCCACAAACCGCCGGCGACCATCGAGTACGAATGAAGGCCATCGTCGCCGGCGCCGACCCGGAAGGGATCGGCGAGGAACTCGAAGCGCAGGGCGTCGAAGTGGCTCGCGTCGACAGCCCCGTCTTCGCCGACGCCCTCGGCGAGGCCGGGATCGAGGACGCGGACCTGTTCGTCCTGACGGATCTGGACGAGGGCATCTCGGTCACGCTCGCGAAGGAAGCGAACGAGGACGTACGGGCGGTCTGCTACGGCTCCGGCGACCTCCCGGAGTCCGTCGGCGGCGTCGTCGACCTCGTCGTCGACCCGTCGCTGCTCGACGCCGAGACCGTCGCCGAAGAGCTGGTCGCCGACGCGTAGTTACTCCTCGTCAGCGGTCCTCGACGGCGTCCCGTGCGGCCGCTTTGGCGGCCTCGACGCGGACCTCGTGGTCACGGTCGTCGTACTCGTTGTACGTCTCCATGAACACGTGCGCCGCGTGGTAGGCGTTCTCGCGTCCGTGGACGAGCACGACCGGTTCGGCTTCCTCGAGGTTGTCGCGGTGACCCTTCACGAACCCCAGTCGCCAGCGGTGGGTGTCGCTGTGGGCGACGTTCGGCTCGGCGGGCAGGATGTGGACGCCGATGTCCCGGTCGGCGTACTCGAACAGCGTCGGCGCACGCGGATCGTACTTCTCGACGATGTAGTCGGGGTTGCTGACCTCCGCCCAGTCCGCCGGAACCGCCCGCTCGCTGGTGCTCTCTGTCACGGCTCCGACGTTCGCCCGGATACGTGCTAATGGTGTCGGCCGTGGCAGCCGTCTCCCGGACGGTTAAGCCGACTTAATTCGGCTTATAACGCTCCGAGCGGCCGAAATCCCCGTTCAGCGCTTACCCCTTTGAAGGGCCTTCCAGTCGTGGGGTAGGATGCGATGAACGCCACCAAGCTGTTCACGATACTGATCGCAGCGCTGACGGTCACCGCGGGGGCGGGGGCCGTCACGGCCGCACAGGCTGATGCCGAAACGACGGCGACCGTCGACGCGAGTTACGACGACGGTACCGTGACGGTAACGGTGAGCCAGAACGGCAGCGCGGTCGAGAACGTCTCGGTCGAAGCCAACGGGGAGGCCGTCGGCACGACCGACGCGAACGGCACGCTGGCGTTCACCGCGAACGCGAGCGAGAACCTCGAACTGGCCTTCGAGGGTGAGGGTGTCGACCTCGAACGCACGTACGCGGTCGAGGACGACGAGCTCGTGCTCGTCGAGGATGACGAGGAAACCGAGACTGAGACCGCGGACAACGAGACCGCGGACAACGAGACCGTGACCACGGAGAACGAAACCGTGGAGAACGAGACCGTGACCACGGAGAACGAAACCGTGGAGAACGAGACCGTGACCACGGAGAACGAAACCGTGGAGAACGAGACCGAGGACGCGGAGACCGAGTCCGCGCTCGCGGCCGACGTGAGCTTCGACAACGGCACCGTCGACGTGACGGTGAGCCAGAACGGCAGCGCCGTCGAGAACGCGACTGTCGTCGCCAACGGCGAGACCGTCGGCACGACCGACGCGAACGGCACGCTGACGTTCCAGACGAACGCGACCGAGGAGCTCGAACTGGAGATCACCGCGGGCGAACAGGAGCTCGAACGCGAGTACGCCATCGAGGACGGCGAACTCGTGCTCGAGGACGACGAGGAGAGCGAGACCGAGGACGATGCGGGTCCCGACGAGAACGCCTCCGACCGCGCACACTCGGTGTTCGCCGTGATCCAGTCGTGGATGAACGGCGACGGCGAGGGCAGTCTCGGCCAGATGATTCAGGACGCGCTGGGCAACGGTAACGACGACGCGCCGGGCAACTCGGGCGACGCGCCGGGCAACTCCGGTGATGCCGGTCCGAGCAACGACAGCGACGACAACGGCAACGCCGCGAACGGGTCCGACCGTGGCAACGGCAACAGCAACGGTAACGGGAACGCGGCGAACGCGCCCGGGCACAACGACGCTGACGACGACGAGGAAGACGACGCCGACGACGGCGCCGAGGAAGACGACGCCGACGACGACGCCGAGGAAGACGACGCCGACGACGAGGATGCGGAGGACGAGGACGGCGAGGAAGACGACGCTGACGACGACGAGGACGCCGAGGACGACGACGATGACGAGCGTCCGGGCAACGGTAACGGCAACGGGAAGGGCAACGGAAACAACTGATCGTCACTCCGCAGTGATCCGACTGTAGTGGGTTTCGGATCCGACCGCAGTGGGTTTCGAACCCGCCCATCCCCCGTCGAAGGGGGCGGCGACGACGGCACGACGGCGACGGTAGCGGACGTTGGGGATGCCCTCTGTCAGAGGCGGGGCATTCGGGATGAGCCGTCCCTACCGGCCGCCGGCGTGTGTGATCCGTACGCGACTCCGTTTTTCTCCGTGCGTTCGACCCGATCAGCGGCGCTCATCACGCGACGAACCGTTCGAGCAGCCGCCGGACCAGGGGTGGTCGACGGCTCTCCCGTGGGTGGACGGTTACCGTCGTCGCCGCGGCGCCGGTGAACTGCGGGTCGTCGTCGAACAACGCCCCGCGGAGCCGGTGGTCGACCCCGCGCCGGATCAGCAGGTCCGTCTCGGGCAGCGGCCGGTCGGCTCGGATCGACTCGGCGTCGACGGTGGTTGCGAGCGTCGACGCGAGCTCCCCGCGCCGGTCCGCCAACGCGGCCGGATCTCCGGCTTCGGACCACAGCGTGATGCCCGTCCCGCGGCCGTCGGCGACGGCCTCGGCGACGTGGATCGCCGAGGCCGGGAACACCCCGCCGTCGCCCGTCACGACCACGTCCTCCGGCGTCGTCGGGTCGGCGCTGTCGACGAGCAGCACGTCACACGGCGCGTGCCGGACCACCCAGTCGATGGGGTCGCCGAACAGCCGCGAGCGCAGTCGGAGCGGCTCGTGTTCGGCGACGACGGCGTCGACGCCGCGGCGCTTCGCGACGTTGACGATCGCGTGTTTGGTGTCGTGGCTCACGATCTCGTCGGCCTCGACCTCGACGCCGAACTCCTCGCCCAGCGCCTCGACCCGGCGCTCGAAGGAGCGGTCGGCGGTGGACTGGACGGCGGCATCCTCGGTCAGGGGGGCCTGGTCCGGTACCTCCTCGAAGCGGACGACGACCACGCGGCCGTCCTCCTCTCGCACGAGGTCGGAGGCGAGCCCGACGAGCGCCTGCTCGCGGCGCTGCTCCATCCGCTTGGTGAGCGCGACCAGCACCTCGTGGGTCGCCTCGGGCGAGCCGACCGCCGAGAGCGCCCCATCGGTGACCTGCTGGCGGATCGCGCCCGCGGCGGCACCCTCGCGGTCCACACGCGGCCGGACGTAGACGCCGTACCACAGCCCGCTCGCCACCACGATCACTGCCGCGCCCACCAGCGGGACCGTGCCCATCTGGGTCAACAGGCCGACGCTGGTCACCGCGCCGAAGACCTGCACCCACGGGTAGAGCGGCGAGGTGAACTCCGGCTCGTACTCGACGGTCCCCTCGCGGAACGCGATCACGGCGACGTTGATCAGGGCGAACACCATGATCTGGAACGCGCTCGCGAGCTTCGCGATGTCGAGGATGGGGACGAACGCGATCAGCGCCAGCAGCACCGCGCCGGTCAGCGTGATCGAGTTCACGGGCGTCCCCAGCCGATCGCTGACCGTCGAGAACGACGGCGGTGCGAGCTTGTCCCGGCTCATGGCGAAGGGGTAGCGCGAGGAGGAGAGGATCCCCGCGTTGGCCGTCGACACGAGCGCGAGAATCGCCGCGAGGATCACCGCGAACACGCCCGCGTTGCCGAGCGTGACCTCAGCGGCCACCGCGACGGGGGTTGCCGAGCCCGCGACGGCGCCGGGGTCGGTGACGCCGACGAGGACGGCGACGATGGCGACGTAGAGGAGGGTCGTGAACGCGAGCGAGCCGAGGATGCCGAGCGGGATGTTCCGACCGGGGTTCTCGACCTCCTCGGCGACGCTCGCGACTTTGGTGACGCCGGCGTAGGAGACGAACACCAGCCCCGTCGCCGCCAGCAGCCCGCCGATGCCGTCGGCGAAGAAGTTCGCGTAGTTGCCGGTCTGGACCTGCGGGGCGCTCCCGGCGGCGAACCAGCCCAGCGCCGCGAGCATCACGACGACGATGGCGACCTGCAGTCGCCCGGTCTGTTTGGCGCCCACGAGGTTCACGAGGATCAACAGCGTCGCCAGCCCCAGCGCGACCGGCTTCATCGGCAGGTCGAACAGGAGCAGCAGGTACGGGACGCCGCCGACGAGCGCCAGCGCGCCCTTGAACGACAGGGAGAACCACGTCCCGACGCCGGCGATGGTGCCCAGCAGCGGCCCCATGCCGCGCTCGATGTAGATGTAGGTCCCGCCGGCTTCCGGCATCGCGGTCGCCATCTCGGACTTCGAGAGCGCCGCGGGGACGACGAGGACGCCCGCGAGCAGGTACGCGAGGATCACTGCGGGTCCGGCGATTTCGAGCGCCAGCGCCGGCAGGATGAAGATGCCGCTGCCGATCATGGCGCCGATGCTGATGGCGAGGACCGACGGCAGGCCGAGGTCTCGTTCGAGCTCCTTCATACGCGCTCGGCCACCGCGGTCGAGACGGCGTCGGTCGCACAGACCACGTCGTGGCCCGCGTCGGCGAAGAGGTCGACCCGGTCGGGCGTGTTGACCAGGACGACGAGTCGCGGCTCCTCGAACCGGACCCGGATCGACTGGGCCAGCAGGAGGTTCCGCCGGTCGGAGGGGGTGGCGACGACCACGACCGCCGCGTCGGCGACGCCCGCCTCACGGAGCGCCCCGAAGTCCGTCGGCGAGGCGGCGACGGTCGGTACGTCGGGGGGGTCGACGGTCTCGTCGATGATGACGACGGCGTGGCCGGAAGCCCGGAGGCGTCGGGCGATGGACACCCCGAGCTCCCCGTCTCCCAGCACGTAGTGGTCGGCCGCGGATGCGTTCGTGTTCGATACGTCGGTCGGTTGGCTATCGTTGTGACTCATGGTACGGCGGACGGCCCGGTGTTCCGGGCGCTCGTCCGCCACTAGGTCCCGGATCAGGATAAATTTGCGCATTCAGATGACGAACCGTCAAAATCACCGGCCAAAATAGTGGTATCTGTCCTCATAATGTGGCCGCCCGGGCGACGGCGGTGGTCAGCCGGTCGCCCCTCCCGGCGGCGCCGGGGCCGTCGGGGCCGCTCGTCCCCGTTCCCGGCGGATCGCGGGGACTAAGGTGGCTCCCCGCCGAGAGCGGTTAGCGATGAAAGACGGAGAGCTGGACGACGTGGACCGACACATTCTCTACTACCTCCAGCAGGACGCACGCGGCACCTCCTCCAGCGAGATCGCGGAGAAGTTGGACCTCTCGGCGAGCACCGTCCGCACCCGGATCAGCAAGCTCGAAGACAGCGGTATCATCCGAGGCTACCACCTCGATATCGACTACGACCTCGCGGGCTACCCGCTCTACACCAAGATCATCTGTACCGCGCCGATCCCCGAACGCGACGAACTCGCGAACGCGGCCCGGAAGATCCGCGGCGTGACCGCGGTGCGGGAGATCATGACCGGCGAGCGGAACGTCTACGTCAACACGATCGGTCGCGACCACGACGACCTGAACCGGATCAGCGAGGACCTCGACGCGCTGGGCCTCGAGATCGTCGACGAGCAGATCATCCGCGACGAGTACGTCTGTCCGTACCACGGGTTCCTCGAAGGCGACGAGGAGTGCGAATAGCCGGCGACGGCCCGCTCACCCTCGTGCGCTCCGTCGCACGAGGTCAGAGGCTGCGCCGTCGCCGTGCAAGTAGCCACCCACGGCTCACTCCCGGCCGTGCGCTCCGTCGCACGGTGCTGGAGACTACGCCGTCGTCGTGCCAGTAGCCGGTCCCGACCGGCGTCCCGCCGACGTAGCCGGCTTTTTCCCCCCGCCGGTCCATGGGGGGGCATGGACCAACTACCCGACGTGACCCCCGACGCGGGAGAGATCGAGACCCGCGAACTGGCCGTCGACGACGCCGCCCTCGTGAAAGCGTTCTTCCTCGGCCCGGGCGCCGAACTCGACAGCCACGACCACCCCGAGAGCCTGAACGTGTTCCACGTCCTCCGGGGCACCGTCACGGTGATTCAGGACGGCGAAGAGGCGGCCATCGACGCTCCCGGCGTCGTCGTCAACGAACGCGGCGTCGCCCACGGCGCTCGCAACGAGACCGACGAGACGGTCGTGTTCACGGCGACGCTCGCGCCGCTCCCCTGATGGTCCGGTACGACTACCACACCCACTCGAACTACTCGGACGGCTACTTCATCCCCGCGATGGTCCGGGCGGCGGAGGCGGCCGGCCTCGACGGCGTCGGCTTCGCGGACCACTGCAACGTCACCGCCGAGGGTGAGGCGCGGCG
Source organism: Halolamina litorea (assembly GCF_026616205.1). Lineage (NCBI taxonomy): Archaea > Methanobacteriati > Methanobacteriota > Halobacteria > Halobacteriales > Haloferacaceae > Halolamina > Halolamina litorea. The sequence continues at coordinate 347,503 of NZ_JANHGR010000002.1, forward strand.
GCGCCTCGACGGTCTCGGGTTCGCGCTCGACGAGACCTACCACCGGCGCCGTGAGGGGATCGAGTGGGCCCGAACCGAGACGGACATCGAGGTATTCGACGCCGTGGAGATGGACTACGTCCCGGGCCACGAGGACGACATCGCGGCGTTCCTCGAGGAGGCGCGGTTCGACTACGCCCTCGGCAGCGTCCACTCGGTCGAGGGTTCGGACGTACAGTGGTCCGAGAACTTCGTCGACCTGGACGAGGCGGCGCGCCGCGAGGTCGTCGACGGCTACTACGACATCCTCGCGACGCTGGCCGAGACGGAACTGTTCGACATCGCCGCCCACGCTGACCTCGTGGAGCGAACGCCCGAACTCCGGGGGTACTCGACGGTCGACCACTACGAGCAGGCCGCCGCGGCGTTCGCCGACTCCGCGACGGTGCCGGAGATCAACGCCGGGCGCGTACTCGACGACTACGGCGAGTTCCACCCCGCGCCGGACCTCCTCGATACGTTCCGCGACTACGGCGTCGAGTTCGTGGTCGGCAGCGACTCCCACCGTCCCGAGGAGATCGGCGGCCGGATCGACGCGCTGGAGACCCACCTCGACGACCTCGGCATCGAGCCGGCGACGATCGAGTTCTGAGCCGGCGGGCGCCGCGGGGGTGCCGACGTGTGCCATCGACCCCCGGTTACCGCCACCGCAGGGTTGACCCGTGCCCGACTCTCCTCTCTGCGTATGCAGGACATCTCCCGACTCGGCTTCGGGACCTACGAGAACGACGACCCCGAACAGTGTACCGAGAGCGTCCGGACCGCGCTGAACGTCGGCTACGAGCACGTCGACACCGCCCAGAGCTACGGGAACGAGGCCGCCGTCGGCGACGGCATCGCCGAGAGCGACGTCGACGGCGAGGACGTCTTCGTCGCGACCAAGCTCTCGACGGAGAACCTCGCCTACGACGACGCCGTCGAGAGCGCCCACGAGAGCGTCGAACGGCTGGGCGTCGACTCCATCGACCTGCTCTACGTCCACTGGCCGATCAACACCTACGACCCCGAGGGGACGATCGAGGCGCTGAACGACCTCCACGCCGACGGCGTCGTCGACGCCGTGGGGCTGTCGAACTTCCGCATCGACCAACTCGACGCCGCCATCGAGCGCCTCGACCCGCCGCTCGCGGCCCACCAGGTCGAGTGCCACCCGATGCTGCCCCAGGAGGACCTCCGCGCCCACGCCGTCGAACACGACTACGCGCTCGTGGCGTACTGCCCCATCGCCCGCAATCAGGTCGCCGACGTCCCCGAGATCCAGGCGGTCGCCGAGAAGCACGACGCCTCGCCCGCGCAGGTCAGCCTCGCGTGGCTGCTCAGCAAGGAGAACCTCGTCGCGATCCCGAAGGCGACCGGCGAGGCCCACATCCGGGACAACTGGGGCGCTCGGGACCTCGAACTCGACGCCGAGGACATCGAGACGATCGACGGGATCGACGAGCACCACCGCATCGTCGACTTCGAGGCGGCGCCGTGGAACCAGTAGCCGCCTCCACGCACCTTATCCCCGAGAACGCACAACGTCGACACATGCACTCCCCGACGGACACCCGTGACCCGACCGCTCCCGCCGGACGGCGACGGGCCGAGCCATGAGCCCGTTCGACGCGCCGGGCTCGCGCGAACCGCGGGACCGCCCCGACGCGCCGCCGGTGCCGGACGCCGACGGCGTCCCGTTCGACCCCGCGGTACTCCAGCAGGCCGCTCACCCGGAGGGCGTCGAGGCCGGTGAACTGCCGGAGCTACTCGGCCAGGTCGAGGCCCACCTCACCGACTGTCGGGAGTCCCTGCGCCGGAAGTTCGAGCGCGCCCACGCCGACGACCACCGCGAGCTGTTCTTCGTCCCGCCGGACTACTGGGAGGGCGTCGCCACCGTGCTCTCGCTGAGTTCGCGGGAGAAGGAGGCGGTCCGTCGGGCCCACGAGCGCCAACTGCTCCGCGTCGGCGCCGAGACCCGCCGCGGCATGGAGTTCGACGCCGCACTCGACATCCGGACCGCGGTCGTCGTCAGTCGGGAGTAGCGGCGTCGACCCGCCTCGCTGTTCACTCAGATCTGGTCGATGCGGTCTACGACCCGCTGTCGAGGATGCTTCGCCCGAACAGGAGGCCGAGACCCAAGACGAGCAACGCGAGGGTCAGGACGCCGCTCGCGAGGTCGATAGTCGGCGTGAGCGTGAGGAACCGACTCGGAACAAGTTCGGCGACCGCGTACGCGAGGACGAGCAGGAGCGCCCCGGTTCGCTCGGCGTCCCCGCGATCGCTGCCGTGAACGACCGCCGACCCGAGGGTCCACGCCAACCCTGCCGTGGCGAGGACCGCGATCGAGAGGACGGCGTAATCTATCACGTACCGTTCACGGCCCCTGTTGGTCTTGTCGTTGTCGAGTGCCGATCACGACTGCCCGATCTCGAAGCGTGGGCGGCGTCGACTCGGTGGCCGAGGCACGGAAGTCTCGGCAGGTCGCGAGCCGTGACCGGTCAGAGCCGCCGTTCGAGGAACTCCCCGATCAGCCCGAACGCCCGCACTTTCTGCTCGGCGTCGGAGCTACCGTGACCTTCCTCCTCCAGTTCCTCGTACTCGAAGTCGCCATCGGGCCCTTCCTCCCAGCCCCGTTCCAGCAGCGCGTCCCGGAACGTCCGAGCCTGCGAGATCGGGCAGCGCGGGTCGTTGACGCCGTGGACGACGAACACCGGCGCCTCCATGCTCCCGACGTGGGTGATCGGCGAGCGCTCTCGCCAGAGGTCTTCGTTCTCCTCGGGGTCGCCGAGTTGCTGCTCCAGCGTCGCCTTGAAGTGCGGCATCGACTCCTCGTACAGCAGTTGCAGGTCGGTGATCCCGATCCACGCGACGCCGGTCGCCCATATCTCGGGGTACATCGTGAGTTGGCAGTACGCCGAGTAGCCGCCGTAGGAGCCGCCGAACACGCCGAGTCGGTCCTCGTCGACGAACTCCCGATCGCCGAGCCAGCGCCCGCCGGCGGCGATGTCCGCCTGTTCGGCGCCGCCCCAGTCGCCGAGGATCGCCTGCTGGAACTCCCGACCGCGGCCGATCGAGCCACGGTAGTTCGGCAGCAACACCGAGTAGCCCTCGCTGACGAGGAACTGCGCGTAGAGGTCGAAAGACTGCATCGACTGGCCGTGGGGACCGCCGTGGACCTTCACCACACCCGGGGTCTCCTCGTCGGCGTCGCCCGCGGGCCGGTCCCGCGCGTCGTACAGCAGTGCGCCGATCTCCGTGCCGTCCTCGGAGTCGTAGGTGACGTACTCGGCGTCGGCGAACGCGTCGGGGTCGATATCGCCGTAGTCGGGTTCGATCAGGGTCTCCGTCGCGCCGTCGTCGTAGGCCAGCAGCGTCGAGCGCGAGGCGGGCGTCGTCTGCGTGAACACCGCGCGGCCGTCAGCGAGGTAGTGCTCGCCACCCGCCAACGAGGCGACGCCGTCCGCGAGGTCGAGCATCGCCGCGTCGCCGGTCGTGAGGTCGTAGCGAACGGGGGTCCGGCCCGCCCGCTCCGAGCGCAGGACGTACGCCGTCTCCCCGTCGGGACCGAACGCTTGGGGACTCTCCTCGGCGCTGCCGTCGCTCAGCCACGACACCGAGTCGTCGCCGAGGTCGTAGACGCCGGCGTTGGTGAAGTCCTCCGTGTCGTCGCGCACGAGGAGGCGCTCGCCGTCGGGGTGCCAGTCGACCGCGGCGGTCTGGGACCCCGTCTCGCCGATCTCGAGCCGTCGGGACTCGCCCGAGCCGAGGTCCATCACGTAGGCGTCGCGGTTCTCCATCGCCGCCGTCTCGTTGGTGGCGTAGCTGATCCGGCCGCCGTCGGGTGAGAACGCGCCGCCGCGGACCGGCTCGTCGTTCTCGGTCAGCTGTTCGGTCTCCCCGCTCTCGGGGTCGAACAGGTAGAGGTTCATCTGCTCGCCCTCGTCGCTGCCGTAGAGCAGGCGGCCGTCGTCGGCCACGTCGTTGAGCACGGCCTGGCCGGGCGTCTCGATAACCGGTTCGGCGTCGCCGTCGAGGTCGATGGCCCACACGTCGTTCTGCTCGTCGCCGCCGTCGTCGAGGTGGAAAAACACCCGTTCGCCGTCGGCGTCCCACTCGATCGGCCAGCGGGCCGCGCGCGGGACCTCGCCGTCGCTGATCCGGGTACGGTCGCCGTCGACCCTTTGGACGTACAGTTCGTTCCGGCCGGTGCCGTCGTAGTAGAACGCGATCCGCTCGCCGCCGGGCGCCACGCGCGGGTGGTGGAACTCCGGGAGTCGGGCCAGTTCCTCGGGGGTGAACCGTCTCTTGCCGCTGGTCTCGCTACTCATCGATCCACACGTCCCACGGCGCCGAGAAAATACCTGTGTCTCCGGTGAAACTATGGGCCGTCGTCGCCCGTCGCGGTGCCGTTCGGGGGGTTCTGCGCGGCAGCGATGCGCTGCTGGGCGTGGGCGATGCGCTCGACGGCGACGACGAGACGGTAGAACAGCCACAGCACGAACGCGGTGATCGCCAGCCAGATCACCGTGTAGACGGTGAAACTGATGAACCCGACGGCGCCGCCCCATCCGAGCAGGGCCAGCAACAGGACGAAGAGCACGGCGCTGACGGCGCCGGCGATCAACAGGTTCCGGTTCCCCGAGAATAGGCCGGTGGAGGAGTCGGCTCCGGACATGCCCCGCCGTTCCGTCCGTGTGTTCATAAAGCCACGCGCCACACAACCGATTTACCGCCGCCAGTACACCGCCGAGTGTGCGCTCGCGCCGCTGGCTACCCGTCGCCGTCGCCCTCGCGATCCTCGGCGCCTCGCTCGTCCCGGGGAGCGCCAGCGGCGCGGCTGGCGGCGCCGTCGGCCCGGTCGGCGTCGACAAACTCCTCCACGCCGGCGGCTACGCAGTTCTCGCGTTCGCCACCCTGTTCGCGCTTCAGGCCCGATCACTCCGGACTGCCCTCCTCGTCGTCCTCCTCGTCACCGCCTTCGGCGGCGCCGTCGAACTCCTCCAGTCGCCCGTCCCCGGCCGGCACCTCTCCGCACTCGACCTCGTCGCCGACGCGGTCGGCGCCGCGCTCGGGACGGGCTCCTGGTGGCTGTTCGGCCGGGACGCCTCGACCCCGCCCGACGGCGGCGATCAGCACTGATCCGGTTGTCACCTCCCGGTTCCGACAGGATGTCGGCTTTTTGTGGATCGACCTTCGACTATAGGGGGAATGCTGAACGGCGTTCCGGGTGGGGACCCACTGACGTTCTCGATAGCCGTCGTCGCAGCGCTGGCTGCGAGCGCGCTGGTCTACCGGGACGCCGACCGCCACGGTCACTACCACGCCGTCTCCGCCAGCGCGGCGGTAGGGGTTGCGGCGCTGGTCGGGTTCGCGGTGGCGAACCTCGTCGGACTCGTGGTGGCGACGGGCTACGTGCTGTTGCTCTACCTGCTCAGTTACCCGAGCACGCCGGGCGTCGACGGGACCGAGAAGCGCCGCACTCCCGACCGACCCGACGGGTCGCCACAGGGCGACGCCGGCGAGAACATCGCGGGCGCCGAGGACGTGGTGTCGGTGATCCGCATCGAGATCGCCAGCGAGGGGACGTTGCGTGATATCGCGGCCGGGTACGACGACGTGCCGACCGACGCGCCCGTTGGGAAGCTTCGGTCGATGCTCCGGGTGAAAGCCCTCGACACCGTCGTCTCGAACACCGACACCGAGGCCTCGTCGCTGGCCGACTGGGCCGAAGCGAGCGACGACGGCGTCGACGACTGGCACGAGGGCCAGCACGAGGAGAACGACGAGGAGGCCGAGCGACCGGCCGAGGGCGCGGCCGCGTGGAACGCCGCGCCCGCCGACGGTACGGACGACGCCGAGGGGCCGGCCGGGGACGACGGCCTCGACGACTGGAACACGGAGTCGATCGACGAGGAGGCCGAGGAGGTTTCGACCGGCAACCTCGACGATTGGGCGACCGCCAGCGACGGCGGCGAGAGCGCGGCCGACACCGACCACGACCGCGCCAGCAGCGACACCGGCGCCGCCGGGTTCGGTTGGGCCGAGGTCGAAGCCGAGGAGTAGGTGCGCTTCGAACCGTCCGCCGACCGGGCCGACCGGCGGGATCGGCGCCGGGACGGGCCTGTCGAAGCCGTTTTCCCCGTGCCCGGCGGAGTTCAGTCATGAGCAGCGAGCCGACGCCCGAAGTGTACGAACGCGGGCGGGGGATGGACGCGCACAACCAGGTGATGCGCGACATCCGAGCCGAGAACGACGCCAGCTACGACCCCCACGAGCCGACGCGGGTCTGGATCGACGAGGACAACACCCCCGACGGGGTGTACCAGAGCCTCACGATCATCCTCAACACCGGCGGCTGCCGGTGGGCCCGCGCCGGCGGCTGTACGATGTGTGGCTACGTCGCCGAATCCGTCGAGGGTGGCAGCGTGAGCCACGAGGCGCTGATGGACCAGATCCAGTACTGTCTGGACCAGGAGGCCGAGCAGGCCGACGGGAAATCCGGCCTCATCAAGATCTACACCTCCGGATCGTTCCTCGACGAGCGCGAGGTGCCCGCAGAAACGCGGCAGGCCATCGCCGAGACGTTCGCGGACCGCGAGCGCATCGTCGTCGAGTCGCTGCCGGACTTCGTCGACCGCGAGAAGGTCGCCGAGTTCACCGAACAGGGGCTCGAAACTGACGTGGCGATCGGGCTGGAGACGGCCACCGACCGCGTCCGCCACGACTGCGTGAACAAGTACTTCGACTTCGCGGACTTCGAGGACGCCTGCGCGGAGGCCCGCGCCGCCGACGGCGGCGTCAAGGCGTACCTGCTGATGAAGCCGCCGTTCCTCTCGGAGGGCGAGGCGCTTTCGGACATGCAGTCGAGCGTCCGGCGCTGTGGCGCCGTCGAGGGCTGTCACACCGTCTCGATGAACCCCTGTAACGTCCAGCGCTACACGATGGTCGACGAACTGTTCTACGAGGGCGGCTACCGGCCGCCGTGGCTCTGGTCGGTCGCGGAGGTACTGCGGACGACGACGGACGTCGACGCCATCGTCGTCTCGGATCCCGTGGGCCACGGAAGCGACCGCGGCGCGCACAACTGCGGCGAGTGCGACGATCGAGTGCAGCGCGCGATCAAGGACTTCGACCTGCGGCAGGACCCATCGGTGTTCGAGCAGGTCGAGTGTGAGTGTGAGTTCACGTGGGAGTTGGTGATCGAGGAGGAAGCGGGCTACAACACGCCGCTCTCTCGGTAGTTCGGTTCTGTGGTTCGGCGGTGGTTGCTTCGGGCTCTCCCCGGGTAGTGCCGACCAACACGACCGCGGAGTGAGGTTGGCCACTTGTACCGCACCGTTTCCGGACCGTTACTGCCTCCCCAGTCGATTCGCTCTCGGTCGGTCGATCACCCCTCTCGCTGTGGTTCGTCCGTCGACGCCCCTACTCCCCGCAAAAACCAGACGGATACTCGGAGTCTACGCGAGGCCTTCCAGCACGCCCCGACCGTCGATGCCACCGAGCTCTTCCAAGGACGCCCGCTCGGGGTGGGGCATCAGCACCGCGACGTTCGTCGACTCGCCGAGCACGCCGGCGACGTTGCCCGTCGAACCGTTGGGGTTCGCGTCGTCGGTGACGTTCCCGTCGGCGTCGCAGTAGCGAAACAGCACGCGGTCGTCAGCGACAAGTTCGTCGTAGCGTTCGGCCTCGATCTCGAACCGACCCTCGCCGTGAGCGATGGGCAGTTCGATCACTTCGCCCTCGTCGTAGGCGGCGGTCCACGGCGTGTCGGCGTTCTCGACGCGCAGGTACACGTCCTCACACTGGAAGCGCGCGCTGGCGTTCGTGGTGAACGCGCCCGGGGTGAGCCGGCTCTCACAGCCGATCTGGGCGCCGTTGCAGACGCCGAGGACGGGGACGCCCTCCTCGGCGGCCGCGCGGACCTCGTTCATGATCGGCGAGTGGGCGGCCATCGCGCCCGCCCGGAGGTAGTCGCCGTAGGAGAAGCCGCCGGGGAGGACCACGCCCTCGGTGTCCGCCGGGAGGCCGTCCTCGTGCCAGACGCGCTCGGCGTCGACGCCGATGCGGGCGAGTGCACGCACGGCGTCGCGGTCGCAGTTCGAGCCGCCGAACTGCACCACAGAGACCGTCATTCTGCCTGTTCGGCCACGACCACGTCGTAGTCGTGGAGCGTCGGGTTCGCGAGCAGGCGCTGGGCCATCTCGTCGGCGCGCTCGGCGGCGTCGTCGGCGTCGTCGGCGTCCAGATCGACCTCGAACTGGTCGGCCGACCGCAGGTCGCCGAGTTCGAAGCCGAGCCGTTCGAGGGTCTTCTGGGTCGTCTCGGCCTCGGGGTCGAGCACGCCGCGTTTCAGCCGCACCGTCACCGTCGCGGTGTAGGCGGTCATCACGTAGGTGTGTTCGTCCGTGCCTAAAAGGGGTTGTGGTCGGCCGGGACTGTACACGAACGTGGTTAGCCGACCCGGTAGACGCCGCCCTCGCCGTCCCGTTGGCCGACGAAGAACAGCGCGTCGTCGGCGAGTGCGATGGCGTGCTGGGAGAACGAATCGAGGCCGATGGTGAGCTGTTGCCGCACCTCGCCGGTCTCGCGGTCGATGCAGTCGATGGCGTCCTCGTCGGCGACGTAGACGGTCGACGGATCGAGCACGGGCCGGTCGTCGCTGCCGACGCCGAGATCGACGTCCCACAGCTCCTCGCCACTCACGGCGTCGTAGGCCCGGCAGGCATACGGTGACTCGTCGGTCGCGTAGACGACGCCGTCGGCGATCGCGGGCGGGTTCTGGGCGGCGTTGTCGAACTGGACCGACCAACGCTCGCTCCCGTCGGCGCGCGAGCGGGCCTGCAACAGCCCCTCGCTGCCCATCAGCGCGATCGTGTCCTCGCCGACGACCGGACCGGCGTAGGCGGCCTGTTCGATCTCGCTCTCCCAGTGCACCGAGCCGTCGGCAGCGTCGAGGGCGAACAGCGTCCCGTCGCTCTGGGCGTAGACGGTGTTCTCGGTCGCGGCGAGTTCGCCGGCGTGGTCCGGCACCGCGTCGGCCGTCCAGAGCCGCTCGCCGGTGACGCCGTCGAGCGCGATGAGGGACTTCCCGCCGAGGTAAAGCCGGTCGCCGACCGCAGTGGGCGTACTCGGCACCGTCCCGGCCGCGTACCGCCAGTGGACCTCGCCGGTCCGGCGGTCGACGGCCATCGTCTCGCCGGCGCGGGTCAGGAACGCCGTTTCGCCGTGGAGCGTGGGCGAAGCGGGCCCGCTCGACTCCGACCAGTCGTGGCGCCACCGGACCTCGCCGTCGAGGCCCGTGGCGACGAACCTGCGGACGTACTCGGGCTCGGCTTGGCTGTGGATCGGCGCGTACACCGCCTCGGGACCGACCATCGGCGGCCCCTCGTAGAAGTCGCCGCCGCCGGGACCGATCCGCTCGACGGTCGGCGAGTCGGGAAGGCTCGTCTCGGTGTCGCGGTAACCGGTCCGCAGCGCGTCGTGGGCGGCCGTCGGCCACGGTTCGGGCGGGTCGCCGAGTTCGGCGTCGCTGTTGTGTGTGCGGGGGTTCAGCGAATCTCGGAGTTCGTCGACGCCGCCGCAGCCGGCGAGCGCCGTCGTCGCCGCGACGGCGCTGGCCGCGAGCGCGGCGCGTCTGGTGACCGATCGGTCGGTGGCGGCTCCACTGGTGGAGCGTGAAACGTTGGAGGGCTGCATAGCCGTCGTTGATGGCCGAACCGTGAAAAATCCCGGCCGTCCGCTATAGGTCCCGAACGGCGTCGACGGCGTCCTCGATGGCGGGGGCCTCGAACCACTCCCGGCCCGTGTAGGCGTTCGTCCCGGCGGCGTACATCTCGCCGGCGACCTCCCGCACGTCGGCGGGGAGCGGTTCGGGGCTCTCCTCACAGAAGGACTTCCAGTCGGCGACGCCCTCGGCCTCGGCGACGGCTTTGGCGTCCTTCACGGCGGCGACCCAGTCGGGGTCGTACCCCTTGTAGAACTGCCGGAGCACCTCCTTCGAGAGCTCCTGGCCGTCGTAGGCGAAGCGGTTCTCGTCGAACGTGCCGGCCACGTCGGCGACGCGGACCTCGCCGTCGACCCAGAGACACTCGATCTTGCCGTCCTCGTGGACGAACCCCGTCTCCGCGGCGCGCTCGGTGATGACCTCGTTGACCGCGAGGGCGGTCTCCCGGAGGTCGTCGAGGTCGGCGCGGCCCGCGATCTCGGCGGCCGCATCGTCGTCGAGGTAGCGGTCCTGCTCTTCGAACTTCGTGGAGAACTCCACGATCGGTTCCGGCAGGGAGACGGCCTCGTCGGGCCACCGGTGGCGATCCAGTCCCACGTCCTCGGGCTCCTTCCGCGCCCGCAGGCTGGAGCCGATGGGCACCTCGTTGCGGAAGACGATCTCCAGCGGAACGAGGTAGTGGCTCCCGGCGCTCGCATGGAACTGGTCGTAGTCGTAGCCGTCCGCGCCGTGGGGGAGGTCCGGCACGACCGTGAGGTCGATGGCCATCTGCCGGGGTGGGCCGGAGACGGCATCGAGGTCGTACGTCGGGGGCGCGTCGCTGCCGGCGTCGTCGGGCGAGACGACCCCGCGGTAGTGGGTGGGGACGCCGGCGTCGGCGAGGCGCTCGAAGTTGTCCGCCCCCATCGTACAGAGGCTCCGGCCCTTCTCGGGGATCCGGTCGGGCATGCGCCCCCAGTCGAAGACGGAGTAGTCGTCGGTGAAGACGAACCGGCCCCGGCCCAGCTCGTCGTCGGTCGGCTCCCGGTCGACGCGGAACTCCTTGACGCTGGTCACGGTCGGAGCGGGGGCGCGGGAGCCCTTGAATCTTCACATCGGTGGGTAGGACCCCTCCGTTTCACGTGGAGATATGCACTTTCGTGGGATGTCGGGGCCGGTCGTGGGCGGCGACGGCGCAGCGGCGGGCGCGGCGTCGACGGTTTCCCCCACCGGACGGTTTTTGCCCTTCCACGGCCCCCTCCCTGTATGACCACGGCGGCCGACCTCGACGATGGGGCCCTCGACTTCGAGTCCGTCCCCGAGAGCGACCAGTCCTTCGAGAACGCGCTGGCGAAGGCCGCCGACGGGGAGCGACTACACGTCGACGACGCCGTCGAACTGCTGACTACCGGCACCGAGTCGCCGGGGATCGACGCCGCGCGCAAGGAGCGCGTGCTCGAACTCGCGGACCGCCGCCGCGCCGAAGTCGTCGGCGACACGGTGACGTTCGTCGCCAACCTCAACAACAACGTCACGACCGCCTGCAACACCGGCTGTCTGTTCTGCAACTTCAAGAACACCGCGAGCGCGTTCGAGGCCGACTCGACCGTCGAGCACTCGGGATTCACCAAGACGCCCGCCGAGAGCCGCGCGGCCGTCGAGGAGGGCCTCGACCGCGGCATCTACGAGGTCACCTCCGTCTCCGGGCTTCACCCCGCGTTCGCGCTGGACGACGAACACCACGAGATCCTACGGAACCACGACGACGCCGCCCGGACGGTGAACTACAAACCGCCCGAACGCTACGACACCGACCCCGGGACGTACGTCGAACAGATGGAGGCCATGTCCGTCGGCGGCGTCCACCTCCACTCGATGACGCCCGAGGAAGCGTACCACGCCCGCCGCGGGACCGAGCGCTCCTACGAGTCGATCTACGGCAAACTTCGGGATGCGGGGCTCGACTCGGCGCCGGGAACCGCCGCCGAAATCCTCGTCGACGAGGTCCGGGACGTGATCTGTCCGGGGAAGATGGACACCGGCGAGTGGGTCGACGCGATGGAGGGCGCCGCCGCCGCGGGCCTCCCCCTCACGTCGACGATGATGTACGGCCACGTCGAGAACGAGATGCACCGCGCGAAACACCTGAAAGTGATCCGGGACCTGCAGGACCGAACGGGCGCGATCACGGAGTTCGTTCCCCTCTCGTTCATCCACCAGAACACGCCGCTGTATGAGGCCGGCGTCGTCGATTCGGGGGCGACCCACGACGAGGACGAACTGCTCGTCGCCGTCGCCCGCCTCTTCCTCGACAACGTCGAGCACATCCAGTCCTCGTGGGTCAAGTCCGGCGACGAACACGGGCTGAAACTGCTGAACTGCGGCGCCGACGACTTCATGGGCACCATCCTCTCCGAGGAGATCACCAAGCGCGCCGGCGGCCAGTACGGCGAGTTCCGCAGCGTCGCCGACTACGTCGAGATGGTGGGGGCGATCGGTCGACCGCTGGCCGAGCGCTCGACTGACTACAGCGAGACCCGCCGCGTCGAGATTGACGGCGGCCCCTACGGCCCGACACTCGGCCCGCGCGCCGACGGGACGCCGCTGCTCGACTGACAGACCCCCGACCCGTCGCCGACGACGGGGCCGCCCTCGAACGGTTCCCACGGTCGAGCAAAGGCTTTCACGGGCCGCGGCGACCCTCGGGTATGGACGCCCAGCGCGACCTTCTCGCACTACTGCTCGACGACGCCAGACAGTCGACCGAGGACCTGGCGCGCCAGACTGGACTGTCCGCCGACGAGGTGGAGGCGGCCATCGACGACCTCGAAGCGGCGGGCGTCGTCCACGGCTATCAGGCCGTCGTCGACTGGGCCAACGCCGACGAGGAGCGCGTCGAGGCTCACGTCGAACTCAACGTCGAACTCGACCGTGAGACGAAGTACGAGGACATCGCTCGACGCATCGCCAACCACCCCGAAGTGGAGACGCTCCGACTGGTCTCGGGGGACTACGACTTCTCGGCGGTCGTCGTCGGCGACTCGATGCGGGACGTGTCGGCGTTCGTCGCCGACCGCATCGCCCCCATTCCGGAGGTGACCCAGACGGTGACCCACTTCGTCATGGACACGTACAAACACCGCGGCGTCGACTTCGGCGGCGGCGACGAGGACGACCGCCTCTCGGTCTCGCCATGAAGGTCGCCGAACGGGTCCGGGAGACGCCACCGTCGGGCATCCGGGAGTTCTTCGAACTGGCGGAGGCGGCCGACGACGTGATCTCGTTGGGCGTCGGCGAACCCGACTTCTCGGCGCCGTGGGCCGCCCGCGAGGCCGCCATCGACGCCCTCGAACGGGGCCGCACCTCCTACACCGCCAACCGCGGCCGGGCGGACCTCCGGCGGGGGATCACCGACCACGTCGCCCGCTACGACCTCGACTACGACCCCGAGAAGGAGGTACTCGTCACGACCGGCGCCAGCGAGGCGGTCGATCTGGCGATGCGCGCGCTCGTCGATCCGGGCGACACCGTCGCCGTCCCCCAGCCCTCCTACATCTCCTACGGGCCGACCGCGGGGTTCGCCGGCGCCGAGGTGCTCCCGGTGCCGACGCGCGCCGAGGACGGCTTCAAACTCACCGAGCGAGCCCTTCGCGAGGCCGGCGCTGCCGACGCCGACGCGCTGATCTACTGCTACCCGAACAACCCCACCGGCGCGGTGATGGACCACGCCGACCTCCGACCCGTCGCGGCGTTCGCCCGCGAGCACGACCTGACGGTGTTCGCCGACGAGATATACGCCGCGCTCACCTACGGGAGCGAACACGACTCCATCGCCACCCTGCCGGGGATGGCCGAGCGAACGGTCGTCATCGGTGGCTTCTCGAAGGCGTACGCGATGACGGGGCTGCGACTCGGCTACGCGCTCGCACCGCCGGAAGCGGTCGAGGCGATGACCCGCATCCACCAGTACACGATGCTCTCGGCGCCGACGACGGCCCAGTTCGCCGGCCTCGAGGCGCTCCGCTCGTGTGAGGGGGCCGTCTCGGAGATGCACGCCGCCTACGACCGGCGGCGACGGTACACGCTCTCGCGGTTCCGCGAGATGGGCCTCGACTGCTTCGAGGCCGAGGGGGCGTTCTACGCCTTCCCCGAGTGTCCCGGCGACGACGAGGCGTTCGCCGAGGCGCTACTGGCCGAGGAGGGCGTCGCCGTCGTCCCGGGGAGCGCGTTCGGCGAGGGCGGCGCGGGCCACCTCCGAGTCTCCTACGCGACCGGGATGGACGACCTGCGGGAGGCGACCGCGCGGATCGAGCGGTTCCTCGACTGAGCGCCGGTGATCGCTGCCTCACTGCCCTCGGGGAACACACGTCGACGCTGGTCCGACAGCACGCTGCCAAACGAACACTGAAAAAACGTCGACCGCCGCGTCTCGGCTCTGCATTCAACACACGCGAGAAAAGGAACGTTGTCGCCCGGATTTCGGCGGCTTTCACCGTGAGCCGGCTCAGTTCGCCGCGCGTTCGGTCACGTCGACCTCGCCGACCAGTTGGCGATGGACGTAGGGCATATCGATCCCCTCGTCGTCGAAGCGCTCCTTGACTCGTTGGACGGCGGTGCTCCGCACCGCGACGTAATCGCCGCGGTCGGGGTCGTCGATCCAGAAGCGCGACTGGATGCCGACCGCCGAGTCGCCCAGTTCCGTCACGCGCGTGTCGGGGGCGGGGTCGTCGAGCACGCCGTCGAGGGCGCTGATCTCCTCGACGATGGCCCGGCGAGCGAGGTCGATGTCGTCGTCGTAGCCGATCCCGAAGACGAACTTCTGGCGGAGTTTCTCGTAGGCGACGGGGTTGGTGATGGCGTTGTTCGCCAGGTCGCCGTTGGGGACGGTGATGCGCTCGTTGTCGAACGTCCGCACCGTCGAGACCCGCAGGTCGATCTCCTCGACGCGGCCGGAGTTGCCGTCCCACTCGATCCAGTCGCCCACCTCGAAGGGTTTGTCCTTGATGATGAACACGCCGGCGACGAAGTTGCCGACGAGGTCCTGTGCGGCGAAGCCGACCGCCAGCGCGAGCGCGCCCGAGAGCGTCGCCGCGGCGGTGAGGAAACTCGGGAAGCCGGCGGCCATGAACGCCACGGCGACCGCGGCGAACACGATGAGCGCGTTGGCGACGCTCTTGGTCAAACTCTGGAGCGCGTCGGTGAACCCGCGGGCTTCGAGCAGGCGAAGCAGGAGCGGGATCAACACCATCCGTCCGATCAACAGCGTGACGAGGAAGCCGGCGACGAACGCCACCGCCTTCCCGACGACCGCGGTCGCCTCCACGCCGAAGGCGCTCACGTCGCCGAGGCCGAACTGTAGGGCCGTGAGAGTATGCACGTCCCTCGCCATGACCGCCCCTCGCAAAGAGTTACTGGCCCCGGAACGGCCCGCCGTCGCCGAACGCGGTCAGTTCCCCTCGCGTTCGAGGACCGCGCCGTCGGAGTCGATCTCGGCGGTCCCGATCTGTCCGCTGATCTCGGTCTTGTTGGGGTTGATGTCGATCCCGTTCTCCATCAGGGCGGCCTTCACCGCGCGGATGAACCGCGAGCGCGTGTCGACGTACTCCAGCCGGGTCGGGTCCTGCATCCAGACCGTCGCCCGCAGCGTGACCCACGAGGGTTCGAGGTCGACCGCGCGGACCTCCGGCACCGGCTCCTCGGCGACGCCCTCGACCTCGCGGGCGGCCATCAACACCGCCTCCATCGCCGTCGAGAGGCTCTCGTCGTAGGCGATGCCGAAGTGGAACGTCTGGCGAAGCTCCTGCTGGGCCGAGCGGTTGGTGACCGGCTGTTCGTTCAGCACGCCGTTGGGGACGGTGGTGGTCTCGTTGTCGAAGGTCCGCACCGCCGTCGTCCGGACGCCGACGCGCTCGACGCGGCCCTCGACGCCGTCGACGGCGATCCAGTCGCCGCGGGCGAACGGCTGGGAGAGCAGCAAGAAAAACCCCCCAACCACGTCTCTGACGAGGTCGTCGGCCGCGATGGCGACCCCGAGGCCGGCCAGCAGTAGGACGGCTGCGAACGCGCCGGAGGCGAGGTCGAACCCGCCGGCGAGGAGGCCGACCAGCACGGCGGCCACGCCCGAGAGCACCCGCGTCAGGTTCGAAACGAACTGCTGGAGCCGGTCGTGGCCGCCGAGCCGTCGGGTCAGCACGCGCAACGCCGGAGCCGCGACGAACAGGCCGCCCCCGGCGAACACGCCCGTCACGAGGACGAACATGCCGAGGCTGACGATCGGGTCCGGCAGCCCCGCGATCGCCTCACGGAACGGGAGCCAGCCAGGGAGCGCCACGGACTGGATCGGGAACATGGTGGCCTCACACAGTCGACGGCGAAAAAGGTGGGACGTGCTCACCCCCCCCCCTCGGCGAACGAGCTATAGTCTCTCCGACGTATCCTCAGGCATGGAGTCGGAACTCAAACTGAACGAACTCCACGACGCACTGGGCGAACTCGACTACCCGCTCGATCGTTCGGCGGCCGCCGCGGCCTGCGAGGGCGTCACGCTGCTGCTTGCGGACGGCACGACGCCGCTCGCGGACGTGATCGCCGACGCCGGCGACGACCGGTTCGACTCCGTCGAGGACCTGGAGAGCGAGGTCATGAGCGGGCTCCCGCGCAACGCCGTCGGCGAACCCTATCAGTCCGAGGGCGAGGGGTAGCTCCGCGACCCCCCGGCGACTCACTCCGGAACCGAGAGCGGCCCGTCGCGCCGAGCCACCGCGCGGAAGCGCCGCCCGTGGGCGTCGTCGGCGTCGATTCGCTCCCTGATCGCGGGCGGGAGCCACGCACCGCCGTTCGACGGCTCGTCGGCGACGTGGCCGTCGAAGCTCTCCCGCCGCAGTTCGTCGGGGAGGTAGCGGTCGTACGTCGGCAGCCGTTCGTAGAGCGGGACGCCCGCGCCGCCGGCGATGTCGCCCAGTTCCCGCAGCGCCGGCCACTCGTAGTCGGGGTTGATGTAGTCGTCCGTGATCGGCGAGACGCCCCCGAGGTCGTCGACGCCGCAGTCCAGTAGCTCCCGGGCGGGCGTGAGGTTCGGTGGCACCTGTACGGAGACCTCCTCGGGCAGGGCCACGCGGGCCATCGAAACGACGCGGCGCATCGTTTCGAGGTCGGGTTTCTCGAAGGCGGAGCGCTCGTTCGGGACGACGTTCTGGACGATCACCTCCTGAATATGGTCGTAGCGTTTGTGCAGTTCCCGGATCGCCAGCAGGCTCTCCGCGCGGTCGCGCCAGTCCTCGCCGATGCCGACGAGGATGCCGGTGGTGAAGGGGACGCCCAGTTCGCCGGCGTTCCGGATCGTGTTGAGCCGTTGGCCCGGCGTCTTCCGCCGACCGCCGGAGTGGGCGCGCACGTCGGCGGTCGTCTCCAGCATCACGCCCATCGAGGCGTTCACGTCCGCCACTTCGGCCATCTGCTCGCGGGTCTGGTCACCGGGGTTGGAGTGGGGCAGCAGGCCCTCTTCGAGGGCGATCTCGCAGGCTTCGCGGAGGTACTCGTGGATCGAGTCGTGGCCCCACTCGGCCAACTGTTCGTGGATCGCGGTGTAGCGCTCGTCGGGGTCGTCGCCGAAGGTGAACAGGGCCTCCGTACAGCCGGCGTCGGCGCCGATCCGGCACTCCTCGCGGATCTCCTCGGGGCTCATCAGCGTCGCCTCGCCGGGAACGTCGTAGTAGGTGCAGTAGGTGCAGGTGTAGCGGCAGGCGGTGGTCAGCGGGATGAACACGTTCCGGGAGAACGTCAGCGCGTCGGCCGCCGGGGCGTCGTCGGGCGTGGCGTCGAGCAGGCGCTCGATCCCCGCCTCGGGGACCGAGATGTCGATGTCGTACTCGTCGGCGGCCGGGATCACGTCCGGAGGTGGCGCGTCGACGGGCAAGAAGCTTTCCAGAAGGGCGGTTCCGTGCCGGCGTCGGCGGTGGGGAGTGTAGCCGGTCAGCGCCACGATCGTTCCGCCGTGCCGGACTCGTTACCGGACGACTCCGCCGGTCGTTCGATCGTCACCTCGATCCCCACAGTCGGTTCGTTGTCGCGGAACAGATACCGGTACGTCGAGATCGACACGTTCCCGGGGGCGAGGCCCACGAACGAACTGTTCACCGACGGAGGCTCGCGTGCAGTCCGTAGCTGTGTTTCGTTCGATCCCTCCTCGACGGTCAGGTAGAGATAGACCGTCTCGCCGGGGGCGATCGTGCCGTTGAACAGGATCTGCCCGTACGCCGGCGGCGCATAGAGGAACAGCCCCGGCTCCGTCATCGACGGCCCGCCGAGGTGGGTGAGTTCGAGAACCGAGCCGTTCCCGGTGACCGAGGCGTCGACCTGCGCGACCTCCTCGGCGACCCACTCCGGGGGCGTCGTAACCGTTTCGCCGATGCCCGTCACGCGGAACGTGTGGTTCAGCGTCACCGTCTCGTTGTCGACGCTGTGGACTTCTCGGGCGCTGAAGGACTCGATGATCCCTCGTTCGTTGATCACGACGGTCGCGTTGATCGACTCGGTCGTCTCCCGGAGCGGCGTGTCGCCGAGGTTCGGCTGGGCCGTCTCGTTGATGCCCGTCGATGAGTAGGTGTAGCGCGTCCGGTTCGCGACTGATTCGGTGGCGACGAGCTCGTAGTCGAGGTCGCGGAGGTAGGGCGCCACGATGTCCGACCCGATCTGGGAGACGTACCCAAGGCGCTCGATGTACACGTACTCGCCGCGGTAGTACGTGTACATCGCCTCGGGTCCGTACTCCTGATGTGCGACTTTGGTCATCGTCGCCTCGTCGGTGAACCAGTAGCCGTTCGAGTCGTTGCCGCCGGCAATGTCGACGACGGTGCCGTTGGTCCCGTTCTCGGCCGTGATGGTGTACTGGCGAACCTCCGGCTCGGCGGGCGTCCCGTTCCGGGAGACCATCGTGAGGTCCTCCCAGACCGAGCGTTCCCGGTAGGAAACGTTGCGCAGCGCTGCCCGGTGGGCGTCCATGAGCAGGGTCGCGTTCTCGATCCCGTCGGCGGCGGCGCCGGGTGGGTAGGCCGACGGCGTCGTCTCGTTCTCCCCCGGCGCCGCGGTCTGCTGTTGGAACTGTTCTGCGGTCGCGTTCGGCTGTGGCGCCGGCTGGAACGCGCCGGCGACCCCGACGAGCGCGACGAGGACGACACACGCGAGAGCGGCGACGGTTCTGGGCATACCGGGCGTTCACCCGCGCCATGCATGACTACAGGCTCCTTACTGGCTGTACGACGGTCCTACTGGTGTGAGGGCGTCACGGAGCACGCTTTGCGCCCGCTCACTCCCGAAGCGCTTCGACCCGGCCGCCGCCGATGTCGAGTTCGAAGCCGGCGTCGACCAGCCAGTCCCGGGCGGCGCCGTCGCCGTGGAGCAGGACCTCCGCCAAATCCTCGGGCTCGTCGATGTCGACGGCGAGCAGCCGGGAGTCGACCTCGCGGACCGAGAGCCCCGCGTCCTCGGCGATCGCGAGGTGGTCGCGGTAGGAGGCGCCGTGGTAGTCGACGCGGAACGCGGGATCTCGGGCGAGGAAGGCGTTGGTGCCGCCGCCGAGCCCGGCGGCGATCGAGAGGTCCGCGGTCGAGTCGAGCAGGTCCGCGAGCGCGTCGGCGCTCGCGAGCGCGAGGTCGGCCATGACGACGGCCGTCGGCGTGCTGTCGAGGCGGTCGTTGACCGCGGTCGTCAGCGGGCGGTCGTCGACGGCAACGGTCGCATCGACCTCGACGGGACCGGTCGCCAACACGGTGGTGTCGAACGCGGCGTCGACGCCGGCCAGCGCGTCCAGCACGTCAGCCAGCATCGCGTTCGAGAACTCGCGTCGCTCGGCGGCCGAGAGCACGGCTGAGAGACGGGTCTTCGGGCGGTCGGCGGAAAACGGGACGACGACGTGCACGAGAGGGGAGCGTGCTCAGAACAGCGATTCGAGTTCGTCGTCGTCGTCGTTGACGAGCTCCTCGAGGTTGTCCTCGCTCTCCTGCTGGATGTCCTCGATGTTCTCCTGTGCCTCGATGGCGACCTGCTGGAGCTCCTTGATTCGCGGGACGTTGTTCACGCCCGACAGCAGGATCACGCTGGCGACGAAGTTCGCGCCCCGAACGGGGTAGTCGCCGCCCCGGACCTCCATCGAGCCGGTCTGCTCTTCGAGCCACTTCCGCCCGCGCTCGATGCCTTTCCGGTTCAGGTACTTCGGCGGGCCGGCCATCACGAGCAGCGCGCGTTCGGTGCCCTCGATCTCACAGGGGAGCGTGAGTCGCCCGAGCGCGGCCTTCCGGACGAGGCTGGTGATGCGGTTCGTCGTGTGGGCCGTGTCGAGTTCCTCCTCCTCGTCGCCGCCGGTGAGCCGCGATAGCAGGCCGCCGCCACCACCGCCGCCGGTGTTCTCGACTTCCTCGCGGGCGTAGCCCACCGTGGAGACGCCGCCGCCGGCCAGCGTGTTGATGATCTCCGAGGAGTCGACGACGCTTTCGGCGACCTCGCCGCCCTGTTCGACCTCGCCGGCGCCGAACAGAATGCCGAAGCGCTTGACGATCTCGTCGTTGATCTGGTCGTAGCCGCCCTGGACGGACTCTCCGGTTTTCCGCCACGCGTCGTTGTCGAACACCATGAGGTTGTCCACCTCACGGACGAACGTCTGGAACGAGCGCGCCGCGTTGAGGGTGTAGATGCCACCCTCGTCGCTGCCCGGCAGGATACCCAGCCCGTAGACGGGCTCGGTGTAGATCCGCTTGAGGTGCTTTGCGATCACCGGCGCGCCGCCGGAGCCGGTCCCGCCGCCCAGCCCGGCGATCACGAGGAAGGCGTCGACCTCGTGGACCGGGATGGAGTCGATGGCACCCTGCACTTCGTCCATGTCCTCCTCGGCGATCTCCGCGCCGAGTTCGTTGTCGGCACCGACGCCGTGGCCCTTCACCCGGGACTGCCCGATGAGCACGCGTTGGCTCTCCGGGATGTTGTCAAGCCCCATCAGGTCGGCTTTGGCCGTGTTGACTGCGACGGCGGCCCGAACGATGTTCGAGCCCTGCTCGGCGTCGTAGCCGACGAACTTGTCGACGATCTTGCCGCCGGCCTGACCGAACCCGATCATTGCCAGCTTCATGTGGACGCTCCCCTCATCATTACGCGATTCTCACGAGCATGCCGAACAAAAGGCTTGTGGGCCGAACCCACGGACACCCGCGAAACTCCGGTACAACGCCCCTTGCGTGGTCGGTTCCTTCACATCGGCCAAGGGGTTCGGCCCTTATCGACGGGCCCAGTCGAGCATTCGCTCGTAGAACGGGTCGGACGCGAGCGCCCCGGCGTCGCCGACGAGGACGAGCGACTTCTTCGCCCGCGTGAGCGCGACGTTCATCCGTCGCGGGTCGTCGTAGATCGGTCCCGAGAGGTCGTCGGTGGCGACGAAGGAGACGACGATGACCTCCTCGCTCGACCCTTGGAAGCGGTCGACCGTGTCGACGGTCGCGTCGGTGCGTCGGTTGATCTCGGCGACCTGTGCCCGGAACGGCGCGATCACGCCGATGTCGCTCTCGTCGACGCCGGCGTCGACGAACGACTCGACGATTTCGGCGACGCGGTCGGCTTCGGCGGGGTTGGTGTTCCCGTCACGAGCGCCGTCGGGGTCGACGAAGGAGACCGTATCCCGCAGGCTCTCGGGGAGCGACGCGGGGTCGACCCCGTCGAGGTCGCCGATGCGCTGGGCCGCCACCTCGCGGGTCGCGGGCCGGAGCGCGCCGTCGTAGAACTCCCGAGAGGAGAAGGCCTGAATGCGCTGGGCCATCCGGTACTGGCGGTCCAGCATCACCGACGCTTCGGGTGCGAGGTCGTGGAGGCGCTCGAACAGCGAGGTCGAGAGGTCGAGGCGTGGCGCGCGGTCGGCGGCAGCATCGACAGCCCCGTCTTCAGCCGTTGTCCCTCCATCGGTCTCAGCGGATGGCGGCGACTGTCGGCCGCCGTCGGCCGCCGCCGGACTCCCGAACCCTTCGGTCCACTTCTCGCCCCCCTCGGCCTGCACCACGGGGGGGAGCTGCTCGTGGTCGCCGACGAGCACGAAGCGCTCGGCGAGGTTGATCGCCGCCAGCGTCGCCGGCTCGGTCAGTTGGGAGGCCTCGTCGACCAGCGCCACGTCGAAGGCCTCCTCGCGCATGATCCGGGAGCCACAGGAGGCCGTCGTCGCCGCCACCAGCGAGGCGCCATTCAGCTCCGAGATTCGCTCGCCGGGGTCGCCGGCCTGCTCCAGCCGCAGGTCGGCCATGTCCGGGCGGATACCCGACTCGGTGCCGACGCGGACGATGTCGGCGTCGTCGACGCCGGCGTCGCGGACGGCTTCGAGGGCGTTGTCCACCGCGCGGTTGGTAAAGGCCGAGAGCAGCACGCGCTCGCCGTCCTCGATCATCGCCGTCACCGTCTGTGCGATGGTGTAGGTCTTCCCGGTGCCGGGCGGGCCGTGGACCAGCGCGAAGTCGTCGGCGCGGGTCGCGAGGTTCACGGCGTCGTTCTGGGCCTCGTTGTTGTCGACGTAGGTGCGCTCCTCGCCGGAGAACTCGGGTGCACGCCGGCCGAACAGCGCGTCCTTCCGGTCGGGGTCGGCAGTGAGCACGCCGTCGTGGAGCGCGGTCAGCATCCGATCGACGGAGAGCTCGGAAGGGTACACGTCGAGCCGGCACACGTCGACCGGCTCGTCGGCCTCGACGACGATCTCGGCGCCGGCCTTCCCCGAGCCGAGGCTCTGGATGCGGCAGAGTTCGGCGTGGCCCTCGACGGGGTCGCCGTCGCTCGCCAGCGCCACGTCGCCCTCGCGGAGCTTCGAGACGGCGTCGTCGGGCTTCTCGGCGCGCAGGCGCCAGCGGCCGCCGGGCAGTTCCTCGCGGCCCAGTGGTTCGAGATTCAGCAGCGCGCGGTCGTCGTCGGCCCGCTCCTGTGCGTCCTGCTCCCAGAGCTTGCGGTACTCGGCGTGGACCGCGCGGCGTTCGGCCTCGATGGACTGGTAGAACCCCTCGAAGTACGCTCGCTCCTCGGGCGGGAGGGATTGGCCGATCTGGCCGGCCTTGGACTCCTGATCGAGTCGACCCGAGACGACCATGCAGGTGTCCTGCTCGAAGCAGTACTGGCACTTCGCGTTCGCCTCGAACCCCGTGGGGACCGAGGCGTCGAACTCCATCGCCGCCAGTTCGTTGCGGGTCCGGACGACGAACTTCAGCAGGCCGCGGCCGACCGAGAACTCCTTGGCCGGCGAGAGGTCGCCGGACTCCTCGGCCCGTTCGAGCGCGGTGTTTTTCGTGTAGAGCAGCGTCCCCGTGTCGGCCTCGACGCCCTGCTCGTCGAGCATCAGGGCGTAGCAGGCCGCCTGCATCTTGTCCTGGAAGCGCGGCTCGCGTTTGGTGTTCTTCCCCGTCTTGAGTTCGACGGGCATCCCGCGTCGGAGCGCGTCGGCGCGGCCCTTGATCCCGAACGTCGGCGAGATGAGGGTGTACTCAGAGCGCCACGTGTCCTCCTCGGTCAGGGTACCCTGCTGGAGCCAGCCCTCGATGGCGGCGGCGTTGCGGCGGACCTCGTCCTCGACCTCCTCGCGGTCGTAGCCCAGCGCACCCAGTTCGAGGCCGGCCTCCTCGACGCGGTGGTCGATCGACTCCTCAAGCCCTCGGCCCCGGAGCAGGTCGCCGAACACCTCGTGGACGATGGTCCCCTTGATGACGGGGTACTTCAGCGGGACGCCCGAGAGCTTGTTCAGGTAGTACATCCGCGGGCACTGCACCCACGAGCGCACCGCGGTCACGTCGACGAGGAAGTCGGGTTCGAGCACCACCCACGACTGGGGCGTGGTCTCGTAGCCCACCTCGCCGCGGAACTCCGACTCCTCGGCGTCGGTGACGAGCAGTTCCATCCCCTCCTCGGCGTAGTCGGCGGTCTCCGACCACTTGTTCCAGAGCGTCACCCGGACCGGGTCCGCGGCGCCGCGCTCGGGCCGGATCGTGATCTCGACGAGGTCGGTGCCGCCGCCGACGGTTCGCGGCTCCGCCACGTCGACGATCGGTCCCCGGATTCGCATTGTCGGAGGCAGTGGTCGGCGGGGGTAAACGGTGTCGGTCGGGGTGATCGGGAGCCGTGACTCGCCGGCTCAGCGGTGCTCGGCCAGCCACTCGGCGCCGAAGTCCACCAGCGCCGGCTGCTCGACCAGTTTCGCCGTCGCCGCCCCGACCGCACCCGTCACGACCGCCTCGGGATGTGCCGCGTCGAACGCCGCGCCGAGTTCGGCGAAGTCGCCGTTGTCGAGGTCGATGTCGGTCCACTCCACCCACGTTCGCTCGCCGTTGTGCAGCACGGGCGCGCCCTCGGTCGTCTCCCCGGCGTCGAACGCGCCGCGGTACTCCGCGAGGTGGAGCGAGGTGTTGGCGTCGTGGCCCGTCCCGAGCATGAGCACCGAGCTGTCCCGGTCGTACACCGCCGCGAGCGGGGAGCCCTCGCCCATCCCGTTCTGGAAGCTCTGGTCCTCGACGACTGCCTCGGCGTCGGCGCCCCACGCGGCGAAGGAGTAGAGCGGGTGCTCGCTCCGGACCGTGCCGGGGTAGTTCCGGAAGCACTCGGGGACCGCGCCCATCGAGCGCGTGGGCGTCACGTCGGGACGGAACGGCGGAATCGACTCGCGGATCTGGGACACCCAGTCGTCGGGGACCGCCGGGTCCGACCACACGGTGGGATCGCTGTACTGCGTCGAGTGCGTCGGCATGACGACCGTGCCGCTTTCGGTAACGACGCGCTGCAGGGCGTCGACGACGGCTTGCGGGCCGCCGGCGACCCAGCCCAGTTCCGAGAGCGCGCTGTGGACGAGGAGGGTGTCGCCGGGCTCGACGCCCAGTCCGCGGAGGCCGGCGGCGATGCGGTCGACGGTCACGGGGTCGTCGACGGCCGCGACGGCGTCGTGTTCGCTCATAGGCCGAGGGCGATCCCCGGCCATAGGTGCTTTGTGGGTGCTACGGCAGGAACAGGGCGGCGACGTAGCCGGTGCCAACTAGCGTCATGCCGGTGCCGCCGACGATGAGGAGGCGACCCTGTCGGGCGAACCGTCGACGCACGTCTTCGAGCGCTCCGGGGAGGAGGAACCCTGACCCCTCGCCGTCGGAGACGCCCCAGAAGGCGTCTCGTGGATTGGTGACCCGTTCGTACTCGCCGACGACGGTCGCGGTGTCCCCCGGAACGAGCGGCCGGAGCAGGAGCTTGTGATCGGTGTTCGGCCGCTCGGGGGCGCCGATACCGACCGAATCGAGGAACGCCGCGGCGTCGTCGGGCACCGGCTCACCCTCGGGGAGGTCGACTGTGTACCGACCGAGGGTGTTCAGCCCCGGGCGGACGGCGACGCTCCCGCCGTCGACACGGAGTTCCCCGCTGCCGTCGTCGAGGGCCAGCGGCCGAGTGCGTTCGCCCGCGGCGACGGTGATCCACGCGTCTGACCGAAGGCTGATGCCACGGACTTTCTGGAGCGCGTACGCACAGGTGAGTGCGCCGTCACCGACGCCCGGGAGGTCGATGGTTCCGTCGACCTCGCGGAGGTCGCCGTCGGCGACGACGCGGCCGGTGTTCGGGTTCCCGGTCGGGCACTCCTCCGCCGCCTCGATCCGCGACCGGACACGGCGACCCGCGACTCCGACCACTACACCGAGCGGGCCGATAGCGCCGAAGACCGCGAACAGGCCGTCGAGGAAGCCGAACTCGCCCGCATCGGCGTTCGCGCCGACGATCCCGAACAGCAACACCAGCAGGCCGAACGCTCCCGCGCCGATCATCGCTGTCGGCGACGCGCCGGTGCGGCGCTCGAACGACTTGAGCCCGAGCAGCGCCGCCTTCGGCGGCACCACCACGAGGAACACGCCAACCAACACCAGCACGGTCAGCACCGCGAAGCCGAACACGTAGGCCGAAACCATGGGACAGCGGTGCTGTGGGGTCCCTGTTAACTGTTCCCAAATCCTTCCGCTGAACCGCCGCGTTCAAGCCCGCGAGGCCCCACTACGAGGCTATGCAACGGAGGGGAGCGCGGTGAGCGCGGGGCGACGCGGGAACAGCGGCCGCTCGCTGACGCTACCGGCGATATTCGTCCTCATCATCGGCGCCTCGGGCGCGCTGGTCTCGATACAGGCCGGCGCCAGCCTGCAGTTCGCGCTGGCGGCGGGGGTGGCCGGGCTCGTCCTCGGCGTCATCGTGACGTGGTTCGTCGTCCGGAACCTGCGGGCGGTGATGCCGGACACGCCGGACCTCTCGGACCGGGAGTGGTAGCTACTCGATCCGGGCCAGCCAGCGGCTCGGGTCGTCGAGTTCGTCGTCGCTCGGGAGGTTCCCCGGCTCGTCCCACACTTTCGCGGCCGTTTCCAGCCCCGCCGTGTCGGCGACGGCGTTGAAGAACTCCGCACCGCGCTCGTACTGGCGGCGCTTCAGCCCCAGCCCGAGGAGCCGCCGGACCAGTCGGTCCACGGGGCCGTTACCGCCCCGGCGGGCGTCGATCTTCCGGCGCAGGTCGTCGTACTCCTCGTCGAAGGCCCGATCCATCAGCAGTTCGGCGTAGCCCTCGACGGCGGTCATCGCGGCGTCGAGTTCGGAGAACGCCTCGCGGTTCAGCCCGCCCGCGGAGAGTTCGGTGATGGTGTTGCGCATCCGGGACTCCAGATACTCGGGGAGCCAGTCGGCGGCGCCGAACTCCGCGGCGTGGGTCACCTCGTGGAACGCGATCCAGCGCCGGAAGCGTGGGAACTCGACGTTCAGTTCCTTGGCGGTGCGCTCGATGTTCGGGTGGACGAAGTAGAGTTCGTGGTCGGGGCCGCCGTCCGCTTCAGCGAGCAACAGCGGGTCGTACTGCCCGAGGACGTTTCGGGCGAGGAACGCGAGCGAGAACGACATCGAGCCGGTGTTGATCACGCGGGAGGCGCCGGGTAGCAGCGGCTGCCCTACCTCCTCGGCCATCGGCGCGATCAGGCGCTGGAACGTATCGACGTTGGCGTCGATCCAGTGGTGACGGTTCTGCAGCGCGATCGTCTCGGGGACGTCGAACTCGACGCCGCCGACCTCGCGGATGCGGTCACGCGCGTCGCGCACGTCTGCGGCGTACCCCTCGCGGTCGGCCGGAGAGAGGTCGAGCGAGCCCGGCTCGGTCGCCGACTTCGCGGCCTCGGAGACGGCCGCCCAGTCGACGACGCCGTCACCGGAGGCGCCGGCGACGGCCCCGACGCTGCGGAAGAGATCCATACCGGTCCTGGGCGGGCGCCGGGCAAAAGCTTCCCCCCTACTCCTCGACGACGATTTCCTCGCTCCCGCCCAACAGCTTCCGGGCGACGAGGGCGAGCACGAGCAGGACACCGACCATCACCGCGATGGCCGCGCCGGGCACCCCGCCGGTCTCCTCGTCGGGGCTGGTGATCTCGATGGGAACGGCGTCCTCGCCCTCCACCTCGTCTTCGATGTCGTCGAGCGCGTCGAGCCCTTCCGGCTCGACCCCCGCGAGGAGCTTCCGGACCGCGTAGGCCAGCCCCGCGAGCACGCCGAGGCCGAGGAGTGGCCCGAGGACGCTGGGGCCGGACCCGCCCGACGTGTCGCTCTCGGGGGCTGACTCGGGCGCCGCCGCGGTCCTCTCGGCCACGTCGGCGTCCTCGCCGTCGCCGGTCTCGAGGCTGCTCGGGCCGAGTTGGAAGCCGTCGTGGAAGTGGAACTCGAAGAACGTGAACTGTTTGTCGGACATACACGTTCGTTGGGACGCCGGGGAAATAGCCGTTGTGGGGCCACCACCGGACGGCGGCGCCGGGCCGACCGGCTGTCACGCTCTCCCATCGTCGGACTCATGGGCCCCGCCGTCGAGCACCGGACATGGACGAGAGTCAGCGGGCGTTCCTCGACGAACTACTCACGACACCCAGTCCCTCCGGCTTCGAGACGCGTGGCCAGCGCGTCTGGGTCGACTACGTTTCCGAGTTCGCCGACCGCGTCGAGACCGACGCCTACGGTAACGCCATCGCGGTCCACGAGGGCGACCCGACCGTGGACACCGAGTTCGCCGTCGGCGGCCACGCCGACGAGATCGGCTTCATCGTGCGGGACATCGTCGACGACGGCTTCCTCCGCATCGCCCGCGTCGGCGGCTCTGACCGCACCGTCTCGAAGGGCCAGCACGTCACGGTTCACAGCGACGACGGGCCCGTGCAGGGCGTCATCGGCCAGACCGCGATCCACCTCCGAAACGGCGACGACGAGTACGAGGACATCGCCGAGCAGTTCGTCGACGTGGGCGCCGAGGACGAGGAGGACGCCGAGGACCTCGTCTCCATCGGCGACCCCGTGACGTTCTCATCGGGGATTCAGGAACTGGCCAACAGCCGCATCGCCGCCCGCGGGATGGACAACCGCGTCGGCACGTGGGTCGCCGCCGAGGCACTCCGCCGCGCGGCCGCGGCCGGCGCCGACGCGACCGTCTACGCCGTCTCGACGGTGCAGGAGGAGGTCGGTCTGAAGGGGGCCCAGATGGTGGGCTTCGACGTCAACCCCGACGCCTACATCGCCGTCGACGTGACCCACGCGACGGACAACCCCGACGTGGCCGGGAGCAACCGCGGTCCCGTCGAACTCAGCGAGGGGCCGGTGGTGGGTCGGGGCAGCGCGAACCACCCGAACCTCGTCGAACTGGCTCGTGAGGCCGGCGACGCCGACGGCGTGGACTACCAGCTACAGGCCGCCGGCAGCCGCACGGGCACCGACGCCGACGGCGTGTTCACCCAGCGCGGCGGCGTGCCGTCGCTCAACATCGGGATCCCGAACCGCTACATGCACACGCCGGTCGAAGTGGTCGACACCGAGGACCTCGACGCCGTCGCCGACCTCTGTGCGGGCATCGCCGAGCGGGCGGCTGAGAACGCGCCGTTCGCGGTCGATATCTGACGCTCGGCGTCGTCCTTCGGCCCGCGGTGACACTCTTTGGCCCGCGGTGACACTCTTTAGCCCGCGGTGACACCCTTTAGCCCCCGGCGCCGACCGATGGGGGTCGATCAGGCTTCCGCGGCGTCGCTCTCGACACGCCTCGTGTACACGATAGCCGCGGCGCTGAGCAGACAGACGACTGCGGCGGCGGCACTCACGTAGCCGTCGCGGTCGGTGATGGTGGCGACGACGATGGCGGCGCTCCCGAGCGTGATGAGGCTCCCGAGGAGCAGTCGAACGTAGCTGTCCTGATCCATGCCCCCCGGTTGGGCACCGCCCGAAAGTAGTTTTCCCCGCTCAGTCCGCCCCCGGCCGCACGTCCCAGCCCCGGAGCAGCGCGGCACAGAACCCCCCGGTTGCGAGCCCGAACAGCAGCGTCAGCCCGCGGAAGACCACGACGGCGGCGGCGGCCACTGCGGCGGGAGCACCGGTCGTGAGTGCGAGCGCGCCGCCGAGCAACACGTCGTACGTCCCGAGGCTCGCCGGGACGGGGACGACCGTGGCGGCCTGCGGCAGCGGGACGACGACGACGATGGGCGCGAGCGCGACGGCGACGCCCAGGTCCGAGAGCAGCACCCAGAGGGCGGTCGCTACGACGGCCTGTTCGATGATGCCGCCGAGCGCGATCAGTCCCACCAGCGCCGGCGCGTCGCGGAACTCGGCGACCCGGACGCCGAACCGGCCGACGGCCTCGCGGACGAACCCGTCGTCGGGGTCGACGCCGGGAACGACCGCGCTGACCGCGCGGACGACGGGTTCGAGTACGGCGACGAGGAGTCGACTGAGCAGGCCGCCGCTGAGCCCGACGGCGACGCCGAGGACGAGGATGACGACGACCGCCGCACCCAGCGTGGTCAGGACCGTCGAAGACGACGCCTGGCCGCGCAACACGAGCAGGCCGAGACTCGCCGACAGCAACACCTGCCCGCCCGCCTTCACGTACTTGGCGACGCTGCGGACGCCGAGGGCCTCGCTGTAGCTCGTCTCGGTGGCGGTGCCGACGAACTGCGCCATGATCGGCTCCGAGCTGGCGGCGCCGGCCGGGCTCACGATGTCGAAGAAGTCCCCCGCGAGGGCGAACTGGACGCTCTCGCGGCCGGTCAGCCCCTCCCCGAGCGGTCGGACGGAGGCCCAGACGCCGATCCCGTCGACGACGCCCTCGACGACGACGAGCACGGCGACGGCGACGACGATCGCGGGAGCGAGCCCGCGGAGCGTCGACGCCACGTCGCCCACGCCGACGAACCAGAGGTAGGCGAGCACGCCCCCGATACCGAGAACCCCGCCGGCGAGCAGCCGGGCCCGATTTCGCATGCCGTCACCTCGTCGGCTGGCCGGCATGAAGCTGTGGATGTCGAACGACCTCGGGGCGAGACCGTTGGTACGGGCCGCGACCCGCCGTCCCGAGCTGTCCCGGACTCTCAAACGACGCCGGCGAGGGACCACGCGGCCGCCAGCGCGACGCCCGCCAGCGCGAGCGTCCCGAGCGCGTACGCGAGCGCGAGACCACGGGTGCCGGCGTCCCACAGCCGGACCGTCTCGACCGAGAACGAGGAGAACGTCGTGAACGCGCCACAGAGGCCGGTCCCGAAGAGGAGCAGGGCGTCCTCACCCGCGCCGGCGAAGGTAAGGACCCCAAGCGTGAACGTGCCGAGGGTGTTGACCGCCAGCGTCGGCACCGGGAACGGCGTGTCCCGATCGGCGAGCGCCTCGCCGACGGCGTAGCGCAGCGTCGCCCCGAGGGCGCCGCCGAGACCGACCAGGAGCGCGGGCGACTCGGGGATCACGCCGCCTCACCCCCCGAGTCGGGGCTCGAACCGCGCAAGCGTCGACCGACGCCGAGGCCGAGCGCCGCGGCGGCGAACCCTAACGCGTACGTCGCGAGGACGTTTCCGACCAACAGCGCCGGCGTGCCGGCCGTCGCCGACTCGACGGCGAACGTCGAGTAGGTCGTGAACGAGGAGAGGAAGCCGGTGGCGACGGCGAGCCGCGTCGCGGCCGGGAGCCGGTCGTTCGCGTCGACGGCGACGACGGCGCCGAGCGTGAACGCCCCGAGGACGTTCGCGGCGAGCGTGCCCGCCAGTGCCGGGAGGACGACGGCGACGCCCCAGCGCGAGAGCGCGCCCGCAGCGCCGCCGCCGGCGACGAGCGCGAGCGTTTTGGCACGGGGCGGCATCACCGGTGCTGGGTCCGTGGGCGCCAAACCGCTGTCGCTCCGGGCCGAGGCAGGAAAGAAACCGTTTTACGGTGCGCCGGGCACGTTTCGGGTATGGCTGGAACCATCGAAGTGCTCGTCGCGGGCGGCGAGGCCGACCCTGGCCCGCCGCTCGGCCCCGAGCTGGGTCCGACGCCCGTCGACGTGCAGGCGGTCGTACAGGAGATCAACGAGGAGACCGACGCGTTCGACGGCATGGAAGTGCCCGTCACCATCGAGTACGAGGACGACGGTTCGTTCTCCATCTCGGTCGGTGTGCCGCCGACGGCGGAGCTCATCAAGGACGAGGCCGGCTTCGACACCGGCTCCGGTGAGCCCCAGGAGAACTTCGTCGCGGACCTCACGATCGAGCAGCTGAAGAAGATCGCGGAGCAGAAGTCCTCGGACCTGCTCGCCTACGACACCAAGAACGCGGCCAAGGAGGTCGCCGGCACGTGTGTCACGCTCGGTGTCACCATCGAGGGCGAGGACGCTCGAACGTTCAAGGCCCGCATCGACGGCGGCGACTACGACGACACGTTCGCCGAGGCCTGAATCGGTCTTCTCTCTCCGTTTTCCCGCTTCCGTAGCGACGGCGCTGTCAGGCGGCCCACGCCCGCCAGCGTCTCCCGAGTTCCATCGCGATCGCCCCGAACCCGAACAGCAGGAACGCCCAGGTCAGCGGTTCGCTCGTCGCGCCGTCGATGTAGCCGTTCGTCCCCGCGAGTTCGGCGACGCCGGCGATGAACACGGCGGCGGCTGCCAGCGCGCGGAGCGGCGGCTCGTCAGTCTCCGAGAACTGTCGCACTGCGAATCCGAGGAACCCGACGCCGAGGGCGGCGACGAGTCCGATCCAAAGGAGGGCGCTGTCGACCATACCGCCCAGAAACCCGACAGATACCTAACTATTCCGCCGGGTCAGCGCTCCCGAGCCCACATGACGACCAGCGTCAGCGCCGCGAGTACCGAGAGCGCTGCCATCGCCGTCGCCCGGAGCGGCCGGAAGTAGCCCCCGATCTGCCCCAGCGTGAACACGCCGGCGAACGCGGCGGCCGCACCGGCGAGGGGCAACAACGGCCGCTCGCCCGTCGCGGCGAAGCGCCACGCGGCGACGCCGATCCCGGCGACCGTGACGACGACCAGCAGTCCGACCCCGACGACGACGCTCTCAACCATACCCCGATTCCGACCGCCCCCGGAATCACGGTTCCGGTCGCTACTCGCCGCCGGCGCTGCCGCCGAGGCGTTCGGTGAGCGCCTCGGAGACGTTGCTCAGGTGAGCGGTGCCCCAGAGGCCGACAACGATCCCGCCCAACGTGTCGAACAGCAGGTCCTTCATCGTGTCCTCGATCCCGTACTGCGTGAGGATCCCGGGGGTGCCCGTCGCCGCCGCGAGCAGGCCCAGCGCGAACTCGATGACCTCCCAGAACACGCCGAAGGCGACGGTAAACAGGAGGATGAACACGAACACGAACCGCTGTGGGAACGAGATGGCCTCAGTGTGTTCGTCGATGGCCCGGACGGTGACGTAGCCCACGCCGGCGACGATGCTCGCCGAGAACGTGTGGGTCATGTGGTCCCACCACCAGATCGTCCGGTAGGGGTTCAGCACGTCGCCCGGCAGCCCGAGCGTCCCGAACGCGTGGAAGAACACCGCGAGGGTGATCCAGAGCACCAGCGCGGGGTCCATCGGGATGTCGTAGTCCCGCTCCAGTATCGCGGGGATGTAGGTGACGACGAAGCCGATCCCGGCGTTGATCATCACGCCGGGGCTCCCCTCGTAGAAGCCGACGGTGATCATGCCGAACAGCGCGTACTGCATCGCGCTGGTGATCAGGCGCTGTTGCTGGTCGCTGAAACCGATCAGGTCACGGACTCTCACGCGCCCTCACCCCCTTCGACCCGGGGCGTCCCCTTGGGGCCGCTGCCGTTGCGCCGCCGGAAGTAGTAGGTGAACAGCACCGCCGAGAGCACGCCGGCGAGCGTGGCGGCGACGAAGTCCCACATCAGCGCCTCCTCGGCGTGTGGGCGGTCGAGGAAGCCCGTGCCGAGGTAGATGTCCGAGAGCCACTGGGCGACCGCCCAGATGCCGGCGGCCGCGGTGGTGGTGATGACGACGAACACCACCGCGAACGCGTCGTTCATCCGGACGGGAGTGAAGCGGTCCAGCAGCACCGCGACCACCAGCGCGACGGCAGCCACGGCGAGATACGTCGTCACCCGCCCGGTCAGGGTGAGTTCGCCGATGGTCTGGCCCGCGACGAACACGCGGGTCGCGACCGGAAGCGCGGCCAGCGCGAGCAGTTCCCACGGCAGCATCGCCAACCGGTCGCGGTGCATCGCGGCTGGGAGGGCGGCGAGCACCACGACCGCGAGCACGAACCCCGCCCAGACGACGTCCCCCGTCAGCAGTTCGACGCCCGCGGTGCCGAGGAGGAACAGCAGGATCGCCCACGCGATCAGTGCGTTTCCCCGCTCGCCCTCGACGAGGCCGAGCCCTGAGCTACTCATGCCGAAAACAGTTCGCGGGAACGGGCAAAACGTTTCGGACCGATCAGAACCGTCGTCGGTCCGCGGCGACGCGGGTCGAGAGGTCGAACGACGGACCGCTGTCGGCTGCCCAGGACGCCGCGCAGGTGCCGTTGACCGATTGCGTACGGTCGGTGTCGCCGCGCCACTGGACTGCAACGGCGTTCTCGTCGAAACTGGTCCGCTCCGGCGCGACTCGAACGGTGCCGGAGTGGATCGGGAACGACGTCGACGGCCCGCCGATGCCCATCGCGGAGGGGCCGATGCTGGCGGGGCCTTCGGTCAGATCACTCCCGGGGGTGTACGGCCCCATCTCGGCGCCGTCGCCATCGAGGGTGACGCCGACTTCGAGCCGTCGGAGCGCGCTGGTTCGTGTGAGAGCCCCGCCGCCTTCACCACCGGTGAGGCGCCCGGCGGCCCAGAGCCAGAGCTGATAGCGTTCCTCCCCGCTTCCGTCGCCCTCGGGGGCCGTATAGGCGGCGACGGCGGCGTCGACGACGGCACGGAGATCACCTGTTTCGTCTGGTTGGGGCCGTGGCTCGCCGTCCGAACCCAACCCGACGGTGCCGGTCCACGCGCCGTCGAACCGGAGGTCGTGGTCGGGTTCGGTCCCGGCGATGCCCCAGACACCGCTGTCGCCGTAGCGGTCGCGCTGCCGTTCGACGAAGGCGTCGAACTCGTCGGCCGAGAGGGCCGTCTCAGCAGTCGCCGCCGTGCCGGCGGCCGCCGAGGGGGGCGGCGAGACGTCGTCACGAAGGTTGCCGAGACAGCCGGCGGTCGACGCGAGGCCGACCGCACCGGCGGCGCCGACGGTTCGCCGGAGGAACTCTCGTCGTGAACTCGATTCGTCGAGGGAGCTATCGGGGGTGGAGGGACCGAAACGGCGGGGCATACGCCGACCGTGTTACGACGGCACACCGATAGGCCTACCGGTCACCCCCGACTTACAAGCCCGACCCCTTCGTCGGCCCGGAGGATGCGACTCGAGCGCCGCACGCTCGCCCGTCTACTGGCCGCCGTCTTCGTCCTCAATCTCGTGGTGATGGGTGCCGGCGCGTGGTACTCCGCGCAGAACGCGCCCCCGATACCCGAGACTGTCGAGGGGCCGGAGGGGGAGACGGTCGCCACCGCCGAGTCGGTCCGGGAAGGAAAGCGGGTGTTCCAGCGGAACGGGCTGATGAACCACGGGACTGTGCTGGGCAACGGCGCCTACTTCGGCAACGACCTCACTGCCGACGCGCTCGACTTGAAGACGACCTACGTGAGACAGTTCTACGCGGTGCAGCGCTACGGCGAAGCTTACGACGACCTCGCGGCGCTCGAACGCGCGGCCGTCGACGAGCGGGCGCGCGAGGACCTCCGGAGCCGCCCCGACGACCCGGGCGAGGGGTCGCTCGCCTACTCCGCCGCGGAGGTCTACGCCCACGAACAGGTGCGCGAGGACTACGTCGCCCGCTACCACGAGGGCAACGCGTCGCTGGGGCTCCCCGCGGGCACCGTCGGCTCGGCCGACGCCGCACGGCGGCTGGCCGACTTCGCGCTCTGGACGGCGTGGTTCAGCCACACGCCGCGGCCCGGCGCCGAGCACAGCTACACGAACAACTGGCCGCCGGCGCCCGGCGCGGGCAACACCGCGCCCGTCTCGGCGCTGCTGTGGAGCGTGGCGTCGATGGTGCTGCTCGTCGGCGGCGCGGGCGTCGGTGTCTGGCTCTACAGCGCCGTCTCGCTCTCCGAACCCGACGCCGACATCGACGTGCCCCACCCGAGTGAGGTCGACGTGCTCCCTTCCCAGCGGACCGCCGCACTGTACGTTCCCGTCGCCGCAGGGCTGTTCCTGGTCCAGACCTTGTTGGGCGCGCTGTTGGCCCACTACTACGTCGAGCGCGACGCGTTCTTCGGGGTCTTCGAGGCCCTCGGCGTCGACGTGCTGGAGTGGGCGCCGTTCCTGCTCGCCCGGACCTACCACGTCGACCTCGCGATCCTCTGGGTGGCGACGCTCTGGATCGCCGCGGGGCTCTTCCTCCCGCCGCTGTTGACCGCCCACGAGCCGGCCGGGCAGGCTCGCGGGACCGCCGCGCTGCTGGGCGCGCTCGTCGTCGTGGTCGTCGGCGGCTTCGCCGGCGTCTTCCTCGGCACGCGTGGCTTCTTCGACCCGAACGGGGAACTCTGGTGGCTGCTCGGCACGGAGGGGTTGGAGTATCTGGAGGTGGGCCGCGTCTGGAAGTTCGGGCTGCTGGCCGGGTTCGTCGGCTGGGCCGTGCTCCTCTATCGCGGGCTGCGGCCGATGCTGGCCGAGGAGGAGCGCTACGGGCTGGGTCACCTGATCCTGCTGGCCGGCGGGTCGATCGCGCTGCTGTTCGTCGCCGGCCTGCTCTACACCCCGGAGACGAACATGGTGGTGACGGAGTTCTGGCGCTGGTGGGTCGTCCACATGTGGGTCGAGGGCGCCTTCGAGTTCTTCATCGTCGCCGTCGTCGGCCTCACGCTCGTCGGGATGAACCTCCTCGAACCCGAGTCGGCGGCGAAAGCCGTGTTGCTCGAAGCCCTGCTCGTGATGGGCGCGGGGATCATCGGCGTCTCACACCACTACTGGTGGATCGGCCTCCCGGACATCTGGGTGCCGGTGGGGTCGGTGTTCTCGACGCTCGAACTGCTCCCGCTGGTGATCGTGCTGTTCGAGGCCATCTCGGAGTACCGCGCGCTGGTGGCCCGTGGCGAGGCGTTCCCCTACCGCCTGCCGTTCGCGTTCATCGTCGCCTCCGGGGTCTGGAACTTCGTCGGCGCGGGGGTGCTTGGCTTCTTCATCAACCTTCCACTGATCAACTACTACGAGCACGGCACCTACCTCACGGTCGCTCACGGCCACGCGGCGATGTTCGGCGCGTTCGGGATGCTCGCGCTCGGCATCGGGATCTACGTGCTCCGGGTGACCACGGAGGGCTGGTCCGAGCGCCGCCTCTGGTGGTCGTTCTGGCTCTGGAACGTCGGGCTGGCGGTGATGGTCGGCGCGTCGCTGCTGCCCATCGGTTTCCTGCAGTTGGAGGCCGCCTTCACCGCGGGCTACGACGCCGCCCGGGGCCTCGCGTTCTACGAGCGGCCGCTGGTACAGACGTTCTTCTGGCTGCGCTTCCCGGGCGACACGCTGCTGATCGCGGGAACGGCCGTCTTCTCGGTCGACGCGGTGGCGAAAGTACGGCGGCGCCGGCCGGCGACGCCCCCCGAGGAGGCGGGACCGGGTGCGCTGGCGCGCCCGGGGCCGACGGAGGCCACCGGTGCTGCCGAGGGTGATTCCGGTGCCTCGGACGGGGAAGGTAACCGTTAAACGTCGCGCGCCCGCTTTCCGGAACATGAGCGAAGCAGAAACGACTGGGGAGCGCTCCTGTGTCTCCTGTGGGATCTCCGTCACGGGGACCAACGCGGCGCGCTTCAAGTGCCCGGAGTGTGGGACCGTCATCTTCCGCTGTGCGAAGTGCCGGAAGCAGAGCAACCTCTATGAGTGCCCGGACTGCGGGTTCCGAGGGCCCTAACGATGGGTGACGTTGCCGCCAAGATGAAGGTCATGCCGGAGAGCCCCGACGTCGACCTCGACGCGCTCGAGGACCGACTCGAGTCCGTCCTCCCCGAGGGCGCCGAGATCCGCGGCTACGACCGCGACGACGTGGCCTTCGGCCTCGTCGCGCTGCTGACGACCGTCGTCGTCCCCGACGACTCCGGCGGCACCGAAGCCGTCGAGGAGGCGTTCCGCGACGTTGACGGCGTCGAGAGCATCACCGTCGAGTCGGTCGGCCGCCTCTAAGGCCGCCACCGACGCTTCTCCGTTCGCTAGCCGGCTAGCCACGCCGCTGTTCATCTATCCCGGCTTAAACGCCCGGCTCATTCCGGGACCACTACTATATACGACTCTCGTGTTAGCCAGTTGCAGCAACTACACGCATCGGGGTGGTGGGGCACCGGTGTCGGGCGGGTTCGGACCCGCCCCGCGCGGACGCCTCCCCACGCGTCCGCGTCGAGGACCAGACGCGCCCGCCACCCCGTGTTTCCCTCACACTCGCGAGCGGCGCTACTCGCGGAACTCCTCGGCGAGATAGACGCCGAGGACGCCGCCCACTGTCGAGAGGACGACGACGTAGAGCCCGACGAACAGCGCCGCGAACAGCACCAACACGATTCCGTTGAAGACGTTCCCGAACCCGAGGAACCCCAACAGGACGCCGGCCAGCGCGACGAACATCAGCACTGGCAGCGTTGCGAGAGCACCCGAGATGGCGCCGATCCGGGCGCCGTCGCGTCGTTCGAGGTAGCCCGCGGTGGCGCCGCCCAACAGCGGCGAGACGCCCGCGAAGGAGAAGACGACGGTGACGGCCGCACCGATCACCGCGTTCAGGAGGCTGTTGTCGGTCGACATGGCCGACCGTTGGTGGGGAGGCGGGCAAAAGCTGTCGGCCGGGAAACGGCCACCCGCTTTATGTAGCCGCTCGACCAATTCCGTGACGATGGTTCACAAGAAGATCACGCTGATCGGATCGAGCACCGAGAGCTTCGACGACGCCGCCGACGACGCCATCTCCCGCGCGGAGGACACGCTTGACAACGTCAAGTGGGCCGAAGTGAAGGAGTTCGGCGTCGAGATCGCCAACGCCGAGGACCGCGAGTACCAGGCCGAAGTGGAGGTCGCGTTCAAACTCCAGGACTGAGCGGAAGCGACACCGGTTTTCTTTTCAGCCGATCGGCCCGGGCCGTACCGGTCCGAACGCCCGGTCGACGTCGGTTGACGCCCGCCGAGCGTCCGCTGCCGACGGCTTCTTGGCCGCCGACTGACTCCTCACGACTACTCAATGGTTCGTCTCCTCCACTATTCCGATATCGAGAACCTCTACGACGACGCCGAGCGGGCGGGGCGGTTCGCGGGCCGACTGCGGGAACTCGACGGCGACGACGCGCTCGTCGTCGGCACCGGCGACACCACCGCGCCGGGTGTGGTCTCGCTCGCCGCCAACGGCCGGCAGGTTCTCGACTTCGCCGACGCCGTCGGCACCGTCGCCGACACGTTCGGCAACCACGACTTCGACTACGGCCCCGACGTGACCCGGGGGATCGTCGCCGACAGCGAGTTCACCTGGGTCAGCGCCAACGCCCGCGACGAGGACGGCGAGCGCTTCGGCGCCGCCGAGGGGGTGGTGCCGTGGACGATCGCCGAAGCGGACGGCGAGCGCGTGGGTTTCTTCGGGCTGACCGACCCCGCGACCGACTCGATCAACCCCGCCGCGGCGACGCTCTCCTTCACCGACCCCTACGAGGCAGCCGAGGAAGCGGTGGCCGACCTCCGCGCCGAGGGCGTCGACTACGTCGTCGCGCTCTCGCACCTCGGCGGCGGCGACGACGAGCTCGCCCGCCGGGTCGACGTGGACGCGGTCCTCGGCGGCCACGTCCACAGCGTCCGCACCGAGTACGTCGACGGGACGCTCTGCACCCGGACCGGGGTCAACGGCCACCAGTTCGTCGAGGTCGAACTCGGCGGGGAGGCCGAGTCGGCAGCGACCGACGGCGGCACGGCCGTCAGCGCACGCGTCGTCGACCCGAGCGAGGGCCCGATGCACGAGAGCCTGACCGATGCCCTCCGCCGGCGCCGCGAGGCCGCGGGGCTGAACGAGGTCGTCGCGACCGTCGAGCAACCGCTCGAACGGACCGACGAGACGACCTTCGGCGGCGAGTCCCGGATCGGGAACTTCGTCGCCGATGCCTACCGCGCCGCCGGCGACGCCGACGTGGGGCTCCAGAACGGCGGCGGCATCCGCGAGGGCGAACCACTCGTCGGCGAGGTGACGCTCGCGGATATGGTGAGCGTGCTCCCCTTCGAGGAGCCGGTCGTCGTCGTCGAACTCACCGGCCGGGAGCTGTTGGAGGCGTTCAGCGAGGCCGACGGCGGCGAACTCGACTTCGGCGAGCCCGACTGGTGGCACGCCCACATCAGCGGCGCGAGCCTGCGCTGGGACGAGGCGAACGGCGAACTCATCGACGCCCGCGTCGACGACGAGCCGATCGACCCCAAGGCGCTCTACCGCGTCGCGACCGCCGAGTACCTGCTGCACTCCGACCACGAGTTCCCGACGATCGCCGAGCGCCACCGGGCGGGAGAGGTCGGCATCCAACACGACGTACTGGCCGACCACGCCCGTAACGGCGGCCTCGACGTGGACGTGGAGGGGCGGCTGACGTTCGAGCCCTGATCCGACCGCCCGGAGGGCCGGAAGGGGTACGCATTTGTCCGCCGACCACACAGGTCCAGGCATGACGCTGGTCGTCGTCCCGGTCCGGTACCCGCTGTCGAAACACTCCAAAGCGACGCTCCGGGAGGCCGCCCGGATCGCCGACGAGCGCGACGCCGACCTCACGGTGCTGCACGTCGACCTGTTCCAGGAGAACCGCCGCGTGAGTCGCGTGGCGCTCAAACGCGAAGTCGAGTCCGAGTTGGGCCGGATCGACCGTGCGCGCTACGTCGTCAGACAGGGCTTTCTCGTCGAGGAGACGATCATGGACGAGGTCGCCGCCGAGAACGCCGACGTGGTCGTCATCGGCTCGAAGCAGGCCGGCCGCTGGCGGCGGATGCTCAACAAACTGTTCGAGTCCCCCGACGTGGGCCAGTACCTGGAGGACCAACTCGACTGTACGGTCATCACTGTCTCCGCCGAGGGCGCCACCCAGAGTTGAAGTAGGAGAACGGGACCACTCCGGCCCGGATGTGGCCGAGCGCTCCGGTAGCACCGACACTCGCTGCGGCGACGCTCCCCTTCGGCGTCCCGACCGGCCCCGCAGTCGCCCCGCGCCTTCTCGTACCGGTCACGCTGGCGACGCTCGCTGGCTGCCTGCTCGGCACCTGCTCGGGGTTGGTGCCGGGGCTGCACGCGAACAACTTCGCCCTCCTGCTTGCGGGGGCCGCCCCCGCAGCCCCCGTCGACCCGCTCCCGCTCGGCGCGGCGATGCTCGCCGCCGGCGTCGTCCACACCTTCCTCGACATCGTCCCCTCGCTCGCCCTCGGCGTGCCCGACGGCGCGATGGCGGCCGCGGCGCTCCCCGGCCACCGACTCGTGCTGCGAGGCCGCGGGCGCGAGGCCCTCAGACTCTCCGCGCTGGGGTCGGGCGCCGCCGTGGCCGTCGCGGTGCCGCTCGCGTTCCCCGTGACGTGGGCGATGGTCCGACTGGCGCCGCTGCTGACCGCGTGGTTCCCGGCCGTCGCCGCCGCGGTGCTCGGACTCCTGCTCCTCACTGAACCGTCCCACCGTGCTCGGCTCGCCGGCCTGCTCGCGTTCGCGGCGTCGACGGCTCTCGGGGCCGTGACGCTCGACCTCTCGCTCTCCGGCCCGGTCGCCGGCGGGGTGCTCGCGCCGCTGTTCGGCGGCCTGTTCGGCGCGCCGGTCCTCCTCGACGCGCTCGACGGCGGCGGGGTCCCCGAGCAGGCCGACGCCCGGCTGGCGATCCCGCCGCGGGATTTGGGTATCTCCGCGGCTGCGGGCGGGCTCTCGGGCGCGGCGGTGGGCTACCTCCCGGGCGTCTCGGCGGGCGTCGCCGCCACCATCTCGCTCCCCGCGGTACCGGCCCGGAGCGACCTTCGGGGGTTCGTCGTCGCCACCAGCGGCGCCAACAGTTCGACGGCGGTGTTCGCCCTCTTCGCGCTGGTCGCGCTCGGGTCGCCCCGGTCGGGCGTGCTCGTGGCCGTCGACGACGCCGGTGTTCCCCCAGCGCTCTCGGTGCTCCTTCCGGCGGTCGTCGTCGCCGCCGCGGTGGGGTTCGTGCTCGTCGGCGTCCTCGGCGACGCCGCCTTCAGGGTGGTCTCACAGCTCGACCAGCGACGGCTGGCGCTCGCGGTCCTCTGCCTTCTCGTCGCGCTCTCCTCGCTCTTCGCGGGGCTCGCCGGCGTCGCGGTGTTTGCGCTCGCGACGCTCACGGGGGTGGTGGCGGTGCGGATCGGCGCGCGCCGAGTCTACCTCATGGGGGTGTTGCTCGGCCCGTTGGCGCTCGGCCTCTAAAGCAGCACGTACGCGACGGCGTAAGCGACGCCGGCGACGGTGACCGCCGTCAGCCCGGTGATCGCCGCGGAGATCGCGTCGGGGCGCTCGATGGCGATGTCGGGCAGTCGGACCCGCGGGGTGGTGCCGATCATCCCGACCGCGAGCACCGAGAACACGAACTGGTAGGAGGAGTCGATCGTCGGCGCGGGGATCGCCAGCACCGCCAGTGCGTAGCCGACGCCGGCGACCGCGCGGAAGTCGATCGCCTCCCGAACCGGCCGTTCGAGCAGCCAGAGCCCGACCAGCAGGCCGGCCCAGATCGCGGCGAGTTCGATGCCGAACGCGCCAAGCAGGTGGAGCGTCGCGTCAGTCGAGAGCGCGATCCGCTCGGTCACCAACGGCGCGTTTATCGGGTAGAGGAACGCCGGCGGCTCGCCGGTCACGAGGTCGCCGAACGGGTGTGACACCAGAGCGACGACGGCGACGGCGAACGTCATCCCGGCGTCGACGGCGCTGTAGCGGCCCGCGGCCTCGGCGACCGCGGCGGCGGCGAGGACGAACAGCGCCATCACCGCGCCGCCGAGGACGCCGCTGACCAGCGCGGTGACGGCACAGAGCCCGGCGCCGAGCAGGGCGGCGACGCCGAGCCACGCGGGGGCGTCCGTGCGCCGGCCGTGAAGCCACGCACCGGCGAGCCCGGCAGCGACGGGGGCGACGACGAGCGAGTGGGTGATCGTGCGGTGGACGGCCGTACTGGCCTCCCAGAAGGACCGAACGGTGCCCGCGGCGCCGCCCTCGGCGCCGACGAGGCCGACGAGCGCGTAGGCCATATCCACGTCAGGGGCCGCCGCGAACGCCGCCGCGAGGGCGCCGAGCAGGAGACCGGTTTCCCGGTCCCGCAGCAGCGCTGCTCCGCCGCCGACGAGCGCGAACGCCAACAGCGCGTGCCCGACGAACATTAGCCCCTCTTGGCAGTTGGGCGTGATAAGCCTCTCGGCGGCTGTGTTAGCGCTTCACTCTGTCGCATCGCGCCAGTCGCCGGCCGGCCCCTCCGACTTGCCGCCGTCGGTGCTCGCGCGCCGTCCGGCGTCCGTGCTCGCGGAGTCCGTCGACTCCCCGGCTGGCGTGTCAGTTTCCTCCTCGACCGATGCGTCGTTCCCGCCGTCGGCGGGCGTGTCACCGCCCTCACTGTCCGGGCTCTCGGCGTCCTCGAGTTTGGTCCACTTCTTCTCGATCTCGGCGTTACCCCGCACGACCGTGTCCTCGTTCTCGTCGGTGAAGCGGGTCTTTCGCAGTTCGATCGACTCGACGGTGCCGGAGATGTCGCCGACTTTCACCTCGTCGCCCGGCATGAAGTCCGGGTCCCGGAGGAGGTAGACGCCGGCGACGGCGTCGGCGATCATGTTCGACAGCGAGTACGACACCCCGAGGGCGAGAAAGCCCGCCGCGGTCCCCATCGAGGAGGCGATCTCGTCGAGACCGACGATCGAGAGGAAGGAGAGCCCGATCCCGAACCAGAGGAACGCCGCCACGACGGTGGCGGTAAAGCGGCGGTAGACGGCGTCTTCCTGGTCGAGCGTCCGGCTCAACACCGTGCGGACGACGATCATCACGAGCTTCGCGAGCACGCCCGCGAGGACGAGGAAGATCAGCCCGGCGAGGATCCGCGGGATCGCGGCGGCGATGTCGCCGACGAACCGGTCGATCCCCTCCTGAACGACCCCGAGTTGGAGCGGCAGCATACGCTGGTGGTCGGGAGTCAGACGCAAAAAGGTAGGAGCCGCAGTCGTCGCGAGCCGTCACCAGAACGTGGAGCGTTCCGGGCGGCGAACGGGCCGACCGCTCTCGTTGCCGTGGTCGCTTAGGCCGCCCGGTGAACCTCGTGGTTCCCGTCGTCGTCCACGCCGATGATCGCCCACTCGCCGTCGGGCGCCTGTTCGGTCAGCCGCTCGTCGAGTTCGTCAACGCAGTCGGTCCACGTCACGAGGCATTCGAGGCCATACTCCCCGTCGAGGGTTCCCGGTCGGGTGGCGTCCTCAGCGCAAAGTGTCCGTACCCGGACGGACCGCCACTTCCGCTGTGCGATGAACTCCGGCCCGTCGCCGGAGATCGCGTAGCCGAGGCGTTCGAACACGCTCCGTGCTTCCTCGTTCGGTGGAACCGTACGCGCCATGCACGTGAGCATTGGGTTGCAACCCTGTTAAGTGTGTGGGTAGTTCTCACGGTAGGCGTACTCAGTCGCCGGTCGACGCCGATCGTGGCGGACGGGCGACGGTTCCCTCGGCGGCGGCGGGCGGGCTGTCGCGCACGTCCTCACGTCCCTCCTCGTCGATGACGCGGCTGTAGGCGTCAGGCATCACCTTCGTGAACGCCGCGAGCGTCGCCTCCCAGTTCTCCAGTAGTTCCCGGGCGCGCTTGCT
This sequence comes from Halolamina litorea, assembly GCF_026616205.1. Lineage (NCBI taxonomy): Archaea > Methanobacteriati > Methanobacteriota > Halobacteria > Halobacteriales > Haloferacaceae > Halolamina > Halolamina litorea. The sequence goes on from NZ_JANHGR010000002.1 coordinate 391,345, forward strand.
GTCGGTGTGGGCGAGGTGGTTCTCGACCAGTCGGCGGAGCACGCGCTCGTCCTTCTCGCTCAGCCCCGAGAGCGTCACCATCCCGGTGTTCGCGCAGTCCTCGACGTCGCCGTCGGGGTCGTGGACGTAGGCGACGCCGCCGGACATCCCCGCGGCGAAGTTCTTGCCGACGCCGCCGAGGACGGCGACGATGCCGCCGGTCATGTACTCACAGCCGTGGTCGCCGACGCCCTCGACGACGGCCGTGGCGCCGGAGTTCCGCACCGCGAAGCGCTCGCCGGCGGTCCCCTCGACGTACAGTTCGCCGTCTGTCGCGCCGTAGAGCGAGACGTTCCCCACGAGGGTGTTCTCGGCCGGGTCGAACGGGACGTCGTCGGGCGTCCGGACGACCAGTCGGCCCCCGGAGAGCCCCTTCCCGACGTAGTCGTTGGCAGCGCCGGTCAGCCCCAGCGTGACGCCGCGCTTGCAGAACGCCCCGAAGGACTGGCCGGCGGTACCGGTCAGGTCCGCTTGGATCGTGTCTTCGGGCAGCCCGTCCAGTCCGACGCGCTCGGCGATCTCGCCGGAGAGCATCGTTCCGACCGCGCGGTCGGCGTTGGTCACCTCGCGGTCGAGGTGGACGGGTCGACCGTCGGCGAGGGCGGCCTCGGCGGCGTCGATCAGGTCGTGGTCGTAGTGGTCCTCGATCCCCGGATGGGCCTGTTCGCGGACCTTCCGGCGCGGGCCGTCGCCCACCTCTGCGAGGATCGGCGAGAGGTCGAGTTGGCTCGCACGCGGGTGGTCGGTCTCCCCTTGGGTCAACAGGTCGGGGCGGCCGACCATCTCGTCGAGGTCGGTGAAGCCGAGTTCGGCCATGATCTCCCGGAGCTGTTTCGCGACGAACGTCACGTAGTTGATGACGTGGTCCGGTTCGCCGGGGAATCGGTCCCGGAGGTCGGGGTCCTGGGTGGCGACGCCGACCGGGCAGGTGTTCTCGTGGCACTGGCGGGCCATCACGCAGCCGGAGGTGATGAGCGACGCCGTACCGAAGACGTACTCCTCGGCGCCGAGCGCGGCGGCGACGGCCACGTCGCGGCCGGTCTTGAAGCCGCCGTCGACGCTCACCCGGATTCGGTCACGAAGCCCCGTCATCCGCAGGAACTGGGTCGCCTCGGCGAGCCCGAGCTCCCACGGCAGGCCGGCGTTCTTGATCGACGTTTTCGGCGAGGCGCCGGTGCCGCCGTCGTGGCCGGAGACGTGGAGCACGTCCGCGTTGGCCTTGGCGACGCCGGCGGCGATGGTGCCGATGCCGTCCTCCGAGACCAGCTTCACGTTCACGTCGGCGTCGGGGTTGGCCGACTTCAGGTCGAAGATGAGCTGTTTCAGGTCCTCGATGGAGTAGATGTCGTGCAGCGGCGGCGGCGAGATGAGGCCGACGCCGGGCGTCGCGTGGCGCACGTGGGCGATCATCTCGTTGACCTTGCTCCCCGGGAGGTGGCCGCCCTCGCCGGGCTTGGAGCCTTGGGCCATCTTGATCTGGATCTCGTCGGCGGCGCCGAGGTAGTCGGCGGTGACGCCGAATCGGCCGGAGGCGACCTGCTTGACCGCACAGGTGCGCTCGGTGTCGAAGCGTTCCGGCGGCTCGCCGCCCTCGCCGGTGTTTGCCTTCCCGCCGGTGCGGTTCATCGCGATGGCGTTGTTCTCGTGGGCCTCCGGCGAGAGGCTGCCCAGACTCATCGCCGCCGTCGAGAAGCGTTCGACGAGCGATTCGACCGGCTCGACCTCCTCGACGCCGACGGGGTCGCGGTCGCTGTCGAACTCAAGCAGGCCGCGCAGGCTCTGCGGGCCGCCGTCGTCGTTCTCGACCAACTCCACGAACTCCTCGTAGATGGCGTAGTCGCCCGAGCGAACGGCCTGCTGGAGGGTGCCCGTCGTCTTTCGGTTCCATCCGTGGCGGATGCCGCCGGTGCGGCTCTCGTACTCGCCCTGGCGTTCGAGGTCCGGGTCGGCGTCGCCGTCGTCGAAGCCGACCGCGTGGCGCCCGCGGAGGTCCGCCTCGATGCCGTCGAGGCCGACGCCGTCGGTGCGGATGCGGGTGCCCTCGAAGTACTCCGCGACGAGGTCCTCGTCGAGGCCGACGGCCTCGAACACCTGCGCGCCGCGGTAGCTCTCGACCGTCGAAATCCCCATCTTGGCCATCGTCTTCAGGAGGCCGTCCTCCAGCGCTTCGACGTAGGCCGCGACCGACTCGTCGAGGTCGGCGCCGTCGGGACCGGCGACGGTGTCGGCGATGGTCTGGTAGGCGAGGTAGGGGTTCACCGCGCCGGCGCCGTAGCCGATCAGCGCGGCGACGTGGTGGACCTCGCGGGGGTCGCCGGACTCGACGACGAGGCCGGAGTGGTTCCGGAGGCCGTTCCGGACCAGTTCGTGGTGGACCGCGCCGGTCGCCAGCAGGCTCGGGATGGCCAGCCGGCCGGGACCGATCGCTCGGTCCGAGAGGACGACGATGTCGGCGCCGGCCTGAATGGCTGCGGTCGCGTCGGCGCGGAGGTCCTCGACGGCCGTTTCGAGGTCGGTCTCGGGGTCGAAGGTGATGTCCACGACCGCGCTCTCGAGGCCGTCGTCGCCGCCGAGGTCCCTGATCCGCCCGGTCGCGTCGTCGGTGAGGACCGGCGAGTCGAGCACCAACTGTCGGGCGTGTTCGGGGCTCTCGTCGAGGAGATTGCGCTGGTGGCCGAGCCGGGTTTCGAGGGAGGTCACCAGTTCCTCCCGGATGTAGTCGATCGGCGGGTTCGACACCTGCGCGAACAGCTGCTTGAAGTAGCTGAACAGCGGGCGCTCGTGGTTCGCGAGCGCCGAGATCGGCGTGTCGTCGCCCATCGAGCCGACCGGGTCCTTCCCGTCGCGGGCCATCGGCTCGATCATGTGGTCCAGTTGGTCGTGGGTGTAGCCGAAGGCGGCCTGTCTGGCCCGGAGCGGGTCGGTGTCGCTCCGGGGGCTCATCGACGCCCGCTCGGGGAGCCGTCGCTGCTCCTGTTCGATCCAGTCGCCGTACTTCGCGTCGGTGAGGTCGTCGAACACCTCCTCGTCGGGGACGATTCGGCCCTCGCCGGGGTCCGCGACGAGCAGTTGGCCGGGTGCGAGTCGGTCGCGGCGCTCGATCTCGGCGGGGTCGGTGTCGAGTGCGCCGACCTCGGAGGCCATGATCAGCCGACCCTCGGTGGTCACTTCGTAGCGGCAGGGGCGCAGGCCGTTGCGATCCAACGCGGCCGCCACTTTCTCGCCGTCGGTGGCGACGACGAGCGCGGGGCCGTCCCACGGCTCGATCAGGCTGGCGTGGTAGTCGTAGAAATCAGTCCGGTCGGCCGGCATCGCGTCGTCGCCCCGGTACGCCTCCGGGATCAGCATCCGCAGGGCGTGTTCGACGCTCCGGCCCGTGTTCGTCAGCAGTTCGAGCGTGTTGTCGACGCTGGCGGTGTCGGACTGCTCGGGGTCGTCGACGATCGGTTTGAGGCTGTCGAGGTCGTCACCGAACGCCTCGTCCGCGAGGTCGGTCTCGCGGGCGCGCATCCAGTTGACGTTCCCCCGGATGGTGTTGAACTCGCCGTTGTGGACGATCCCGCGGTAGGGATGTGCGAGGTGCCACGCGCCGAGCGTGTTCGTCGAGAAGCGCGCGTGGACCAGCGCGATGGCCGAGGTCATGCGCTCGTCGCGGAGGTCGGGGAAGTAGCCGGGGAGTTGGCGGCTGGTGAGTAGTCCCTTGTAGACGACGCGCTGGCGGTCGAGTGAGCAGACGTAGAAGCGCTCGGCGGCGGTGGCGTCGATGTCGCCGTCGTCGTCGACGGCGTGTTCGATCTCCTTGCGTGCGAGGTAGAGCGCGCGGTCGAACGCCTCCGTCTCGAGGCCGTCGGGGGCGACGAAGACCTGCCACACCTCGGGTTCGGACTCGCGGGCGGTCTCGCCCAGTTCCGCGTTGTCCGTCGGGACCTCCCGCCACGCGATGTGTTCGATGTCGCGCTCGGCGAGGCCGGCCTCGAACCGGTCCATCAGCCCCCGGCGGCTGTCGGCGTCCTCGGGGAAGAACACCGTGCCGACGGCGTACGTCTCGGGCAGATCGGCGTCGACGACGGCGTCGAAGAACTCGTCGGGGCGTTGGAGCATGATGCCCGCGCCGTCGCCGGTGTCGGGTTCGGCGCCGGTCGCGCCGCGGTGTTCGAGGTTGCCCAGCAGTTCGAGCGCGTCGGCCACCGTCCGGTGGGACGCGCCGTTCTCGAGGTCGACGACCGCCCCGAGGCCGCAGTTGGCCCGCGTGTCGGCCGGATCGGCCAGCCCGGGGTGTCCATCCGTGTTACAGTTTGCCATGGTTGTATGGTGGGAACACCCCACAACTTATTACTCTGTCCCTCGTAACACTCCGAACTTTCGTGAAGAACCGCCGTAGCAGCTCGCATACCCCCGAAACGTTGATTACCGTGTGCATCGTTACCACGGTTGGAAATGCCAGACACGAAAAGTGGTCGCGAGCGGAAAGGGCGGAACAAACGCCGGCAGCTGGAGTCCCGGCTCGCTTCCCGCGACGTCGAGACGCGCGGGGAGGCCGAGGAACTCCCCGAGCCCGACGCGGCCGACGCCGAGTATCTGGATCCCGAGGGGGGTGATCTCGTCGAAAACTAACCGCCCCTCCAACGATCCCTCTACTCTTCTCTCTGCCGTCTCGCGCCCGATAGCGGTGGCGCCGGCGACAGCCTCGCCCCCGTGGGCTGATCCGGCAGCGTGACCCGTTCCGACGCGGCGGCGTCGGCGACCACCGGGGGTCCCGACGGACCCCCGTCCGTATTCCATACATAAAGGCACGAAATCACGGCAAATCGTGCCATGGCACAACAACACACAATTTTCCGGTTTCGAGGCGCAGTCGTCCGGTTTCCGTGGGTCGAGTCGGGCTCGACGCGGCCACCGACGGTCGCCACCTACGCAAGATTTATATAGAACCACCGACAATCCGTCGGTGAACATGAGTCAACGACAGCGAACCGGAGGCCAGCCGATGATCATCATGGGCGAGGACTCCCAGCGAGTGAAGGACAAGGACGCACAGGAGTACAACATCTCGGCGGCGCGTGCGGTCGCCGAGGCCGTGCGTTCCACACTCGGCCCGAAAGGGATGGACAAGATGCTCGTCGACTCGATGGGCGACGTAACCATCACCAACGACGGCGTCACCATCCTCGAGGAGATGGACATCGACAACCCGACGGCCGAGATGATCGTCGAGGTCGCCGAGACTCAGGAGGAGGAGGCCGGCGACGGGACGACGACCGCCGTCGCCATCGCGGGCGAACTCCTGAAGAACGCCGAGGAACTCCTCGAACAGGACATCCACCCGACGGCCGTCATCAAGGGGTTCCACCTCGCCTCCGAGCAGGCCCGCGAGGAGATCGGCGACATCTCGCGTGACGTGGACCCGAGCGACACCGAACTGCTGGCGAAGGTCGCCGAGACCTCGATGACCGGCAAGGGCGCGGAACTCGACAAGGAGCACCTCGCCCAGCTCATCGTCGAGGCCGTCGAGGCCGTCACCGTCGAGGCCGACGACGGCAGCCACGTCGTCGACCTCGCCAACCTCAAGATCGAGACCCAGAAGGGACGTGCGGTCTCGGAGTCCGACCTGCTCAACGGCGCGGTCGTCTCGAAGGACCCCGTCCACGACAACATGCCCCGCGAGGTCGAGGACGCCGACACGCTCCTCCTCGACGCGGCCATCGAGGTCGACGAGGCCGGCGTGGACACCAACGTCTCCATCGACTCGCCCGATCAGCTCCAGTCGTTCCTCGACCAGGAGGAAAAGGAGCTCCGCGAGAAGGTCGACGCCATCGTCGAGACCGGCGCGGACGTGGTGTTCTGCCAGAAGGGCATCGACGACCTCGCCCAGCACTACCTCGCGAAGGAGGGCGTCCTCGCGGTCCGCCGCGTGAAGTCCTCCGACATCGGCTTCCTGAAGAACGTCCTCGGGGGCAGCGTCGCCTCCAACTTCGCGGACCTCTCGGATGCGGACCTCGGCCACGGCTCGGTGCGCCGTGACGAGGGCGACGAGATGTTCTACGTCGAGGGCGACGACACCCACGGTGTCACGCTCCTGCTTCGGGGCTCCACCGACCACGTCGTCGACGAACTCGAACGCGGCGTCTCCGACGCGCTCAACGTGGTCGCCACGACCGTCTCCGACGGCCGCGTCGTCGCCGGCGGCGGTGCCATCGAGGTCGAACTCGCCAGCCGCCTGCGCGAGTACGCCGACTCCGTCACCGGTCGCGAGCAGCTCGCGGTCGAGGCGTTCGCCGACTCGCTCGAACTCGTCCCCCGCGTCCTCGCCGAGAACGCCGGGCTGGATTCCATCGACACGCTGGTCGACCTGCGCGCGGCCCACGAGGCCGGCGACGAGACTGCGGGGCTGAACGTCTTCAGCAGCGACATCGAGGACACCTACGAGGCCGGCGTCGTCGAGCCGGCCCACTCGAAGGAGCAGGCCGTCTCCAGTGCCACCGAGGCCGCGAACCTCGTGCTCAAAATCGACGACATCATCGCGGCCGGCGACCTGTCGACCTCGGGCGGTGACGACGAGGGCGGCGCCGGCGGCATGGGCGGTATGGGTGGCATGGGCGGCGCGATGTAAGATCGGCGACCGGCCACCACTCACCCCTCACTCGACCGCGTACCGCGTTTCCGACCACTCCTCCCGTTTTTTTACCCCGGTAGCGGCGCCGCCGTCACGCCGGACCCCGCGGGCTTTTCTTCACCCCCGCCACACTCCCCGAGCATGGAAGAGGCCACCCACGACGAACTCGCGGGGATCGTCGACCTGTTCGACGCGCTCAGCCGCGGGGAACTGCAACAGGCGCTGGTCGAACTCGCCTACCGCCGCGGCGCCGACGTACGCGAGGCAGTCGTCGACGAGGCCATCGCCGAAGCCGTCCGGGAGTACTACCTCGTCGAACTCGACGCCGACGCCGTCGACGGCAGCGTGGCGGCCGACGAGGCACTCATCGTCGGCCCAGCCGCGTTCCCGATGCTGCCCGCCGAGGGCGAGGACTTGCCCCACATCCTCGACGTTCCCGACCGATCGGTGGACCGTGCGGCCGCGGCGGCGCGCGTCGCCGAGCGCCTGCGGGCCGAGACCGACACGGCCGTGGAGGCGGGCGACGAGGCCCGCGCGGACACCCTGATCGACGCCACCTACGACGCCGAGGCGTGGGGTTCGGTCGATCTGACGGCGACGCGCGATCGCCTGCTCTCGCTGGTCGACTGAGACCGACGAAGCGTTTTTAGCCGGCTGGTGCCCTCCTTCAGGCATGGAACTGTCGGGGCTCGCGGGTCACGAACCGCTCACGGTCGCCGACGCCGAGCGCTGGGCCAGTGTGCTCGCGCCGGTCGTCGAGCGCGAGGGCGAGCCCGCGATCCTGTTCATCAAGCGTGCGGAGCATCTCGGCTCGCACCCGGGACAGATGGCGTTCCCCGGGGGCGGCCACGAGCCGTTCGACCCGGACCTGCTCGACACCGCCCGGCGCGAGGCGTTCGAGGAGATCGGGCTCGACCAGTCCGAGCCGTCGATCGTCGGCCAACTCGACGACACGACGACGACCTCCGGCTACGCGATCCGTCCCTTCGTCGCACAGGTGCCCGACCGGGCGTACGAACCCGACGAGCGGGAAGTCGCCGAGATCGCCACCCTTCCCGTCGCTGACCTGATCGACCCCACGAACTACGAGTCCGAGCGCCGCGAGCGCCCCGAGGTCGGCGACGTGCGCATCCACTACTTCCACGTCGGCGACTACACCGTCTGGGGCGCGACCGGCCGGATGCTCGTCCAACTGCTCGAACTCACGACCGACTGGCGCGCGCCCGAGTCCGTCGACCGCGTCGTCCCCGCCGAGGCCGAGTTCCCGGTGTGACACAAGGCGTGCTTTGTTTCTACGCTGTGTTCATGCCCTCTGCCGCCCAATTAGGGCTATGCCTTCCCGACGCGCAGTCGTCGCCGGTGCCGCCCTCATGAGCCTCTCGGGCTGTCTCTCCCGAGCCGCGGCCAACACCGAGACGCCGACCCCTGACCCCACCCCGGGACCGACCGCGACCCCCGAACCCGCCGACACGCCCGGTGACCTCCCGGAGGGCGGCGCCGGCGACGGTGATGCCGGCCAGACGCGCCTCGAAGGCACCGGCGGCCCCGCGGCCGTCCTCGCCGGCACCGACGACCAACCGGCCCTCCCGCTGGCCGTCGACGTGACCGTCACCGACGGCGTCGCGACCGAGGAACACCCGCCGCTGCTCACCGTCTCTGTCACGAACACCGGCGAGGGACCCGTCGCCGTCGGCGAGGCCCGTGCGGCCGTCTTCCAGTACGTCACCTCCGAGGGTGGCTACCTCACCCTCCTGCCCGCCGACGGCGAGTACGACGCCGAACCGGGCTGCTGGCGGCTCGACTCCCCCGTGGCGACGACGATGGAGTACCGGACCGAGACGCTCGAACCGGGCGCCTCGCTCTCTGCGGACCTCGAACTCTACGCCGCCGGCGTCGAGGACGACGCCTGCCTCCCGGTCGGCGAACACCGGTTCGGGACGACGATCACCCGCTACACGGACCCCGAGGACCTCGCCGGCGGCGAGGAGCCCATCGAGTGGGGGTTCTCGCTCCTGCTGGAGTGACTCCGACGACACGCTTATCCCCCTGAGTGGGGTACAGGGGAGTGCATGGCCGCACAGGCGATCGATCGCGTTCCGCGATCGTAGACGAACGCAGTTCTCGTACAGCCACCGCACTACCCCCCAGCGACCGCTATGACTCCCGACACTACTCACTCCGACAGCACCGCCCGACGAACCACTTCCGAGTCCGTCGGGCCGTTCCCGCGTATCGGGATCGACGCTGTCGCGCTCAAACCCACCGAGGTCGACCTCGCGCGGGCGGCCGACCTCGGGGCGTCGACGCTCGTGATCGACTACGAGGGCCGCGAGTCGTTCCCCGACGCGGGGACGCTCCGGCGCCTCGCCGAGACCGCCGCGGTCCGGGTCACCACTCCCGTCCGCGCCGACGGGCTGGACCCGCTCGGCGACGACTCGCTGGCCGCCGACCTCCCCGCCGAGGTCGGGCGCGTGCTCGTCGCGGGCCACGGCGCCTACCTCTCGGAGGCGGAAACCGGCCGCGCCATCGCGCCCCGCTTCGGCGAAGCGATCGAGCAGCACCCCGACGCGTGGGTCGGCACCGAGGGCGTCGAGCGGATCGCGCTCGCCACGGGCGCGACCCAGTTCGAACTGCTCTCGCGCTCGACCGAACGGGACGTTCGCGCGCTCCGGGCCGCCGGCTTCGACGGCGAGATCGCGGTGTACGCGCCGACGGTCCTCGCCGAGAACGAGGACGACATCCTCGATGCCGTCGGCGCCTACGTCTCCCGACGTGGCCCCGTTCGCCGGGCGCTGCCCGACGACTGCGCGACGGACTCGTCGGCGACCGGCCGGGCTCGTGAGGTGCTGCTGGCCGCGAGCACGGACTTCGCTCTTGTCGGCGACGAGGAGACGGTCGCGGCGCGCGTCGAGAGCCTCCGCGGCGTCGGCGTCGACACTGTCGTCGGCTACCCGGCGCGCGGGCTGGACGAACTGTTCGACTGACGTCGGCCTCCAGGCCCCTTCTTTTGCGGTTAGACGATCCCCAGTTCGGCGAACAGCAGCGTGATCACGGCGACGTTGTAGAGGCCGTGGACCGCCACCGGGACCAGCAGCGCGCCGGTCCGCTGATAGAGCCAGCCGAGCACGACCCCGATCAGGAGCCAGAGCGGGACCGAGACGACGCCGGCGCTCGGGTCCGCCACGAGGTTCGGCAGGTGGACCAACGCGAACAGCGTCGCGCTCCAGCCCAGTGCTCCCGCCGCCGAGAAGGAGCTTTCGAGGTAGCCCTGTATCACGCCGCGGAACAGGTACTCCTCGGCCGGCCCGACGGCGAACAGCATCACCGGGATCAGGAAGACGAGCACCGCGACGGTGAGTTCGTCGGGGGCCGAGACGGCCGTCACGGGGTCGATCCCGATCAGCGACCCGAGCCAGAAGCCGAGACGGTTGCTGACGACGAGGGCGGCGGTGGCGCCGACGATCAGCGCGGCCTCGCGGGCGCTCGGGCTGTGTTCGGCGAGCCAGTCGACGACGATGTCGGCGCCGTCGTCGCTCCGGCGGAAGGCGTAGCCGACGGCGACGAACCCCGCCTCGGAGGTGACCAACAGGAGGGCGACGAGCACGGGGACCGCCGACGCCGGATCGGCGCCGGCACCGAGTAAGGCCCCGATCAGCGTCCCGAGGAGGCCGGTGATAGTGCTCACGACGAGGCCGCCGACGGCGAGTGTCAGCGCGATCAGGAGTGCGATCGGCCGGCTTGGAGGGCTGGACACGAACGGTCGCTCGTGCGCCGCCGACATGAATCCGGGTGCCGACCGACCGCTCGGGGGCCGCCCGGACCCTTAACCGTCCCCGGGGGCAACCCACCGTCGATGGAGGTCCGCGACGCGGTCGAACGGGACGCCCCGGCGATGGCCGACCTGACCGACGCGCCGGAGTCGGTGCTACGGAACCTCGTCCACGACCGGACGGTCCGGGTCGCGGTCGAACCGGGCGCTGACGGCGAGGGCACGGTTCTGGGGTTCGTGAGCTTCGACGCCCGGGAGGGGACGGTCCACGTCACCGAGTTCGGCGGTGACCGTGAGACAGAGGAACGGTTGCTGGCCGAGCCGATCCGGTTCGCCGAGCGCGAGGGGCTGGCGGTTGAGCTGTTAGTGCGGGCGGACCACGACGACGCCATGCGGGCGGCCGTCGACGCCCGCGGCTTCGTCGACGCCGGTCCCGGCCCACGGTTCCGCGGCGAGCCGACGCGGCGCTATCGACTCGACCCCGTGCCGTCCGACAGAAACAGCCGGTAGGCCGGCGTTCAAGTAGCTCCGTACCGCCCGAACTGTCGTGAGCGACGCGACCGACGACCAGCACGAGGAACGACTGTTCAGGGGCTACTCCGGACGGCTCCTGCTCGCGGTCTCGCTCGGGTGGGCGCTGTTGCAGGCTGGGCGGCTGACGATCTCGCCGCTGCTGCCGGCGATCGGCGACGACCTGGGGATCTCCAGCGGCGCGGCGGGGTTCGCCATCACGGTGGTCTGGGGGACGTACGCGGTCCTCCAGTACCCGAGCGGCCGGCTCTCGGACCGGCTCTCGCGGACGACGCTGCTCGTCGGCGGTCTCGCCCTCGCCGCCGTCGGCTTCCTCACGCTCTCGGCGGCGCCGACCTACTCGGCGTTCCTGTTCGGTGCGGTCGTGATCGGCGTCGGCGTCGGGCTCTACCCCACTCCCGCCAGAGGGCTCGTCTCGGACCTGTTCGTCGCCAAACGGGGGCGGGCGTTCGGTCTCCACACCGCGTCGGGCGACGTGGGCGGTATCCTCGCAGCGGGGCTGGGGACGGCCGTGTTGGCGGTGGCGACGTGGCGCGCGGCCTTCGCGCCGGTCGCGGCGGCGTTGTTGCTGATCGCCCTGCTGCTCCACCTCTGGAGCCAGGAGGGCTACGAACTCGCGACGGTCGACCTCGCCATCGGCGACACGTTCCGGCGCATCCTCGGCGTCCCGCGGCTGCGCTGGCTGCTGGTCGCCTACGCGCTCTACGCGTTCACCTGGCAGGCCGCCACGGGGTTCCTCCCCACGTACCTCCGGACGAAGGAACTCTCGCCGACCGTCGCCAACGCGGGGTTGGCGGTGCTGTTCGTCGTCGGCGCCGTGGTGAAGCCGCTGGCGGGCACCCTCGGCGACCGGGTCCCTCGGGGCCTGCTCGCGCCCGGCGTGTTGCTCGTCGCCGCCACCGCGCTCGTCGCCGTGGTGCTCTCCTCGACGCCCGTCATCGCCCTCGGCGGCGTCGCCGTCTTCGCCGCGGGGCTGATGGCCTACCCGCCGGTGATGCAGGCGTACCTCATGGACTCGTTCCCGGGCGACAGCATGGGTGGCGACCTGGGCGCGATGCGGAGCGTCTACATCGGCATCGGCTCGTTGGGTGCCACCTACGTCGGCGTCGTCGGCCAGTTCCTCGACTACGACATCGCCTTCGCGGGGCTGGTGGGCTGTCTGTTGATCAGCAGTACGGTGATCGTGCTCCGCGGTCGGGAGTGACGCCGCCCTCCGGTCACGTCGGGGCCGACTGATCGGCTTGTGCGCGTTCAGCAACCGACGACGCCGCGGAAGCGGTGGCTCGACGGGTTACCGTTCCTCGATCGGCACCCACTCCGCCTCCTTCTCGCCGGTGTACTTCGCCCGCGGGCGGAAGATGCGGTTGTTCTCGACCTGCTCGCTGATGTGGGCGACCCAGCCGCCGACACGGCTCATCGCGAAGATGGGCGTGAACATGTCGACGGGGAGGCCGAGTTGGTAGTAGACGGTGCCGGAGTAGAAGTCGACGTTGGGCGCGAGGCCCTTCTCCCGGAAGCCCGCCTCCTCGATCAGGTACTCCTCGATGCGGTTGGCGTGGTCGTACCACTTGCGTTCGCCGGAGGCGTCGCCGAGGTCGCGGGACTTCTCCTCGAGGATCACGGCCCGCGGGTCCTTGACGTTGTAGACGCGGTGGCCGAAGCCGGGGATCTTGCGGCCGTTGTCGAGCGCGTCGGTGACCCACTCGACGGGGTCCTTCGCGGACTCCTCGACTTCGATCAGGGTCTCCATCACGTCCTGATTGGCGCCGCCGTGAAGCGACCCCGAGAGCGCGCCGACGCCGGCGGTCACGGAGGCGTAGGTGTCCGCGAGCGTGGAGGCGACGACCATCGACGCGAACGTCGAAGCGTTCAGCCCGTGGTCTGCGTGGAGCGTCAGCGCCATGTCCAGGGTCTCTTCGGCCACGTCGTCGGGTTCGGCGCCGGTCAGCATGTAGAGGAAGTTCCCGGCGTGGCTCAGGTCCTCGCGGGGGTCGACCGGCTCGTCGCCGTCCCGGAGGCGCTGATAGGCCGCCAGCACGGTGGGGATCTTCGCGGTGATCCGTCGGCCCTTCCGGAGGGTCGCCTCGCCGTCGGCGGGGTCGGCGTCCGACTCGGGGTCGGCCGCCGAGAGCATCGATGTCGCCGTCCGCAGCGCGGCCATCGGCTCCTCGTCGGCGGCCGCGAGGTCAGCGAGCGTCGAGAGCACGCTGTCGTCGATGGTGCGCTCCTCGGCCATCGTCGCGGTGAACTCGGAGAGTTCGTCGGCCGTCGGGAGTGAGCCGTGCCACAGCAGGTAGAGGACCTCCTCGTAGGTCGCCTCCGCGGCGAGCGTCTCGATGTCGTGGCCGCGGTAGATCAGCAGCCCTTCGTCGCCGTCGATGTAGCTCAGTTGAGACTCCGCGACGACGACTCCTTCCAGCCCTTTCTGAACCTCTCCTGACATGGCATAGGGATTCGACCGGTCGACGAAAAAGCGTTGCCGTTCCGCCCGAACGGCTCGAGGTTTTCAACCGAACCGCCGTCAGCGCCGACAACCCTTATCCCGCGCCCCGGCGAAGCGGTTCGCATGGAGCCCGACGTGGCGTACGAGCCGGTCAGCGTCAAGGACGTGTTGTCCGAGATGAAGGACACGGCCGAACTCCTGATCGACCTCTCGTACTCCGCGGTGCTGTCGGGCAGCGACGAGGTCGCACAGGAGGTCCTCGCGCTGGAGGAGCGCATGGACGTGCTCCAGCTACAGGCCCGGATGAGCGTCCTGATGGCCGCTCGGAGCCCCGAGGACGCCGAGCAGTTGGCGCCCGTCCTCGGCGTCGTCGGCGCCGCCGAGAAGATCGCCAACGCCGCCGGCGACATCGCGAAGGTCGTGATCGAGGAGATCGGCCTCCCCGACGCGATGCGGGCGGCGATCCCCGAGGCGACCGAGGCGCTCGTCCGCGCCGAGGTCACGGCCGACTCCCAGTACGCCGGCCGGACGCTGGGCGCGATCAACATGGAGACCGAGAGCGGCGTGCGGACCATCGCGGTCCGCCGATCGAGTCAGACGGGCAAGCGCGCGTGGATCACCAACCCCGACCGGGACACCGGGATCGAGGCCGGCGACGTGCTCCTGCTCCGCGGGATGGACGAGGGGCTGGCGACGGTGTACGAAGCGGCGACGGGCACCGCCTACGAGCCACCCGAACCCGTCGACAGCCCGATCGAGGACCTCGACCGGGCGGTCGACTCCATCGTGACGATGAAGGACATGAGCGAACTCGCCGTCGACCTGGCCTACGGCGCGGTACTGTTCGACAGCGAGGCCGTCGCCGAGGAAGTCGTCGAACTGGAGGCGGAGGTGGACGCGCTCAAGTCCCGGCTGGAGGCGTGGACGCTCCGGGCCGCCGCTCACGTCGAGGACCCCGTCGAACTCCGGGGACTGGTCCACCTCGCGGCCGCGACGGAGGTCATCAGCGACGCCGCGCTCGAACTCAGCGAGGGGGTGCTCCGCGGACTCGACGCCCACCCCGTCGTCGCCGCTGCCGTCGAGGAGAGCGACGAGGTGATCGTCCGGCTGATCGTCGGCGACGGCGCCGACATCGCGGGCGACACGCTCGGGGAGTTAGAACTCGGCACCGAGACGGGAACCCGCGTTATCGCGGTCCGGCGCCCCGGTGAGGAGACTGCGTGGGTCGTCTCGCCGGACGCCGACACCGCGCTCAGGGCCGGCGACGTGCTCGTCGCCAAGGGGACCCGAGCGGGTGCCGAGCGGCTCTCGACGCTGGCGGGCGACCCGCAAGCGTTCGATACGTAGCTACAGTTCCGTCCGGACGAGCAGTACCAGCGAGCCGAGCGTCAACACCGTCGTCACCAGCAGCGCCGCCGCGCTTGCCAGCACGACTGACAGCAACAGGAACCAACCGGTCTCGCCGAGCACGGGGAACTGTCGGGTGCCGGTAAAGGGGCCGGCGGCGCGGCCGAGGCGGAAGGCGTAGGCCAGCACCGCGAGCGCCAGCCCCGTGGCGGCGCCGATGGCGGCGTTTCGCCGCACCGACAGCGCCTCGATCAGCGGCGCGACGGAAGTCTCCGGTGGCTCCTCGCTCATCGGCGGCGGTTGGGGCTGGCGGGGCTTATCGGCGTCGTTCCCGGGTCACTCGGTCAGCCTCGCGCCGAACTCACGGCCCGCCCGCGCGGCTAGTCGTGCCACCCGGAGCGGTTCGGGACGGCCGCCCTCGGGGGTGAAGCCACGGACCAACTGGGCGGCCTCACAGTCCGGGGCGAGCGGCGGGATGCCGTCGCCCGCCCGGCTCTCAGCGCCGGCGCTCTCGGCCACCGGTGCGTCGACGCCGACGGCGCGGACGAACAGTCGTTCGTCGTTCACCGACAGCGACCGCCGCGGCGGAAGCGCGTCGTAGGCGTCGAGTCGCCACTCCCGGGCGGCGCCGTCGAAGTGCTCTCTGATCGCCGGGGCGAGCCCGGGGCTGCTTTCGAAGGAAATCGAGAGGGTCGGGAGCCCCGTCTCGTCGTGGATACGGACGGGGTCGAGGAGGTTGAACCACGCGGGGGCGACCCCCGCGAGCAGGAGGGCTGCAACGTCCGGTCGGTCGATACGGCCGATCAGGGTACACACCGCGTCGGTGGCGTCGTCGCCGCCGACGGCGCAGCGCTCGTAGGCGAGTCCGTCCACCACGCGGTCGGCGCGCACCACCGCGCCGGCACACGTCGAGACGGTCTCCCCGTCGGAGAACGCGACGCCGAGGGCGCGCTGCCCCGGCTTAATCGTCCTTGATCTCCTGGAGGCGGTCCAGGAGTTCGTCGTTGGAGGCCCCGTTGTCAAACTCGACGGTCCCGTCGTGGGTGCCGCCGTCGGCGTCGACCGCTTCATCGCCGTCGTTCATGTCGAGCTGCTGATTCTCCTGCTCGGATTCATCGTAGCTCCCGAAGCCCATTACATCTAAACTTTGTGGCTGAGGATGGATAAACGCTTGGACGTTCAGGTTTGTTACCAGACTGCGTGGTTTGGCGGGGATTTATCGCCCGAACGCCCCAGTAGTAGTTCATGAGCCAGCCGCCCGTATCGACGTTCACCGACGCGCTCGACGGTCTCGGCGTGGGGTGGCGCAACACGACGACCGCCGACTTCCCGGCGGCGCTCGCCGACGCCATCGAGGCGCCGGCGGTGGGAACGGCCCTCCCGTTCGAGGGCGTCTCCCTCGACGGCGCCGACGTGACCGTGCCGCCGACCCCTGCCGAACTCCGCGAGGCGACCACGGGTGTCACGCCGGTGTTCGGCGGGATCGCCCAGTACGGCTCCGTCGTCGTGGAGTCACGCCCCGAGGGCGACGAACTGGTCGCGCTCTACCCCGAGCGCCACGTCGCCGTCCTACGGGAGAGCGACCTCGTCGGCGGCGTCGACGACGCCATCGAGGACCGGCGGGCGCGGATCGCCGCCGGCCGGGACAGTGCGGTGCTCGCGACGGGCGTGAGCGCCACCGCGGACATGGGCGCCACCGTCGAGGGCGTCCACGGCCCGCGCGAAGTGCACGTGATCGTCCTCAGGGACCGATGAGCGCCGACAACGAGAGCCGCGCCGAGCGTATCCGCCGCCTGCTCGACACGGAGGGACCGACGGTCAAACAGAACGCACAGGGGTTCAACGAGGGTCGCTACGCCGCCATGGCCGACGTGGACGGCGAGAAACTGCGGAGCGAGGCCCGCCGGATCAAGGAAGACGCCATCGAGCGCCTCCCCGAACTGATCGAGACCGCCCGCGAATCGGTCGAGGAAAACGGCGGCTCCGTCTACCTCGCCGACGACGCCGCCGACGCGAACGACTACCTCGCCGAGGTCTGTGCCGACGCCGACAGCGTGGTGAAGTCGAAGTCGATGACGACCGAGGAACTCGACGTGAACGAGGGCCTCGAAGCCGCCGGCGTCGACGTGACCGAGACCGACCTCGGGGAGTTCGTCCTGCAGGTCGCCGACGAGGCGCCCTCACACCTGATCGCGCCGGGGTTCCACAAGTCGACCGACGAGATCGCCGAACTGTTCAACGCCCGGTTCGACCCCGCGGAGCCACTGGAGACGCCGGAGCAACTCACCACCTTCGCCCGCGACCACCTCGGCGACCGCATCCGGAGCGCCGACGTGGGGATGACGGGTGCGAACTTCGTGCTGGCCGAGAGCGGCACGCTCGCGCTCGTCACGAACGAGGGCAACGCCCGCAAGTGCGCGGTCACGCCCGACACGCACGTCGCCGTCGCGGGCGTGGAGAAGCTCATCCCTTCGGTCGACGAACTCGGCCCGATGGTCGAACTGCTCGCCCGCAGCGCGACCGGCCAGGAGATCTCTCAGTACCTCTCGCTGCTCACGCCGCCGACGGACTCGCCGACGATCGACTTCGACTCGACCGAGCCGATCGGCGGCGGCGCCGAGGACCGGGAGTTCCACCTCGTGCTCGTCGACAACGGCCGCTTCGAGATGCGCGATGACGAGGGCCTGCGCGAGACGCTCTACTGCGTGCGCTGTGGCGCCTGCAGCAACTCCTGTGCGAACTTCCAGCACGTTGGCGGCCACGCCTTCGGCGGCGAGACATACACCGGCGGCATCGCCACGGGCTGGGAAGCGGGCGTCGAGGGAACCGACAGCGCTGCCGAGTTCAACGACCTCTGTACCGGCTGCTCGCGCTGTGTGAACGCCTGTCCGGTGAAGATCGACATCCCGTGGATCAACACCGTCGTCCGGGACCGGATCAACCGGGGCGCCGAACCCGACGCGGTCGACAGCCTCGTCGACGGCCTCGTCCCGGACGACGAGGAACCCGGCATGGATCTCGGCAAGCGCGCGTTCGGCAACGTCGGAACGCTCGCGAAGCTGGGGAGTGCGACCGCCCCCGTCTCGAACTGGCTCGCTGACAGCGCGCCGGTCCGAGGGCTGCTGGAACGCGGCCTCGGCGTCGACGCCCGCCGGGGGCTCCCGGAGTTCCAGCGCGAAACGCTGCAGAAGTGGGACCGCAAGCGCGATGCCGCCGTCCGTGAACCCCATGACGACCGAGCGGTCGTGCTGTTCCCGGACGTGTTCACCAACTACGTCGATCCCGAGCGCGGGAAGGCGGCGGTCCGCGTGCTCGAAGCGCTCGGGGTCCCGGTTCGCGTCGCCGGCGTCGTCGGCAGCGGCCGCGCGCCGTTCTCGCAGGGGATGATCGCCACCGCCCGCGAGCAGGCCGAGGCCGTCGACGACGCGCTTTCGCCACACCTCGACGCCGGGCGGGACGCCGTCTTCGTCGAACCCTCGGACCTCGCGATGGTTCGCTCGGAGTACGAGAAACTGCTGCCCGCCAACCGCGCCGAGACGCTGGCTGGGGGGAGCTACGAGGTGCTTGAGTACGTCTACGGCCTGCTGGAGAACGGCGTCGACCCCGAGCCACTCCCCCGCGGCGACGGCGAACGGCTCACCTACCACGCCCACTGCCAGCAGCGCACGCTGGGCCTCGACGCCCACACCGAGGCGGTGTTGGGCCGACTGGGCTACGACGTGGCGACGACCGAGGCCGAGTGCTGCGGGATGGCCGGCAGTTTCGGCTACAAGGCCGACTACTACGACCTCAGCGTCGCCGTCGGCGAGTCGCTGGCCGATGAGGTTCGGGAGAGCGATGGCCCGGAAGACCGCCGGGTCGTCGCCAGCGGAACCTCCTGTGAGGAACAACTGACCGACCTGCTCGACCGGTCGGCGACGCACCCGATCGAACTGCTCGACCCCGAGCGGTAGCCGAGGTCGTGAACGGTCGTCGTCGACAGCCGCTGCTTGGGAGAGGCCGGCACCGTTTCACCACTCGGAACTACCCCGAGGACGGGCGGTGCGCACTGCGTGTCCAACGGCGCTCCCCGGGGCGTGACAGATCGGAGACGGGACCAAACCAATTTTTCGACCGGTGGCCGTACTCCGGACAGACATGCCCGCCGAGAAGCTCTGTCCGGACTGTGACGAACCGCTCGAGGAGATGGAGCTACAGGGGACCGACGTGGTCGGCGAACTCTCGATCGTCTCGAAGTCGCCCGAGGAGGGCTTCCTCAGTAGCATGCGGGCGGACGAGATTCTCACGCCGGTTCCGTACGTCTGTCCCGAGTGTCGACGGACCCTCTTCTATGCCGAGGAGTAGCTGATAGGTAGCAGCCGTCTCCCACTCGGCTCGCCATCGATACGGAGAGCGAGCCGTAGCGCTGTCGCCGTCGACGGCTGACCGCGTGCCGTCGGCTGCTGTTGCCGTCGACGGCTGACCGCGTGCCGTCGGCCGCTGCCGCCGCTGTTTTACTCCACTCGCCCGAACTCGCCGGTATGGACCCGATCAACGTCACCGCCGACGCCGAGCAGTTCACCGCCAACGTCTACCTCGTCGACGGCGTGGTCACCACGCTGGTCGACGCCGGGGCAATGCCGGGCGTCGTCGACGAGATCCGCGAGCACGTCGACGGGGTCGACCGTGTCGTCCTGACCCACCAGCACGGCGACCACGTTGAGCAGTTGGACGCCGTCCTCGACGCGTTCGGGGCGGACCTGTTCGCCTACGACGACCACCCGCGCCGGACCCACGCCATCGACGACGGCGACGAGGTCCAGATCGGCGACGAGACCCACGAGGTAGTCTACACGCCGGGCCACGCCGACGATCACGTCTCCTTCGTCGGCGAGACGGCGCTGTTCAGCGGCGACGTGGTGGTGTACAACGACGGCGCGTTCGACGACGGCAGCTTCGGGCGTACCGATCACGCAGCAGGCGACCGCGAGACGCTGATCGAGAGCCTGCGGACGGTTCTGGACCGACTCCCCGATACGGTGACGGGGCTGTACGCGGGCCACGGCGACCCCTTCGTGGCCGACGACGAGACCGTGCGGGACGTGATCGAGCGTGCGCTGGAGCGGGCCGAGCGCCGCGAGCCGAAGTACCCCGAGGAGTGACGGCGCCGCCGCTGTCGGGGCGGAGAACGTGAAAAAAACGGGTGGCGTTAGGCCGAGCGGGGCTCTTTCGCCTTGGGTCGGAGCTTCCCGTAGCCGCACTTGCGGCACTCCTCGGCGCGCGGGGGGTTGCGGGCGTTACAGCGCATACAGATCTGCTTGTTGAGGATGCGGTCCGCCGCTTTGTCGAACTTGGCCATGCGCGTGAATTCTTCCGGCGGGCGTTTAACGCTTGCCTTGCGGGCCGAGAGCGTCGTTTCGCCGGCGCTGGCGCTGTCCGAACGGCTTCGCGGAGAAAATCAGGTCTGCCGGCTTAGGCGGCCTGCTGGCCCTGGGCTTCCTTGAGCGCGTCCTCGAGCTGGTCGCGCTGGGTGACCCCGACGAAGCGCTCGACGACGCCGTCGTCGTTCTCGATCACGAGTGTCGGGAGCGAGCGGACGGAGTACTCGTTTGCGGTCTCCTGGTCCTGATCGACGTCGATCTTCTCGAAGACCACGTCGCCGTACTCCTCCTCGAGCTCCTCGAGGATCGGGTCCTGGGTCTTACACGGGCCACACCAGTCGGCGTAGAAGTCTTTGAGTCGAACCGTCATAGCGTACCACGAGGTTGACCGTGACCGCGCATAAGGGTTTCCCACGCGGCACTCCCGGCCGTCGGTGCCGCCCGCGCCGACACCTACGAGCGGGGCTGTGGCGGCCGAGTACCGGGGTTTCGGTCCTGCGTCAGTTCGCGTTTCGAGGCGATTACGTCGGTACCAGGACACCGCGTTTTTCCCCGCCTCGGGTCCGGGTCACAGTTCGCTCGCGTGACCGTTCGCCTGTCGCGGCGGTTCGTCGCTCACGCCGTTCGCGTTCGTCCACCTCGCTTCCGCAAGACTTACGCGGCTCACCGAACGACTCCTGTGTATGAGCGGCAGTAACAGCGGCGGGCTGATGTCCAGCGCGGGACTGGTCCGCTACTTCGACTCCGAGGACCAGAACGCCATCCGTCTCGACCCCCGAACCGTCGTCGCCGCGGGGATCCTCTTCGGCGTGCTGGTCATGGTCCTGCGGGCCCTCTGAGCCGGACCGAACGCACCCTTTTTGCGCGCCGCCCACCCACCTCCAGCTATGCAAGCAGGCGTCATCGCGGTTCAGGGCGACGTGAGCGAACACGCCGCCGCCATCGAGCGTGCCGCCCGGGCCCACGGCGAGGCGGCCGACGTGGTCGAGATCCGCCAGTCCGGCACCGTCCCAGAGTGTGACGTGCTCCTCATGCCCGGCGGGGAGTCGACGGCCATCTCCCGACTACTCGCCCGTGAGGGCATCGACGAGGAGATCAAGGCCCACGTCGCCGCTGGCAAGCCCGTCCTCGCCACGTGTGCCGGCCTGATCGTCGCCTCGACCGACGCCAAGGACGAGCGCGTCGAGACCCTCGACATCCTCGACGTGACGGTCGACCGCAACGCGTTCGGCCGGCAGAAGGACTCCTTCGAGGCGCCCCTCGACGTCGAGGGGCTCGACTCGCCGTTCCCGGCGGTGTTCATCCGCGCGCCGCTGATCGACGAGATCGGCGACGGCACTGGCGCCGCGAACAACGCCGGCGACGTGGAGGTGCTGGCACGCTGGGACGACGACCCCGTCGCCGTCCGGCAGGGTCCGGTCTTCGGCACGTCGTTCCACCCCGAACTCACCGCCGACTCCCGCATCCACGACCTCGCCTTCTTCGACCAGGTCGAGGTGAGCGCACAGTGAGCGACTCCGGGACTGCCGCCGACACCGAGGACGCCGACGACGCCGAAGCCGTCATCGACGCCCTGTTCGAGACGATCGAGGCCCGCAAGCGCGACCTGCCGGAGGACAGCTACACCGCCTCGCTGTTCACTCACGAGAAGGGCGAGAACGCCGTGCTGGAGAAACTGGGCGAGGAGTCGACCGAACTGATCCTCGCCGCGAAGGACGACGAGCACGAGGAACTCGCCGCCGAGTCGGCGGACTTCCTCTACCACCTGCTCGTGCTGCTCTCGATGAAGGGGATGGATCCCGATGACCTGCTGGCGGAGTTGGAGTCGCGGTTTTAGAGCGTTCTGGCGCGTCTCACGCTCGGGGGTCGCCGTGGCACGTCGGGACCCGAGCCGATGCTGTCGGCCCCTCAGTTGCCACCGTCGGTGACGGGAACGTGGACCCGGAGCGTCGTACCCGGTCGTTCGTCCTCTTTCTGCGTGATCGACCCACCCGTGATCTGGACGAGCCAGTAGGCCATCCACAGGCCGAACCCTTGGCTGTGGTTCAGCGGTTCCTCGACCGCGCCGTCGAGCACCCGTTGTTCCATCTCCGGTAACCCTGGTCCCTCGTCCCTGATCGAGAACGCGACGTGGGACGGCGATGGCCGCTCGACTGTCACGCGGACCGGACCGTTCTCGTCCCCGTGTACGAACGCGTTCTCCACCAGTTCGACCAGCGCCACCTCCACGATGTCGAGGACTGAGGCGTCCTCGCCCGAGTCACAGACGACTTCGAACTCGGCGTCAGGGAACCGCGCCGCTTCCTCGCGAAGCGTGTTGACGACCGTTCGGAGCGAGCGGTGGTCGCGGCGCTCCCGGTCGAGCAACTGTTGGAACTCGTGGACCTTCCTGCTCTCCTGAAGCAACTGCTCACAGCGTTCGTGTATCGTTTGGAGGGCTTCGTCGGTCGGCTCGTCGGAGTGTAACTCCCGAACCGTCTCGACGTACCCCATGATGATGTTCAACTCGTTGCGTATGTTGTGCCGCAGCATCCGGTTGAGAACGCTCAGTCGCTGTTGCTCGAGCAAGCGTTCGGTGATGTCGGTCGCGACGCCGAATATCCCCACCGGGTCGTCGGAGTCGGACCGCTCCCCCGTGTCGTACACCGGGACCTTGGTCGCCAGGAAGACGCGCTCTTCAGTATCGACCAGCAGGCGCTCTTCGGCCTCCACCGCCTCCCCCCGTTCGAGGACGGCTTGGTCGTTGCGCTGGACCGCGGCGGCCACCTCCGGGGGATGGAGGTCCTGATCGGTCCGGCCGATGATCTCCTCGTCCTCCAACCCGAACAGATCACGGTACTCCTGGTTGACGAAGATGTACGACCCGTCGTCGGCTTTCAAGAACATCGGCGTCGTCGTGTTCTCGAGAACGGCCTCGAACCGCCGCTGAACCGTCGTCAACTCCTGTTTCCGCTTTACTTGCTCGGAAATGTTCGTTATGAAGCCGTCGATGACCTGTTCGCCGGTGGCGGGGTTCTCGATCAGTTGCCCCTGATCGCGTATCCATCGGACGTCGCCGCCTTTGGTGATGATCCGGTACGTCGAATCGAACGTTCCGCGTTCCTCGACCGCCGCGACGTGGTCCTCCCAAAGCTGCTCACGGTCCTCCGGGTGGATGATGCTCTCAGCGCGAACGACGGTCTCCTCCAACTCCGCCGCCGTGTAGCCGGTGATCGATTCGGCGTCCCCCTTGACGAACTCGAGTGGGTACTCCGGCGCGTACTCGTGCCGGTACACGTACCCCGGAAGGTTGTTAATGATCGTCTCGAGGTGCAGTTCCCGCCCCTTTTGCTCCGTGACATCGCGGACTTGCCCGACGATCCGCGTCACGTTCCCGGCTTCGTCCACGATCGGCTGGGTGTCGCCCCGAACCCACCGTTGTTCACCGTTCGGCTGCACGACGCGATACTCGATTCGGGACGACTCCCCGTTCGCGAGTCGCTCCATCGACGCCCGAGCTTCCTCCCGATCGTCGGGGTGGACGTGCTCGATGAACGACTTCGGTTCTTCCTCCAGCCGTTCGACTGACCCGCCCCACACCTCCTCGTAGGCGGAATTGATGAACAGGAGCTCGCTCCAGTCGCGGTTGAACATGAACAGGATGTCGTCCGATCGCTCGGCCAGTTCCGAGAGCTTCCGTTCGGTCTCCTCGACGGCCCGTCGTGACCGGTGCTGTTCCACCGCGTTGCGGATCCGATTGGCGAGGACGGTGTACTGACTCGTCGTCGATTCCTTCTGGAGGTAGTCGGTCACGCCGGCAGAGATCGCCTCACTGGCGACCTCCTCGGAGCCCTTGGCCGTATAGAGGATGAACGGAACGTCGCCGTACTCATCGCGAACGCGCTCGAGGAACTCGATACCGTTCTGTTCGGGCATCTCGTAGCCCGAGACCACACAGTCGATCCTGCTCCCGTCGAACGTTTCCAACGCGTCGGCGGGGCTGGTCGCCGACTGGACGGTAATGTGGTTGTCCTCCCGTTCGAGGAACGCCGCAGCCCGCTCGACGACCTCCGGCTCGTCGTCGACGTGCAGAACGTGAATCGCCCCCTTCGATTCACTCGTGGGTTCTGTGATACCCACTGTTGAGCCGTTCCGGGGTTAAGTATATGGGGCGATTACACAACGGCAGGCGCGCACAGCCGGTGACACCACTGGTCACGGCCGGGCTCCGCTGTCGGTGCCCGTACCGTGATCGGCGGGCGGTGGTTCCGCCGGCTACTTCAACTCCAGCCCCAGGTCGTGCAGCCTGTCGTTGTGCATGGCGACGTTCACCAGCAGCGGCGTCAGCGACTCCACCTCGGCGGCGTTCGCGATGCCGCCGGCGTCGAGCGCTCGCAGGCCCTCGATCCCCTCGGCGATGTCGGTCACGATGCCTTTCGCGTCGTCGTCCTCGCCGACGACGAACGTGTCGATGCCGAGTTCGGCGTCTAAGTTCGCCAGCCGGCCGGCTGCGAGGTTGTGGAACGCGCCGACCAGTTCGACGCCATCGGGTACCGACTCCGCGGCGTGTTCGGTGACGCTCCCCGCCGGCGGCGGCGCGTAGTGGAAGCCGTCGTCGTCGCGGTCCATCCCCGTCGCGGGGGAGACGATGATGTCGCCCTCGTCGAGGCTCTCGGCGACGGCCTCGATGGTGTCGGCGACGTAGTACGGCGGGACGGCGACGACGACCACGTCCGCGTCGACGGCCACGTCGGCGTTCGCGCCGCCCCGGATCGTCGTCTCGACGGCGCGGGAGTCGAGTTCGGTCTCGTACTCCTCGGCCTTGTTGGCGGCCCGAGCAGGGTCGCGTGAGCCGATCAGCACGTCGTGGTTCGTGTGATAGGCCAGCCGCAGCGCAAGCCCCTCGCCGATGTCGCCGGTGCCGCCGAGTAGTGCGATATCCATGCAGGAAGTGAGTGCGGTTCGGTCGTAAGCGTTGGGTGCCCGGTCGACGGCTCAGTCGAGCAGCTCGGGCAGGTCGTTCACCGAGTCGACCACCGCCGCGGCGCCCTCGGCTTCGTACTTCCGGCGACCCGACTCCCCGGTCAGCCCGCCCGTGAGGACGCCGACGCCGTGGTACTCGCGTGACGGGTCTTCCTCGGCGGCGTTGACGGCGGTCCGCACGTCGTCGAGCGTGTCGCCGACGAAGACGGTCGACTCGGCGTCGAAGCGCTCGGCGAGCGTGGTCAGGGCGTGCGGGTGGGGTTTGCCCTCGTCCCAGTCGTCCATCGTGAAGCGGTGTTCCGCAGCCACCGAGAGCCCGGCCCGTTCGAGCGCGATGTCGGCCTCCGCGGCCGGGCGGCCGGTGAGTACCCCGACCGAGAAGCGCGACTGGAGCGCCTCGACCGTCGAGGCCTCGAGGATCACCGGTTCGTCGTGGATGTAGCCCGGCGCCTCGAACGGTGGCTCACCGCCCTCGATATCCCGGTACAGGTCCGCGCCGAGGTAGAGCGCCTGGAACGTCTCCCGAACGCCCTCGGGGTCCCACTGGGCCTCGACGGCATCGGCGTCGAACCCGTCCCGGTCGGCGGCCTCCCGGAGGACCGAGCGGGCGCCCGCGAGTCCGCGCTCCTCGGTGGCGGCGATGGCGTCGGTGAACTCGGCGACGTCGCCGTCGTAGCCGGCCTGCCGGGCGATGACGAACAGCGCCGCGGCGTCGGTCAGCTCCCAGTCGTTGTTGAAGCCGCCGGCGTCCTTGAAGCGCTGGATCGTTTCGCGCTCGATGGTCTCGCCGTGGCGCCGCTCGACCGTCTCGATGATCGCCCGCCGGTAGGAGTCGGCCACGTCGACGAGCACCCCGTCGACGTCGAGGACGACCGCGTCCGCGTGCATACCCCGCCTTGCGTGACGGGGGTGAAAGGCGTTTGCGGCTCGCCCCCGCCGCCGGTACGGTGATCCGCGGCGCAAGACTTATTTCTCGAAAGTGAAACGCCGAGTCGTGCTTCCGGGCATTCGCCCCGCCCGTGGCAGGCGGGCGGCGCGACTGATACTCGTTCTCTGCGTGCTGTTCGCGGGGGCCTCGCTCCCTGCCGGCCTCGCCGCGGGTGCGCCTGCGTCCCCAGCCCATCCCGCCGTAGCGGCCGCCCCCTCGTCGACCGCGCCGTCGGCCGACCTCGCCGTCACCGTCGAGCGAGACGGCCGGACGGTCCGCTTCGAAGCGACCGTCGACGCTGACCACGAGGCTGACTCCGTCCGGTTGGACGGCGCCTTCGGCGTCCTGAACGTCACCGAAACGGACGGCTTCGAGTCGGCCGGCGACGGTTATCGCCTCAGTGAGGGCCGCGAGCGAGCGACGCTCGTGGCCGGCGTTGACCTCGGCGAGACCCGATCGACGCCGCTGGGCGATATCGGTCCCGACGGCCCCTTCCAAGCCGGCGAGAACTGGGCGTTCGCCCCCTCGCCGCGGTTCCGGCTCTCGTGGGAGGCCGCCGGGACGACCCTCGAACGACGCTTCGACGCCGGCGACGAAGCGCCCGGCGGGAACGTTTCGGTCGACGCCGACGCCCCTGTCGCGGTCGGCGATCGGTTCGTCTTCGTCGGCTCCCACCGGGTCCACGTCGCGACCGGTGACTCCCCGACTCGGCTGATCGTGCCCGACGCGGCCGCGTTCACCGTCGGTGCCGACCGGGCGCTCGAACTGGCCGTCGGGAGCTATCGTGCGGCCGGGACGACGCCCGACGGCGCCGTGACCGCGTTCGTCCTTCCCCGGGCCGCACGGGCCGGCGGCGCCGCGAGCGACACCGACCTCTGGATACGTGCCGACGCGAGCGAACTCACCCTCGCTCACGAGTTCGCCCACGCAGCGCTGGCGCTACACACCAACGAACGGAGCCGGTGGCTCGGCGAGGCGAGCGCGGAGTACGTCGCCTACCGAGTCGCTGGCCCGGACGACACCGTCGGCGTCCTGACCGACCGCGTGACTCGGCCCGACGCCGTGCTCGCCGACCGTGACTCCTGGCACGGCGACCGAGTGGCCTACCGCAAGGGGGCCGCCGTGCTCGCGCTCCTCGACGAGCGGATCCGCGAGGTGACCGACGGCGAGCGCTCGGTCCGATCCGTGTTCGCCGCCCTCTCGGCGAGCGAGTACGTCGACCCCGTGGTACTCCGCAAGGCCGTCGTCGACGCTGCAGGCGAGGAGACGGCCGTCTGGCTCGCGGGCTACGTCGGCGGCGACCCGGCTACCACGGCGGGCGACGGGCCCCACCCGTCGATGACACCCGGCCTCGACCAGCGCTTCCCCGAGATGGGCGGTGACGCGGACACGCTGCCGGCCGCGGAGCTCTCCGGCTTGCTCGCGGCGGTCGCGGCGGTTCTGGTGTTGCTCTGGACGGTCGTGCGGGCCGGTTACCGGCTGTTCCGCCGGCTCCGTCCCGGCTCGGCGGTGTAGAGCGTGACCCGCTGTTCGCCGTCAGTCAGCGTCTCGCGCGCCACGGGGATCGCCGGCTCGTCGAACCCCAGCGTCGTGAAGCGGAACTCGGCACCGACGTTCCGTGCCAGTTCGTGGACCGGCCGGTGGAGGTCCGGCGGGCTGTTGAGCGCGTAGATCACGTCGACGCGGTGGAACGCGTCGGGGGTCTCGATGGCGGTCACGTCCTCGACGCGGAAGCGGACGCCGTCGGGAACGGACACCGGGACCACGTCGGTCGCGCGCACGTCGGCGCCGGCGGCGACGAGGCCCGCGGCGACGCCGGTTCGGTCGCCGATGCCGACCTCCAGCAGGCGGTCCGCATCCCGGAGCCGTCGGACGATCAGTGGGTCGGTAGTTCGGTCCATGCCGAGGGTTTATACTGGTCCTCGGCGTGGGTCCCGATATGCACGTCGACATCGTTCCGATCGGACCGGTCCCGAGCCGCGCGAAACGGGAGGCGTCAGAGGCGCTTCGGTCCGTCTACGGCTGCGAAGTCGGCGTTCGAAGCGAGCAGTCCATCCCCGAGGACGCCCTCGACCGGGGCCGCAGCCAGTACCGCGCCGAGCGGTTCATCGAGGTCGCCAGCGACGCCGGGCGCGGCGACAAGAACATCGCCATCACGACCGAGGACATCTACTACCGCCAGCGCAACTACGTTTTCGGCCTCGCGTACCTCAACGGCCGCGGCTCGGTCATCTCGACGCACCGACTCAACACCTCCTCGGACGGCGGCATCTCCACCAAACCAACCTCGGAGGTGTTCGCCGACCGGATCCGCAAGGAGGTCGTCCACGAGATGGGCCACAACTTCGGCCTCGAACACTGTGACAACAGCAAGTGCGTCATGTCGTTCTCCCCGACAGTCCGCGAAGTGGACGTGAAAGAGGAGAACCTCTGCGGTTCCTGTTCCCGACTGCTCGGGTAGCCGCCGGGCGACGACGCGACTACCGTACCGACCTGCTCCGACCCCACCCGTTTATCCCGCCGCGGCCCGCCCCGCAAGCCATGACTACGTGGACCGCAGACGAGATGGGGCCCCGGCTCGGCGAGCCCCTCGACGACCTCGAGACGCCCGTGCTCCTCGCGGATATCGACGCGATGGAAGAGAACATCCGCGAGTACGCTGCCGTCGCCGAGGAACACGACGTGGCCCTGCGCTCGCACGTCAAGACCCACAAGAACGCCGAACTGGCGGCGCTGGAGAACGACCTGACCGGCGGTGCGGGGGTCTGCTGTCAGACCCTCGGCGAGGTCGAGACGATGGCTCGTAACGGCATCGACGACATCTACCTCTCCTACCAGGTCGTCGGCGAGTCGAAACTGGACCGGCTCTGCTGGCTCGACGGCAAGGTCGACGCGCTGGCGACGACGGTGGACTCCGTGGCGACGGTCGAGATGCTCGCCGACGCCGCCGACCGGAACGACTGCACCCTCAACGCGGTGCTGGAGGTCGACATGGGGCTCAACCGAACTGGCGTCGCACCCGCCGATGCGCCCGATCTCGCCCAATCGGTCGCCGACGCCGAGGGGGTCGTCTTCGACGGGATCCTCGCCTACGACGCCCACGTCAAGGGTGAGGCGAGCACCGAGGCCGAGTTCGAGGAGGCCGCGTGGGCGGCGATGGACCTCGCGCAGTCGGTCGTCGACGACATCGAGGCCGCGGGCGTCGACGTGCCCGAGGTGAAAGTCGGTGGGACCGCGACCTCACGCTACAGCGCCCGCCACCCGGTCGTCACCGAGATCAACCCCGGGATGTACCCGTTCAACGACGTCGGCGAACTCGAACTCCGGCCGTGGGAGGTCTCGAAGGCCGACTGCACGGCGACGGTGCTGACGACGGTTATCGCGGTGCCCGACGAGGACCGACTCGTCGTCGACGGCGGGAGCAAGACGTTCTCGCTGGACAAGCCCCAGATGCCCGTGCCGAAGGACCGCGACGACATCGAGTACGTCAACGCCAGCGAGGAACACGGCTGGATCGACACCAGCGACGCCGAGGCGTCGTTCGCTGTCGGCGACCGCTTGGAGTTCATCGTCCCGCACGTCTGTACGACGATCAACCTCCACGATCTGCTCGTCGGCGTCCGCGACGGCGCGGTCGCCGACCTCTGGGAGGTGCAAGCCCGCGGGAAGGTCCGGTAGCTGGCTGGGGCCGACCGGGGAGGGGTTCCGCGACCCGCGCGGTTATCCCGACCACGCCCGAACCGCGGCCCATGGGCGAACTCATCGTTCTCAACAAGGACGAGGACACCGTTTCCTACATCGACGCCGACTCGGGCGAGACGCTCGCCACAGTCGAGACCGACTTCAACCCCCACGAGATCGCGCTCTCGCCGGACGGCGCGACCGCCTACGTCACCTGCTCGCTGGGGAACTCCCTGCTCTTCCTCGACAACGAGGCCCGCGAGGTCCGGGACCGCTTCGAACACGACCTGTTCGAGTTCCCCCACGGCCTCGCAGTCCGTGAGTCGGCGGGCGAACTCTGGCTCGTCTCGACCTACAGCAGTCAGGTGTTCGTTTTCGATTTGGAGACCGAGGACCTGCTGGAGACGTTCCCCACCCATCAGGAGCACTCCCACATGGTCACGTTCGGTCCCGATGAGGAGACGGCCTACATCGCCAACATCGGGAGCGACTCCGTCACCCTCGTCGACGCCGACGAGCGCCGCGTCGTCGCCGACCCGCCCGTCGGCGAGGGGCCGGAGGGGATTGCCGTCGACCCCGACACCGGCGAGATCTTCGTCGCCAATCAGGACGACGACCGCCTCTCCGTGCTGAACGGCGAGAGCCTCGACGAGACGAGCACCGCGCTGCTCGGCGAGACACCGGTCCGCGTCGTCTTCGACCCCGAGGGGCGCTACGCGCTGGTCGCCAACCGCGAGGGTGACGACGTGTCCGTGATCGACACCGAGTTCGTCCGCGACGGTGAGCGCCAGCCGTGGGAGGTCAAGCGGATCCCGGTCGGCATCTGGCCCGGCGGCACCGTCTTCGAGCCCTCCGGCGAGCGGGCGTTCGTCGCCAACAACAAGACCAACGACGTATCGGTGATCGACACCGACTCGTTCGAAGAAGTCGAGCGCTTCGACGCCGGGATTCACCCCGACGGCATCGCCTACCTGGAGTAGTTCTCAGTCGTCGCCGCTGGCGGCCTCGGCCGCGGGCGGGCCACTTCGGCTGTCGCGCGGCCGTCCTCGGTCGCGCTCACCCGCGTCATCGGCGCCAGCCCGACGCGGGTGTCCAGTGCAAGCGCTCCCAGCGTGACGGAGTCGAAAAGCGCCACAGCTTCGTTACGGGGTCGAGTTCGATACCGGGACGACGTACCTATCGAATGCGACGCGTTCCCGTGGTTTCAACTCACTCGGCCCGGTCGGTCGTGGGGTCGAACGGCCGCCAGTCCCGGGGCTGGTCGGGCAGGCCACGCGCCCGGAGCTCCGGGCCGTCGTCGCCGTCGCGCACGTCGATCCGGCCGCTACAGAACTGGGAGAGCGTGCTGACCGTCCGGTCGTCGTGGATCGCCGGGTCGATCAGCAACACGCCCAGCCCGTCGACGGCGTCGATGCGGCCCACCAGCGTGTGGACGAACCGCGAGACGGTTTTGAGGTCGCCGAAGGAGAGCAGCGTCGATAGCGAGAACAGTCCCGTCCTGACGTGGTCGGTATCTTCGCGGGCGAACGTCCGGTACACGTCGGAGTAGCGCATCCCGATCCCAGTCAGATCAGAGGGTCCCGAAACCGACAGCACCCGCGCTGGGACGCTCTCGTCCTCGTCGCCCACACAGTCCAGGATCGCCGCGCTCTCCCTTGACAGCGAGAGCCCGACGCGTTCGCTGTCGTCGGCGATCCGGCGCGACCGACGGTTGGTCGTGACGACGATGGCTCCTTCGTCGGCCGGGCGAGAGAGTAGTCGAAGCCCGAGGTCCCGCGTTCCCGCGTGGGCCGGCCCCGCGAGCAGGACTGTCGTCCCCGGCCGGATCGACGACAGCGAGAGCCCGTCGAAGCCGTATCGGTCCTTAGACATCCTCCCCACCCCCGTCACGGAGGCGACGGCGAAGCGTCAGTTGGTCCATCGTCTCCCCGGCGAACATGGTCAGTAGCTCCCGACCACGCTCGTCGAACTCCCGTGCGGCGTCGTCGTAGATACAGAACGTCCCGATCACCTCGCCGGCGTCGGTCTCGACGGGAGCGCTGGCGTAGAAGTGGATCCCCGCCGCGTCCAGGCCGTCGTTGTCGGCGAACCGTGGGTCCTCGCTCACGTCCTCGATCACGGTCACGTCCGAATCCAGGATCGCGTAGGTACAGATCGTGTCCTCGCGGTCGATGGGGCCGAGGCTGACCCCGCTACAGGAGAGGAAGCGCTGCTCGTGAGCGTCGATCAGACCGATCGCGGCGGCGTCGACGCCGAACGTCTCGGTCGCGATCTCGGTGAGTCGACGGAAGGAGTCCCCGAGGGACTCCGGGTCGGTGGCGTAGCGCTCCAGGGCGGTCAGCCGGGCTTCCTCGTTCTCCGGCAGCGGGTAGGCGGTCTGGCTCCCGAACGCGACCGCCTGTTCGACCAAGTCGAGCAGTTCGGACTCGGCGGCCGGGGCGTCCTTACGCAGGTACTCCGTCACCACGTCGCTGAACGCGGCCGTATCGATCTCTTCGACCGGCACGTCGGTGTAGAGGACGCAGTTGGTGTCGGGACTCGTCTCCCGGACCTGCTGGACCAGTTCGAGGCCGGTCCCATCGGGGAGTGCCTGTTCGGTGACGACGGCGTCCACGTCGCCGCCCAGTCGCTCGCGGGCGTCGGCCGCCGACGCCGCCTCGGCGACGCTGAAGCCGGCCCCCCGGAGGGTTTCCGCCGTCGCGTTCCGGACGGCGTCGTCAGCATCGACACAGAGCAGCATGACCCGCCCTTCCCCCGACGGGATTAGGAAACTATCGGCCGCGCCCGTCTCCCGCGACCTCGGTGGAATCCCCTTCATAACGAACCGTGCGACCGACCAACCGCTACAGGCTATGGCGAACCGTACGCTCTCCCCGCAGGTCGTCGTCGGCGCGGTCATCGTCGTTCTCGGCGTGCTCCTGTTCCTCGACTCGACCGGGCTCTACGAGACCGGGCCGCTGTTCCGCTACGCTCCCTCGCTGTTCGTGCTCGTGGGGCTGTACGCGCTGGTCACGAGCGGCTTCCGGAACCTGATCGGGCCGCTGGCGCTGGTTCTCGTGGCCGGCGGGGTCCAACTGGTGACGCTTGGGATCATCGAGTGGGCGAGCCTCGCGGCGCTCTGGCCGATCGTCGTGATCCTCTTCGGCCTCTCGTTGCTCGCCGGACGGTTCACCCGCGGGACGCCGACGACCGAGCAGTCGGTGATCGAGACGTTCTCGCTGTTCGGCGGCACCGATCGGCGCGCCGTCGGCGATGGCTTCGAGAGGGCGAACCTCACCGTCCTCTTCGGCGGGACGACGCTCGACCTGCGTGACGTGACGCCGGCGAGCCAGCCCGCACGCGTGAACGTGACCGCCCTGTTCGGCGGCGTGGAGATCGTCGTCCCCCGGGACTGGAACGTCGAACTCGACGTGCTCCCGGTCTTCGGCGCCGCCGAGGACAGCCGACTCCGCGTCGACGCCGACCACGAGACGGTCGATCTGGTCGTGTCCGGTTCGGTCGCGTTCGGCGGCGTGGAAGTGAAGGATTAGTCGGTGATCGGGCTGACCGTCCCGGGGTGTTCGGCTCGCTGATCCCGCCGTCGCTGGAGACATGGGCACCGAACGCCCGGGGCACGCACCGCCCGGGACCTGTAGCCTTAACTTCGCGGTACCCTCCATCAAGGTAATGAGTGTCGTGGACCGGTTCCGGATGAGCGGGCCCGAGGTGGCGGTGTTCGTCTCCGGGGTCTCGAGCATGGGGCTCGAAATCCTCGCTGGGCGGGTCATCGCCCCGCAGTTCGGCAGTTCCATCTACACGTGGGGGAGCATCATCGCCGTCTTCCTCGCCGCGTTGAGTCTGGGCTACCACGTCGGGGGACAGCGTGCGGCGACGCGAGCGACCAACGGGCGCCTCGTCTGGCTGCTCCTCGGGACGGCGGCGTACGTCGCCTTGCTCATCTTCTTCGGGGATCAGCTGTTGCTCTCGACGGCGGTGTTCCCGCTGCCGAGTCGGTTCGCCTCCCTCCCGGCCGTCATCATCATGTTCGGCCCGCCGACGTACCTGCTCGGGTTCATCAGCCCCTACACGGCCCAACTCTCGGAGAAGGAGGGCATCGGCGAGGCGTCCGGGCACGTCTACGCGCTGGGGACGATCGGGAGTATCGTCGGCGCCTTCGGGACGACGTTCTTCCTCATTCCGACCCTCTCGGTGACCTACATCTACCTCGTGTTGGGTGGCGTCGCGGTCCTCACCGCGCTGTACCTGGCGTGGCCCGACAGCGGCGTCTCGGCGCTGCCGGCCATCGGCGTGGCGCTCCTCCTGCTCACGGCGACGACGACCGGCGCGCTCGGCTACACCGCTCGCGGCGAGGTCGTCTACGAGACGCAGACGGCCTACCAGGAGTTGGAAGTGATCGACGTCGGCGACACCCGGACGCTCTACTTGGACGGCCAGCGCCACAGCGCGATGGACAAGTCGGACCCGACCCGCCACGTCTTCGAGTACACCCGCTACTTCCACCTGCCGTACCTCTTCGCGTCCGATCCCGACGATATCGACCGGGTGCTCTTCATCGGCGGCGGCGGTTTCAGCGGGCCAAAACGCTTCGCCGCCGAGTACAACGCCACCGTGGACGTGGCGGAGATCGACCCCGAGGTCGTCCGGGTCGCTCGGGAGTACTTCCGCGCCGACGAGTACGACATCACCGTCCACACCCAGGGCGGCCGGCAGTTCCTCCAAGAGACGGACAACACCTACGACCTCGTCGTGTTGGACGCCTACCGGCGGGACAAGGTCCCCTTCCAACTGACGACGAAGGAGTTCATGGACCTCGTGACCGACCGGCTCTCCCCGAACGGGATGGCCGTCGCGAACGTCATCTCCGCGCCCTCCGGCCCCGCCTCCCAGTTCTACCGCGCGGAGTACAAGACGATGAACGCCTCCTTCGGCCGGGTGTACGCCTTCCCCACCGGCGGCGCGGGCGTCGTCCAGAACATCGAACTCGTGGCGACCAAGGGCCAAAAGCGGGTCACGAAGGAGCAACTCCGCGAGCGCAATCAGCAGCGGGAGATCGGTATCGACCTCGCCGCGGCCATCGGCGGCTACACGACCGACGTTCGGACCGACGACGTGCCCGTGTTGCGCGACGACCGCGCGCCGGTCGACAGGCTACTGGACGCGATGGTCGGGCAGCGCTACGTCATCGAGGAGGCGCGTCCCGGGAACGAGACGACCCCGACCCCGGAAGGCGCTCTCCACTTCGCGGGCTGAACGCGGGGACTGCTTTACCGTTCGCTCGTCGGTTCGTGGAACGAGAAGTGGGCCCTGGCGGATTTGAACCACCGATCACCCGGTTATGAGCCGGGGGCTCTAACCAGACTAAGCTAAGGGCCCTCACTCGAACAGCGGCGCGGCTAACTATTGAGGGTACCGAAAGGATCGACGCCGTCGCCAGGGCTCGAACCTGGGACAACCACGTTAACAGCGTGGTGCTCTACCAGCTGAGCTACGACGGCCCAGTTCCACGTACCGCGGTTTCCCTGATATGGGTTTCGTTTCCCCGCGACGACGACGCGGCCGACCGACACGGTTTCCCGACGCCCCGGAGAACGGCCGTCCATGACCGACGACGCCCTCGACGCCGTGCTCACGCGTGTGAGCGAGCGCGTCACCCCCGACGCCGACGAGCGCGAGCGCCTCCGCGCCGTCGCCGCCGAACTGGCTGCCCGGGCCGACGCCGCCATCGCCGACCTCCCTGTCGACGCCGACACCGTGCAGGTCGGATCCAGCGCCCGCTCGACGTGGCTCGCCGGCGACCGGGACATCGACCTGTTCGTGTGCTTCCCCGCCGCCCTCGACCGCGAGGAACTGGAACAGTACGGCCTCGACGTGGGCCACGCCGTCCTCCCCGACGGCCACGAGGAGTACGCCGAACACCCCTACGTGAAAGGCGAGTACGAGGGGTTCGACGTGGATCTGGTCCCGTGTTACGACGTCACCTCGGCGACGGATATCCGCTCGGCCGTCGACCGCACGCCGTTCCACGACGCGTTCCTCCAAGCGAGGTTCACCCCCGAGCTCTCCGAGGCCGCTCGGCTGCTGAAGCGCTTCATGAAGGGTGTCGGCGTCTACGGGAGCGACCTCCGGACCGAGGGGTTCTCGGGCTACCTCGTCGAACTCCTGATCCTCGAACACGGCGGCTTCGTCCCGCTGGTCGAGGCTGCCGCCGACTGGCACCCGCCGGTCCGGTTCGACCCGCGCGACGAAGGCCAACCCGACGGTGCCGGCACCGACGCCGTCGAGGCCGCACAGGTCCCGCCATCCGTCGCCGACGCCGCCGAGTTCGACGATCCGCTGGTCGTCATCGATCCGACCGACCCCGACCGGAACGTCGCCGCGGTACTCTCGCCAGCCAACCTCGCGCGCTTCCAGCACTACTGCCGCGAACTGCTGAGCGACCCGCGGGAGTCGCTGTTCTTCCCGGATCCCGTCGCTCCGATCGACGCCGAGGGCGTCCGCGAGCACCTCGACCGGCGGGGGAGCCACGCCCTCGCCCTCACGTTCGACACGCCGGACGTGGTCGAGGACCAACTCTACCCGCAACTCCGCCGGTCGCTGTCGGGCGTTACGGGCGAACTCGACCGCCGGGGCTTCGACACCCTCCGGGCGACGACGTTCGCCGACGGCATCGGTGAGGAAGTGTCGGGCCGCTCGGTGCTGTTCGTCGAGGTGGGCGTCGCCGAACTCCCTGCCGTCGCGCGCCACGAGGGGCCGCCCGTCCACGTGGGCGAGCACGCCAAATCGTTCTACGACGCCTACGCCGACGACGAGTCGGCGTACGGCCCGTTCGTCGAGGGCGACCGCTACGTGGTCGAACGCCCGCGCGAGCACCGAACGCCCGAGGCGTTCCTGCGCAGCGACTCGCTGTTCGACGTGGCCCTCGGCGCGCACGTCGAGACGGCGCTCACGGGAGGGTACGAGGTACTGGTCGGCGATTCGGTGGCGACGCTGGCGGACGAGTTCGGGACGGACCTACGCGCGTACTTCGAGCCGCGGGTCTGAGGCGGGGTCGTTCGGTCGGCGGCTCAGAGGTCGTGACGCTCGCGGATCTCCTCGACGGAGTCGACCACGTCCGCGGTCGGTTCGCCCTCGTCGACGACCGGTTCCCGGCCGTCGAACGTCTCGTGGACGGTGGCGACGCTCTCCGAGAGCGTGTCGAGTCCGTAGCCACCCTCCAGGACGAACGCGAGCGCGGCGTCGATGTCGTCGGCGAGGGTCCTGACGGCGTCGGTGAACTCGGCGTACCCCTCCGTGGAGACCCGCATCCGGGAGATGGGGTCGTGTCGGTGGGCGTCGAAGCCTGCCGAGATCAACAGGAGATCGGGGCTGAAGCGCTCGATGGCGGGCGCGATGGCGTGTTCGAGGGTGTAGCGGTACTCGTCGTCGCCACAGCCGGCCGCGAGGGGGACGTTCATCGTCGTCCCCTCGGCGGCGCCCTCGCCGGTCTCGCCGACCTCGCCCGTTCCGGGGTAGAGGCCGGCCTCGTGGGTCGAGGCGTAGAACACGTCGGGGTCGTCGTAGCAGATCTCCTGTGTGCCGTTGCCGTGGTGGACGTCCCAGTCCCAGATCGCCACGCGGTCGACGCCGTTGTCGGGGGCGTCGATGACCGCGCGGGCGGCGATGGCGGCGTTGTTGAAGAAACAGAACCCCATCGCCTCGTCGGACTCGGCGTGGTGGCCCGGCGGGCGACCGATCGCGAACGGGGTCTCCCGCCCGTCGGCGCCCTCGACGGCGGCTTCGGCGGCCCAGATCGCCAGCCCGGCCGACTGCAGGGCGACCTCGTAAGTGTCCTCGCCGGCGACCGTGTCCGGGTCCCACTCCCCGCCGCCGTCGGCACAGAACTCTCGGACGGCGTCGACGTGATCGGGGTCGTGTGCGCGCTCGATGGCCGCCGCGTCGGCGGGGTCGGCGTCGACGTAGCGTACGCCGTGGCGGTCCTTGAGTGCCTCCCTGATCGCCCGCATGCGGTCGGGCGACTCGGGGTGTCGAGCGCCGGTGTCGTGGTCGAGACAGCGCTCGGAGTAGCCGAACTGCATTACTCGAACAGGGAGAAGTACGTCTCGATGTCCTCGGCTTGCACGGTTCGCCGGTCGGCGTGGCGCGCGAGTTTGGCGGCCGCGCGGGCGACGTTGTCGGCGTAGTCCTCGAGGATGTCCGCCAGCGCGATCCGGGCCTCCATGGAGACGCGGTAGCGGTCGTCGATCCGGAGTCGGGCGATGCGGTCGACGGGAGCGACCGGGAGGTCGACGGCCTCGCGGTCGACGACCTGTCCGACGCCGAAGTCACTCGCCATGAGCGTCTTTCGGCCGTCCTCGGTCGCGTGCTCGGCGGCCTCCACGGCCAGTTCGGCACCGCGGTCCTGAATGCGGGCCGCCAGTTCCTCGGCCGCGTCGGCGCTGACACGGAGTCCGTCCGCGTTGCGACGGATGATGGCGTCGACGGGGGCGAACGGCAGCTCGACGGTCATACTCGTAGGCGGGGCGTGTCGGGTAAAACGCTTCCCCTCCGCTCTCAGGCCGTAAGGAGGGCATAACGCCGGCGTCGGCGCCGTCGCTCGTGACTGATTGGTCGGCGGCGAGGCGACCGCGAGGCTGGCCCCTCGAGTCGATTCAGGATCGCGACCCACG
Organism: Halolamina litorea; assembly: GCF_026616205.1. Classification (NCBI taxonomy): domain Archaea; kingdom Methanobacteriati; phylum Methanobacteriota; class Halobacteria; order Halobacteriales; family Haloferacaceae; genus Halolamina; species Halolamina litorea. The sequence continues at coordinate 429,684 of NZ_JANHGR010000002.1, forward strand.
TCGCTTCTCGGTTAGCGCGGTGAAGAACGTCCCGACGGCGATTTGAACGCCGGTCCCTGGCTCCGCAAGCCAAGAGGATAGTCCACTACCCTATCGGGACTCATTTCGACAAACGCCCGACCCGCATAAGTCGGTTCCGGTTCCCGGAGCGCGTGTGGGGGAGACACAAAGGGTCTTTTGTCCGTACCGCGAACTTATGGAACGAGCGTCCGTTCGGTCGGGTATGGAACGACGACCGTTCCTCGTCGGCACTGCGAGCGTGCTCGCGGCCACCGCCGGCTGCGTCGGCGACGCGCCGACGACGCCCGACGACGGCCCCGCGGCGACCGACACCGACACACCGCCCATGAGCCCTCCAACGATCACCGACCGATCCTTCGAACCGCGCGAGAACTGCCCGGAACCGGGGAGTGCGACCGTCTCCACCGACGACGCCCGCGTAATCGTCGAGGGCTGCATCGTCGGCCGGAACGGCTGCATGGTGGCCTCGCTGGCGTCGGCGACGTACGACGCCGTGGCCGACGAACTCTCGGTTCGCGTGACCACGGTCGACGAATCCGAACCCGACGAGATGTGTACCCAACAGCTCGTCCACCGCGGCTACCGTGCCGAGATCAGGTTCGACGGCGGCCTCCCGGCGACGACGGTGGTGACCCACGACGGCGCCGACGGCGAACGCGAGGTCGCCCGCACTGAGCACGGCGACTGACGGGACAACTAAACGCCCGGCCGTCGAACGGCGGGTATGGGTATTTTCGACTCGCTGAAGTCCGTGCTCGGGGTGCGGGCGGAGGCCGACGCCGCGAGCGCGGCCGACCCCGACGCGCTGTTCGGCATGAGTACCGCCTACATCACGATGGAGGCCGAACTCGACTACCGGTCGGCGGGGGCCGCCGCGCTCTGTTTCTCCGAGGTCGACAGCACGGCCTTCGCCGACGCCGTCGACGAGGTGGAAACGATCCTCCGTGCGGGCGAGGACGAGACCGGCACGACGTTCAGCCGCCGGAAGGACGGCCACGGCTACCACTGGGTCGTCCTCGAGGACGACGACCCGGAGGACTTGGTCACCAGCGTCCACTTCGCGGCCGACGAGTTCGTCGAGCAGGGGTTCGGCTCCCGCCTGCTCGCGGCCGTGTTCGGCTTCAAGAACGTCGACGACGCCACCGACCGCGCCTACTGGGTTTACTCGTTCCGTCGCGGTGCCTACTACCCGTTCTGTCCCAGCGGCGACCACGACCGGAACAACCGCGCCGAGTTCAAACTCCGCTCGGTGCTCGAAGGGGAACTCGACGTACAGGACGACGAGTCGCTCTGGTACCCGCTCTGGCCCGACTCACCCGGCGGGCACCCGTGGCAGTGAGATGACCGACGACCCCGCGGTGTACGACCACTACCGTCTCACTGACGGCGACGGTTCAGGGCCGACGTTCCGAGTCGTCGGGTTCGACGACGCCGACGAGCAGGTGACGCTCCTCCGAGTCACCGACGCCGGCGGGAACCGTCGGGCGACGGGCGAACTCCGACACGTCGGCCGCGAGCGACTCGCCCGCGAGTTCGAGGCCGTCGGCGATCCGGGGCCGCGCTTCGAGACGCCGGACTACCTCGGTGGACTGGCTGTCCTCGCCGGCGCCGCCGTTGCCGTCCACCCCGCAGGTGATCCCCTCGCCGGCGCGCTGCTGGTGGTGGCGGGTGGGTACGTCCTCTGGCGGCGCCACTGAGCGGCGACGATGGCGGGACCGCTCCGGGCGGCTCGTTCTGCCTTTTCAACGTTGGCCGCGCACGAACCGACAGCCCGCAGCGTCGGCGTGTTTCAGTTTCACCCTACTGTTAACGAGGGTTTATCCCCGGGGACGGACAACGATAGTGTATGCCAGAAGACGACCTCGAAAGTCTCCCCGGCGTCGGCCCCGCAACCGCAGACAAGCTCGTTGACGCGGGCTTCGAGAGTTTCCAGAGCATCGCCGTGGCAAGCCCCGGCGAGCTGTCGAACTCCGCGGACGTGGGTGACTCCACGGCGGCCGACGTGATCAACGCGGCCCGCGAGGCCGCCGACGTGGGCGGCTTCGAGACCGGCTCGACGGTGCTCGAGCGCCGCGAACGTATCGGGAAGCTCTCGTGGCAGATCGACGAAGTCGACGACCTACTCGGCGGCGGGATGGAGACCCAGTCCATCACCGAGGTGTACGGCGAGTTCGGTGCCGGGAAGTCCCAGGTGACCCACCAGATGGCGGTCAACGTCCAGCTACCGAAGGAGAACGGCGGCCTCGACGGCGGCTGTATCTTCATCGACACCGAGGACACGTTCCGTCCCGAGCGGATCGACGACATGATCCGAGGACTCGACGACGAACTCATCGCGGACGAACTCGAACGCCGCGAGATCGAGGGCGAACCCGGCGACGAGGAGACGATGGAGGCGCTCCTCGAGTCGTTCCTCGACAAGATCCACGTGGCGAAGGCGTTCAACGCCAACCACCAGATGCTGCTGGCCGAGAAGGCCCTCGAACTCGCCAAGGAACACGAGGAGACCGACTGGCCCGTCCGTCTGCTCTGTGTCGACTCCCTGACGGCGCACTTCCGTGCGGAGTACGTCGGCCGTGGCGAACTGGCCGAGCGCCAGCAGAAGCTGAACAAACACCTGCACGAACTCGACAAGGTCGGCAACCTCCACAACGTCGCCGTGCTCGTGACCAATCAGGTCGCCTCCAACCCCGACTCCTACTTCGGCGACCCGACCCAGCCGATCGGTGGGAACATCCTCGGCCACAAGTCGACGTTCCGCATCTACCTCCGCAAGTCCAAGGGCGACAAGCGTATCGTGCGCCTCGTCGACGCGCCCAACCTCGCCGACGGCGAGGCGATCATGCGCGTCCAGGACGGCGGCCTGAAGCCGGAGTAACCGACCACCGGCGCGCCGGACTCCCTTTTTTCGTACTCAGTCGTCCTGCCGAGGTAGTGCCTCGACGTCCGCCGACCTCGCGTCCCGGTCGTCGGGTAGCCGCTCGATACAGTCGAAACAGAGGAAGAACTCGGTGCCGTCGGCCAGTTCGAGGTCCATCCCCTCGGTCGGGCCGTCGTTGCTGAACGACCAGAAGTCGCCGATCCCGCCGCCGATCCGCACCCGTCGGTTACAGCCGTCACAGCGCTGGGAGGCCATCGGCGACGTTTGGAGGCGGAGGCGGTTAGGCGCTCCGGCAGCGCCGCCGCTGGCGGATTCGGACGGACGGAGAAGGGCGATTGCGGATCAGTCCTCTTTGATCTCTTGGAACTGATCGAGCAGAGCCTCCGCGGAGTCACCGGCGTCGTAGCTGACGGTCCCGCTGAACGGCTCGGGCCGCTCCTCGAACTCGGCGTCGGCCTGCGAGGTCAGCTGTTCACGGCGCTCGTGTTCGCCCTCGTCATAGGCACCAAATGACATGGTATACCATACCTTGAGGGTTACCACCAATATACGTGTCGGTTACTTTCAGTCGGTTACACGGTGGGATACCGGTTGTCGACGGATCGCATCGCAGTACGTAAACCGTCGGCCCGCCGATAGGGCGTGTGGCAAAGCCGCTTCGGTTCCGATACGCCCCCGGCTCGTGGTCCGAGGCGCGCGTCCGCAACGAGCTCCTGCAGGCCCTGCAGGCCAACATCGGCGCCACGATGGGCGATCCCTGGTACAAGGCGCCACAGGGGTTCGACGCGGTGCGCTTCGACATGGACAACGGCGACACCGCGCTGTTCTGCTGGAACGACGACGCCGGCTACTGGCTGGGCAACACTGAGACGCCCTCCTCGCTCTGGCGCACCGACAAACAGGGGTTCGACGAGGTGCCCTACGGCGTCCGCCGGTGGGCCGAGCGGGAACTGCTCGCCCAACTCACCGACGAGTCGCCGTGGCTCGAGGACTACCCGCACCTCGCGTGGTTCTTCCTCCCGGTGTTCCTCTCGAAGGACGGCCGCGAGACCACCCGCGCGTTCTTCGCGGAGTACGCCGCGGGGTTCCCCGACGCCGACCGGGACGAGGTGCTCGCGTTCTACGAGGACCTGCTCGCCGGCGGCGCCCTCGACGAGTACCGCGAGACGATGGCGGGGAAGCTCGGCACCTCAGAGACGATGGACCTCACCCGGATGTCGGCGACGATGGGGGAGTTCAACGCCGCCTACCTCCTCCTCCAAGCCGGCTACGACATCGCCCCCGAGGCCGCGGTCACCACGGGTCACTCCATCGACTACCGTGCCAGCCGTCCCGGTGACGCCGAGACGACGCTGGTCGAGGTGACCCGGCCGCTCCCGCCCAAACACCGCTCGGCGGGGTCGCCGATCACGGCGATCCGCGAGACCGCCCAGACGAAGTCCACCGGCCAACTGGAGGAACACGGCGGCGGCGTGACGCTGTTCGTCGACTGCTCGTCGTTCCCCGACGACGACTGGATGGCCATCGCCGGCGAGCAGCCGGAGGTCCGTCACCGCCCGGCGGTCGTGTTCCGGCTCCGTCCATCCGGTCGGATCGAGGCCTACCGGAAGGGCGGCCTCCCGCTCGACCTCGGGGACGCCGTCGAGTGGATCGACGGCTGAGCGGTCACATCGCAAGCGGTTTCTCTCGCGGCCGACAGATTCCCACCAATGAGCGTCGTTGCTGACCTCCACGCCCACACCACCGTCTCCGACGGTACCTTCTCGCTGCCGGCACTCGTCGACACCGCCCGCCAAGAGGGGTTGGACGCCGTCGCCGTCACCGACCACGACCGCTACCACCCCGAACTCTCGGTCCCCGTCGAGCGCCGTGACGGCCTGCTCGTCGTCCGCGGCATCGAACTCCGCGTCGACGCCGGCGAGGAGCGAGTCGACCTGCTCGGCTACGGCCTCTCCGAGACCGAGGCGCTGACCGCCGAGGTCGAGCGCCTCCAGCAGGACCGGATCGACCGCGGCCGGCGCATCGTCGAGAACGTCGAGGCCGAACTCGGCGTCGACCTCGGGATCGAGCCCCACGAGGGGCTCGGCCGACCCCACATCGCCCGCGCCGTCGTCGAGAGCGAGGCCGACTACGGCACCGTGAGCGAGGTGTTCGACGACCTGATCGGCGACGACGGCCCCTGCTTCGTCGCCCGTGAGGTCCCCGACTTCACGACCGGCCGCGAACTCTTGGAGGAGGCCTGCGCGTTCGTCGGCCTCGCCCACCCGCTGCGCTACGACGACCCCGGGGCCGCGCTCGAACTGGCCGCCGATCTGGACGCCGTCGAGCGGTACTACCCCTACGACCGCCCGGTCTCGCCGGACGACGCCGAGGCCCTCGACCCCCGCCCCGTCGAGGCCGCGATCGCCGATCACGACCTGCTGGCGACCGGCGGCACCGACGCCCACGAGACCGACTTGGCCGTCGACGGCCTGCCCCGGGGCGCGTGGGAGCGAGTACGTGCACGGCTCCCCGAACCGGTCGAACTCCCCTGAGCGTGAGGGTAACTGATTTACCCACGACCGCGGTAACGCCGGCCGTGAACGAGGGAATCGTCGCCGAGATGCCCGGTTGGCTCCAGTCGCTGCTGAACTCGGAGTGGGCGTACGTCGTCCTCTTCGGCGTGTTCGTGCTGGAGGGGGCGATGTTGATGTACTTCGTCCCGAGCGAACTGCTCGTCCCGGGATCGCTGGCGCTGTTGGGCCACGGGCCCGAGGAACTGATCCCGCTGCTCGGGGTCGCGGTGCTGGGCGCCACGGTCGGGCAGGTCGCGCTCTTTACGGTCGCCAAACGCGCCGGCCGCGAGTACCTCCTGCAGAACCGCTGGTTCCGGGTGAGCGACCGCACGCTGACCCGCTTCGACGGCTGGTTCGACCGCTGGGGGGGCCCGGCGGTCACCGGCAGTAACGCGATGCTGTTCACTCGCGGGATGCTCACGGTGCCGGCCGGCCTCGCGAAAATGGAGACGACACGGTTCGTCGTGCTCTCGGCGCTCGGGACGCTGTTGTTCGAGTCGGCGCTCGCGGCGCTGTACGTGTTCGGCGTCGACGTGCTCTGGTAGGGCTACTCGGCGCGGTCGATCTCGGTCTGCTCGCGAAGCGCTTCCAACCGCTCGTCGTCGGCGAGTTCCTCGACGCGCTGCTGGAAGTGGTCCTCACAGAGGCCGACTTTGATCCCCCCCGTCTCGGCGGCGTAGACGGCGTCGTCCTCGCAGTAATGGCACTGCATACCGCCCAATATGCGATCCAGTCGGTTAAGAACGCCGGCCGGGGTACCCGGGAGCGACGCGGTTTTGCCGCCGGGGCGTCTGCTTCCGGCATGGACCATACCCCTCGACCCGGCCGCGACGACGCCCGGCGCCCACGCCGCCTGCGGGCCGACGGCGTCCGCTCGCTCGTCGCCGAAACGAGTCTCTCTTCATCCGACCTGATCGCGCCCGTGTTCGTCGACGCCACCGCCGACGAACGCGTCCCCATCGAGACGATGCCCGGCCACGAGCGCGTCCCTGTCGAGGACGCCGTTTCCCGCGTCGAGGAGGTGCTCGCCACCGGTGTCGAGGCGGTCATGATCTTCGGGATTCCGGAGTTCAAGGACGGCCGTGGGACTCGTGCCTACGCCGAGAACGGCGTCGTCCAGCGCGCGGTCCGAGCGATCACCGAGGAGACCGACGCCTACGTCATCACCGACGTCTGTCTCTGTGAGTACACCGAGCACGGCCACTGCGGGATCGTCGAGGATGATGCCGCGGCGGACCCCCACCTCACCGTCGAGAACGACGAGAGCGTCGAACTGCTCGCCGAAACCGCCGTCTCCCACGCCGAGGCCGGCGCGGACATGGTCGCTCCCTCCGCCAGCCTCGACGGCATGGTCGGTTCGATCCGCGATGGCCTCGACGCTGCGGGGTTCCGGAACCTCCCGATCATGTCCTACGCCGCCAAGTACGAGTCCTCCTTCTACGGCCCGTTCCGCGACGCCGCCGACGGCGCGCCCAGTTTCGGCGACCGCCGACACTACCAGATGGACCCCGCCAACGCCCGGGAAGCCCGCCGCGAGGTCGCACTGGACGTCGAGGAGGGCGCCGACGTGCTGATGGTCAAGCCCGCGCTGCCGTACCTCGACGTGGTCGCCGACGTGCGCCGGGAACACGACCACCCCGTCGCCGCCTACAACGTCTCGGGGGAGTACGCGATGCTCCACGCCGCCGCCGAGAACGGGTGGCTCGACCTCGATGCGGTCGCCCACGAGTCGCTGCTGTCGATCAAGCGTGCCGGCGCGGACCTGATCCTCACCTACTTCGCCGAGGACGTGGCCGAGTCGCTCTGACTCACCGTCGACCGTTCCGCTCACGTTCCGCCCCCGCGTTGCCCCGACCTCGCACGGAAACGGTTTTGAGTGGCCGGCCGGACTCCCACCCATGAAGCCGTTCGATCTCGTGCTCGTGGCCGTCGACGGTAGCGAGGAGTCGACCCGCGCCGTCGAGTACGCGGTCGGCGTCGCCGACGCCTACGGCGCCGCGGTTCACGTCGTCTACGTGCTCCCCGAGGGCGCCACGGCGACCACCGAGACCGAGGAGTACGCCGACACCGCCGAAGAGATCGCCGCCGACGCCGGCGTCCCCATCGACACCGAGACCGTCTCGGGGTTCTCGACGGACCGCCTGAGCCAACACCCCGGGAGCGTCGTACTCGACACCGCCGAGGACGCCGGCGCGGACTTCCTCGTCGTCCCGCGCGAGCCCCAGACTGGGAGCCGTGCGGCCGTGTTGGAGAAAACCGCCGAGTACGTCCTGCGCTACGCGAGTCAGCCGGTACTCTCGGTCTGAGCCGCGGCGTCCGCGGCGTCGAGTCGGATCGCCATCTCCAACTCGAAGCTCTCGGCGTCGGTCGTCTCGAACCCGATCTTCTGGTAGAGCCCCACCGCGGGTCGGTTCCAGCGTTCCACGGTCAGCCACACCTTCGAGATACCGCGGGCGGCGCCGTGGCCGAGGATCGACTCGATCAGCGCCGTTCCGATGCCGACGCCCTGGTGTGACTGCAGGACGAAGATGGCCAGTTCGTAGGGTGACTCCGGACCGTTCTCGGGCACCAGCGTCGCGTGGCCGACCACCTCGTCGCCGTCCCACGCGAAGACGTTACAGCAGTTCGTCTGGAGGATCCGGTCGAGCCACTCGGCCAGTTTCGCCGGCCTGCTCGGGGGGATCCCCTGTGCGCGGTCGGCGGGGTCGAACGCCTCGTACATCGCCTCCAGGGCCGCACGGTCGTCCTCGCTGTCGTCGTACGCCCTGAGTTCGATGGCCCGCCCCTCGGCGTCCTCGACGGTCCGGGGCGGCGCCGGGAACTCGTCGGCGGGGTCGTCGGGGTAGCGCTCTGGTCCCGTCATGCTCACCGGATCAGCCTGACCGTCGTTCGGGCGTTCAACAGGACGAACTCCGCGATGCTGCCGACGTTGATCTTCCCCATCGGGCTGGTCTGGCCGCCGCCCAGCGCGATCTCGTCGAACCCCTCGCGCTCGGCGATGTCGACCAGTTCGCTCCCGGGGTCGCCCTCGACCTGCCGGATCTCGGCGTCGATCCCGGCGTCAGCCAACTCGGCCGCGACGCGGTCGGCGATCTCCTCGCGCGAGCGGGGCGAACGGGGGTTCTCGACGATGGCGACGGTGAGATCGTCGCCGACGGCGGCCGCGCGGGCCACGACCGCCTCCAACGCCTCGATAGAGTCGTCGCTCCCGCCGATCCCGAGCAGCACGTGCATGGCGGGGCGGACGCCCCCGCTCCTGATAAACCCCGTGGGCGACCGTGGGCCGGCGTCGCCCCGACTGCCCGGCCACGGAGGAGTAGCCCTATGTCCGTGGCTGTGTCAGGTGGGGACATGAGCGAGGACCCGACGCCACCCGGCGGCGCCGACGACGCAGCGACCGGCGAGCAGGAGTCACCGGCCGGCGACACGGCGGACCCGACGGACGAGCGCGGCAGTGACCCGGCGACCGACCGCGACGGCGGGCCCGCGACGGAGCGCGAACCCGCGGCCGAGGACGTGCCCGAGGACGTACAGGAGTACGCTCGCTTCACCAAGATGGACCGGGCGGACTACGACCGCGTCAACGAGTTCCTACGCGACCGGACGTACATCACCGCACGCGAGTGGGCCATCGCCCGACTCTGTGCGGACTTCCGCACCGAGACCGGCGTGGAGATGACCAAGATCGGCCAGAACCTCCCTCGGCTGGTGCCCTTCATGACCGACACCTACACCCCTCAAGCCGTGAACCAGGCGCGGGCCTCCTTCGAGGAGAAAGTCACCAAGGCCGGCGCAACGTTCCTCTACGGCGCGATGTCGGGCTTTTACACCGCCGAGGAACTGGACGAGACGATGTACGAGGTGACCGAGATCGCGAAGTTCCTGCTGGAGGTCGAGGGCGTCGACCTCTCCGTCGAGGAGGAACTCCAGGCCGAAGACGAGATATCGCGGGTGATGCGCGAGGTGCGGGAGGCGTCGGCGGAGGTCCGCGGCGAGGAGGTCAAGTGCCCGGAGTGCGGGCACGTCCACGAAGCCGAGTGACCGGCGACGGCCGGCCGGTCAGTGCAGTCCCAGCGCCTCGTCGTCGAGTTCGCTCTCGACGTAGTCACGACCGTGCTCGGTGATGACGTAACAGGACTCCACGTCGCTGATCGAGCGGAGGTAGTCCGCCTCCGAGAGTTCGCGGACGGCGTTCAGGACCGACGCTCTGGCGGGCGGGTCGTCCATCCGATCGTCGAGGTTGGCGGCGATGCCGCTGGGGGCGATTCCCACGCCGGACTGGTAGAGCAGTCGGAGCGTCGGCGCGATGGCGTCGGCGTCGAACTCGGGCATGGCTCGTGGTTGTGGTGTGGGCCTGAAAACGTCCATGGCCGCTGTTCGTTCGATCGGTTTCTCGGGTGAGTGTGAGTTTCGGCAGCACGGACGGCGACTGTGACGGCGACAGCACTCGACACATGGACTCTGGGACCGCAGTGCGCCGGGCACAAGGCCCGGCGCAGCGCCGATTCCCCGCCCCTCCCCCAGCGGTCGCCGATCGTCGGCGACCGCGAGGCGTCCACCACATCCACACTACGGCGGCTGTGGCGCGCGACGTGAGTGCCTCCGGGCACGAACGAGCGTGCGAGGGAGGAGCGACCGACTGGGAGCGAGTCGGTTGGGGAGGGTTGAGGGCTGTACGTCGCGGTGCGGTCCCAGAAGTCATGCTCACTCCGCGGTGCTGTTCACGGGTTCCGCGAAATACTCAGAAACAGCAGACCTCCCCGCCTATCCCTCGAACCCGTCCTCCCAGCGGAACGTCCCGTTTCGCTGAACCACTTCGCCGTCGACCTCCATCCGCGAGTCCTCGCTCACGTCCGTGATCATGTCGACGTGGACCGCCGAGTCGTTCGCCTCGTCCTCGTGGCCCGGCGGGAAGTTCGAGCCGTAGGCCCGCCCGACCGCGAGGTGGACGGTGTCGCCCATCTTCTCGTCGAAGAGGATGCTGTCGGTGAACTGGTCGATCCCGCGGTTCATCCCGATCCCGAGTTCGCCGAGTCGCTTCGCGCCCTCGTCGGTGTCGAGCACGTCGGCGATGACCGACTCGTTCTGCTCGGCGGAGAAGTCGACGACCTCGCCGTCCTCGAAGGTCAGGTGGACGTTCCGCACGCGCTGGCTGTTGATCGTCATCGGCACGTCGAAGAACACCTCGCCTTCGGTCGCGTAGGGCGCGGTGAACACCTCGCCGGAGGGGAGGTTGTGGGAGTCGTAGGCGACGCTGGCCGCGGAGTTGACCGCCGTGCGCCCCTCGATGGACATCGTGAGGTCGGTGTCCTCCTTGACCAGTCGGACCTCGCTCCCGGCGTCGAGTAGCTCCTTCATCTTCGCCATCTCGTCGGCCAGTTCCTCCCAGTCCCGGAGCACGGCCTCGTAGACGAACTCCTGGTAGGCCTCGTAGCTCATGCCGGCCTGCTGGGCCAGCGAGCGCGTCGGGTGGACCGTCGACACCCAGTCGGTGTCCATCCGGGCCTCGCGGATGCCCGACCGGGACCGGCGTTTGGCCTGGCGCTTCTCCGACGGCACGTCGGCGCTGGCTGTCGTGTTGCGGCCCCCACCGAGGCGGAGTACCGAGTCGGCGTTCTCGTAGAGGGCGCGCTCGAACTCGGGGTCCTCGTCGAACTCGCCGCCGTGGGCTCGCGTGTGAGCGCGGTCCACCTCGTCTGAGTCGTACAGCGTGAGCACGTTGGCGTCGCGGGCGCCGACCTCCTCGGCGACGGCGACGGCGAGGTCGTGGGCACCCTCCGAGACCGAGAGCACCACGTCGTCGCCGGCCTCGATCCGGGCGCTCCAGTCGACCAACGTCTTCGCGTGTTCGTGGATGCGTTCGTCCATGCCCGTGGGTCGATTGGCGGCGGCAAAATACCCGCGGGAGCGTCACGACCACCCCCCGGCTTTTTCGCCGAGTCCGGAGTAGCCCCGACGAACCGATGAGTGGGCAGGCCCAGCAGACGTACACGCCCCCGCTGGGGGTGACGGTCATCTCGGCGCTCATGGCGCTCTCGGCGCTGTTCGCCGCGCTGTTCGCCGGCCACTACCTGCTTCGCTGGCTGCTCGACGGCGACGGCATGTACACCGCCGTCATCGCGGGCGCGTTGATCGGCCTCACCGCGGCCTCCGCTGTCGTCGCACTGGGGCTGCGCCGCCTCAAACCGTGGGCGTGGTACGCCGGCGTGGGGCTGTTCGGCGCCGCCGCCGCCGTCGCTCTGTTGATCTTCGTCCTCAAACTCAGCCTGCTGTCGCTGGGCTACGTGCTGGTCAACCTCGTCACCGCGGGCTACATCTACCACCAGCGGCCGATCTACACTCCCGGTACGCAGGCCCGCTACGACGCCTACCACAAGGAGAGCGTGATCTACCGCCTCGACATGGTCACCGAGATGCGCCAGAGCGACGCCGCGCCGCTCGGCGTGAAGGTTCTCGCCGTGTTCGCCACGCTGGCGTCACTGGTGGCGTTCGTCCAGGGCATCCGGCTGATCTGGATGTCGAGTACCGCCGCGACCGTGCTCGGCCTCCTCGTGATCCTCCTTGCCGTCCTCCAGACGTACACGGTGTACGGCCTCTGGATCGTCGAGCGCTGGGCGTGGTTCGCGGGGCTGGCGCTGTTCGGCCTCGCGACGGTGTTCGCCACGTTCCGGGTCCTGCTGTTCCCGGACGTGGTCGCCGTGGTCGAGTTCCTCGTCAACGGCCTCATCGCGCTCTACCTCTACCGGCAGAAGCCGCTGTACGCGCCGCGGGTCACCATCGATCTGACGCCACGGTAGCTCTGAACCGCGGCGACGTTCCGACGCCACGGTAGTTCTGGACTGCGGCGACGTTCCGACGCCACGGTAGCTCTGAACCGCGGCGACGTTCCGACGCCACGGTAGTTCTGGACTGCGGCGACGTTCCGACGCCACGGTAGCTCTGAACCGCGGCGACGTTCCGACGCCACGGTAGCTCTGAACCGCGGCGACGTTCCGACGCCACGATAGGCCGTGGACCCCCCGCCGACCGTACGAAGATTCAGGAGGCCTCGACCCAATCGCCAGTCATGGCTCCAACCGTCCTCGCCGGCGGCACCGTCGTCACCGTCGACGCCGACCGCCGCGTCCTCGACCCGGGCGCCGTCCTCGTTGCTGACGACACAATCGTCGCCGTCGGCCCGCGCGACGACATCGTCGCCGACAACCCCGACGCCGACCGAATCGACCTCGACGACCACGTCCTCCTTCCGGGGCTGGTCGACAGCCACGGCCACGCCGGCCACAGCCTCACCAAAGGGCTCGTCGACGGCCGCGGCGACGACTGGCTCGACCTCGTCAAGCGTATCTACTTCCACGGCTCCGGCACCGATTTCTGGGCGGCCGAGAGCCGACTCGCCGCGCTCGAACGGCTCCGCGCCGGCGTCACCACCTCGCTCTCCTACGTCGGCTCGATGCCCCGCGCGGACGACCCGAAGTTCGCCGCGGCGGCGGCGACGGGCTACCGCGAGTTCGGCCTGCGCCACGTCGTCGCCGTCGGCCCGCCGGACGGCCTCCCCGTCGAGGCGACGGACCCGGACACGGGAACCGAGACGACCATCGATCTCGATCGCGCGATGGCGACCACCGAAGCCGTCGTCGACGACCTCGACGGCGCCGCCGGCGGGCGGATCCGAGTCGCCGTCGCTCCCTCCTCGCTCGTCCCGGAGATGGACGACGACGGCCAAGCGACAGACGCCAGCGTCGAGCAGATCCGGGCGGTTGCCGACCTCGCCGAACGCGAGGGCCTGCCGATTCACGCCCACGCCTACGTGGGCGAGGTCGCCGCGGCGGCCGACGTCGACGCGGATATCCTCTCCGAGCGGCTCTCGCTGGCCCACTGTGCGGGGATCAGCAGCGAGGAGGTGGCGCTCATGGCCGAGAACGGCGTCGCGGCCTCCACCGGCCCGCTGACTCACGCCTACGCGTGGGACCGCTTCCCCGTCACTGAGGCGATGGAGCAGGGCGTCACCGTCGCCGTCTCCACCGACGGCAGCGCGCCGGACCGCTCGTTCGACCTACTCTCGCAGGGCCGGATCGCCGCCCAACTCCAGCGGTCGTACCACGGCGACACCAGCCTGCTCCCGGCCGGGCGCGTGCTGGAGTCGATGACCGTCGACGCCGCGGCGGCGCTCGGGATGGCCGACGAGGTCGGCTCGCTCGCCGCCGGCACGCGCGCCGACGTGATCGCGGTGGACCGCCGCTCGGCGAAACTCGGCCCCGACCTCGGCGCCGACGGCGCCGTTCCGCGGGTGGTCAACTACGCAGACGGCGGCGACGTGTCGTTCGTCATGGCCGACGGCGTGGTCCGACTGCGCGACGGCGAGGTCGTCGCACCCGACGCGCCGGGGCTCGAAACGATCCTCGACGACGCCGCCGACGCTGCGCAGACCGCGCTCGACCGCGTCGACGCCGACGACGCGCTGGACCCGCATCCGGACCTCTGGGGGTCGGTCCGGTACGGCGAGGGTGAGGAGGGAACGGAGTAGCCGGCCGGGGGGACCGACCGGCGAGCCCCGCCACCGGACCGCAACGGCTACACCCCTCCCCTCACAGCCTCGGATATGGAACTCGGCGTCATCGGACTCGGCCGGATGGGACAGATCGTCGTCGACCGGAGCCTCGACGCGGGCCACGACGTGGTCGCGTTCGACCTGAGCGCGGAGGCGACCGCCGAAGCCGCCGAAGCCGGCGCGACGGCGGCCGACAGCGTCGCGGACCTCTGTGACCGCCTCGGCGAGGAGAAACGCATCTGGCTGATGGTGCCCGCGGGCGACCCCGTCGACGCCACGCTCGACGACCTCGAACCGCACCTCGACGCCGACGACGTGGTCGTCGACGGCGGCAACTCCCACTTCGAGGCGTCGGTGCGCCGCGCGGAGACCACCGAGGCCGCCTACCTCGACTGTGGCACTTCCGGCGGGCCCGCCGGCGCCCACCTCGGCTTCTCGCTGATGGTCGGTGGCCCCGAGTGGGCCTACGAGGAACTGGTCCCGGTGTTCGACGCCGTCGCCACCGGGAACGCCGGCCACGACCGGATGGGCCCCGCCGGCTCGGGCCACTACGTCAAGATGGTCCACAACGGCGTCGAGTACGCGCTGATGCAGACCTACGGCGAAGGGTTCGAACTGCTCGCGAACGGCCGCTACGACCTCGATCTGGAGTCGGTCGCCCGGACGTGGAACAACGGCGCCGTGATCCGCTCGTGGCTGCTCGAACTCTGTGAGGAGGCGTTCCGCGAGGAGGGCAACGACCTCGGCGACGTGGCCGACCACGTCGCCGGCGGCTCGACGGGGACGTGGACGGTGCAGGAGGCGCTGGAACAGGAAGTGCCGGTGCCGCTCATCTACCAGGCGCTCTCGGAACGCTTCGGCTCCCGTGCGCCCGCGGAGGGACGGTTCGCCCGGCGGCTCGCGAACCGTCTCCGGTACGGCTTCGGCCGCCACGACGTCGCGCGGGAGTAGCTCCCTGTCCGGGGATTCAGCTCCCGTCGGTCGTCGTTGTCGTCTCGTTACCGGCTGTTCCGTTACCCGCTGTCTCGTTGCCCATCGGTGTCTCCGTCTCGTTGCCCATGGGCGTCTCCGTCTCGTTACCCATCGGTGTCTCCGTTTCGTTGCCCATCGGTGTCTCCGTTTCGTTGCCCATCGGCGTCTCCTCGTCGGCCGGCGTTTCCGTCTCGTCGTCTCCGTCGGTCTCTTCTCCGTCCTCCTCTTCGGTCTCGGGTTCGCCGGCGATGAACCCGCTGACGGCGTCGAGAACCTCGCTCTGTGAGCTCGCGGGGTCGAACGCGTTCGGGAACGGCGAGCTACCCGCCACCGCGTTCATCATGGCGGCGTGGCGTGCCTCGACGCTGTGGATCGACAGGGCGGCACCCAGCAGGTCGGGGCTCTCGACGAACGGGGCGGCGCCCGCGTAGGCGGCGACACCGGTGTTCTCGAGCACCTGTGCCAGCGAGATGAACTCGGCGACGTCCTCGAAGCCGAAGTCGTAGTCGGCCGGGTCGGCCGGGTCCCCACCCAGGAGTGCAACGGCCTGTGTGAGCACCTCGACGTGTTGAGCCTCGTGGTCGGCGACGGTCTCGACGAAGCCGTACACCATCTGGCGGTCCTCCTCGGTGTAGTCCTCCAGCGCGTCGGCCTCGAGGAACTCGTCCTCGTCGAACGTGTCCATGGCCTCCTGGTAGAAGGCGCTCTCCAGATGTTCGAGCGACAACGCGTAGTTCAACACGTCCACGTCGGTTCCCTCGACGTCGTCGAACGTCGCGCCCGTGCCGGCGCCGTCGCCGCCGGTGTGTTCGTCGGCGAGCGCGACGCCGGCACCCCCGCCGAGGGTGAGCAGCGCGCCGCCGGTCAACGCGGATCGGGTGAGGAAGCCGCGCCTGGAGTGGTCCTGTTCGTCCGCGCTCTCGGTCGGCTTCGGTTCGGTAGTGTCAGTCATGGTTTCGCCGGATTCCGGCGGGAAACCCATGTAGGCCGCCAAGATTAGTTATGTGCGAACAACGAAACGTAGGATCGGACGAGGCTGAGTAGGCTCCGTCCCGGACCGCCCGTAACACGACTCTACACGACCCAGAGAAACGCCGCGAAGGGGGCAGTAACAGCGCCTTACAGCTCCGCGTCGCGGAACCAGACGACGCCGACAGCGAGCGGGAGGACCAACCAGAGCAGCATCGCCATCAGCACGAACGGGTCGGAGAAGACCGGCGAGAGCTCGGGCCCGAGGGCCTGTGCGGCCTGCTGGTTCGGGATCATCCCCAACAGCAGGCTGAACGTCCGGATCCGGGCCTCGAGGTCGCTCATGAACAGGCTGTCGACGAGGGTCTTGTACGCCTGGATCGGGTTCAGTAGCTTCAGCGCCAGTCGCAGGCGGAACTGCTCGGGCGTCGACAGCCCGAACAGCTCCGTCGCCGCACGGTTGACGCCGCTGACGAAGAAGTTCCAGAGGAACCAGAACAGCCCGAAGAGGCCGCCGGCGCCGACGAGCGCCTGTTGGTTGGTGTTCGCGGCCGCCGAGACACCGACGGCGATGCCGACGAAGACGACGCCCAGCAGCGCGGTCAGCAGGGCGAACTGGACGTAGACGAAGATGTCCAGCCCCGAGCCAGCGGGCAGCAACGCGAGGAAGGCCACGAGGAACCCGATCAGTACCGGGAGGGCGACGACGCCGCTCCGGCCGAGGAACTTCCCGATCACCACGTCGTCCCGGGAGTGGGGCAGCGAGAGCAGGAGCTTGATCGTTCCCGACTCGCGCTCACGGGTGATCGAGCCGTAGGCGACAACGAGCGCGGTCAGCGGGAGTAGGATCGCGGTCCCCTGTTTCAGGAAGAAGAGGAACCCCTGGACCAGCCCTTGGGTGTTCTCCACCTGGCCGCCCACGTAGAGTCGGCCGATGGCGGCGCCGGCGAACACCAGCACCGACAGCGCCGACAGCACCCAGAGCCAGCGCGAGCGCACCGCGTCACGGAAGTCCTTCCGGGCGACGGCCTCCCAACTCATCGGCCCACCTCCGACTCGGCGGCACCGTCGTCCGTGTCCCCTCCGCTACCGTGCGTCTCGGTCGGCGTCTCGCCCTCCGTGTACGCGAGGAAGAGGTCTTCGAGCGAGGACTCGCGGGTCGAGAAGTCGTCGACGACCACGCCGGCGTCCTCCAGCGCGCCGATGACGGCCGTCTTCGCCTCGGGGTCACACTGCACCGTCACAGCGTCGCCCTCGGCCGTCGCGGTGTCGACGCCGTCGAGGGCACGAACGCCCGCGAGCGCGTCGTCGTCGACGCCGGTGGCGGTAATCGACAGCGTCGCGCCGGAGCCGACCGCCTCGCGCAACCCCTCGACGGAGTCGCGGGCGACCAGCGTTCCGTCGCGCATGATGCCGACGCTGTCACAGACGGCTTCGACCTGCCCCAGCACGTGACTGGAGAAGAACACCGTCGCGCCGCGGTCGGCCTCCTCGCGGACGATGTCGCGCATCTCCTTGGCGCCGGCGGGGTCCAGCCCCGAGGAGGGTTCGTCGAGGATCAACAGGTCCGGTTCGCCGATCAGCGCCATCCCGAGCGCGAGGCGTTGGGCCATCCCCTTCGAGTAGCCGCCGGCCTTCCGGTCGCCGTCGCCGTCGAGGCCGACCCGTTCGAGTATCGCGTCGGGGTCGGCGTCGGCGGCCTTCGACTCGATGGCGAACTCCAGGTGCTCTCTGCCGGTGAGGCGCTCGTAGGTGGAGAACCCCTCAGGGAGCACGCCGGTGCGTTCCCGGACGGCCACGCTGTCGGCCTGTGGGTCCATTCCGAGCACCCGCACGGTGCCGGCCGTCGGGCGAACGAAGTCCAGCAGGAGGTTGATCGTCGTCGACTTGCCGGCGCCGTTCGGGCCGAGGAAGCCGAACACCTCGCCCTCGGGCACCGTCAGGTCCAGTCCGTCGACCGCGAGCACGTCGCCGAACCGCTTGTCGACGCCGTCGAGTTCGATGGCGGCCATGCCCGGGCTTGCCGCGGTTTCCGATAAAGGGTTTCGGCTCCGGGAGCGCGCGTCAGAGACTGTCGTCGGGGTCGTGACTGGCGGCGACGCGCTCGGCCTCCGCCGCGTAGCGTGCCGCCGTCTCGGCGTCGCCGACGGCCTCGAGGCGGTCCTCGTCCACGTCGACGGCGGCCGTTGGGCCGCCGCGCCGGGCGAGGGATTCGAGCGCGGCCTGCCGGCTGAACGTGCGCTCGCCGTCCGGGGTGGCGTAGGTGGTCGTCACGAGGTTGCGGCTGTCGACGTCCCGTTCGACCAGCCAGACGCGGGTCATGGGCCGGCGTTCGACGCGCCGGGGCTTGTAGCCGGCGGTCGGCATCCTGTGTCCCCATCAGGTCCCAACGTCGTCGGCTCGTGGCCCCGTTCGGCGCTGCATCCGGCGGTTCCCGAACCGTGTGTGGGCTGAACGGCTATTCCGTTGGCTGTGGTACACTATACCGTGCCCAAAGAGGGGCACCAACTCATGGCAACCCAACAGACTATTGACGAGATCGAGGAAACGCTCGGTCACGTACCCGGATGGATGGAGCAGATCGCGGAACCGGCCAGCGACCATAGCTGGGGCATCTTCCGTGACCTCCTCCTCGGTGACACCGAACTGACGCCGCGTGAGAAGGCACTCGTCGGCGTGAGCGCAGCGACCGCGATGAACTGCGGCTACTGTACGTACTTCCACAAGGAGGAAGCCCGGTTCGCGGGCGTCTCGGACGCTGAGCTGTCTGAGGCGGTCAACGTCGCCAGCATGACGGAGTACTTCTCGACGCTCCTGCACGGCAACGAGTACGACCACGACACGTTCGTCGCCGAGACGGACGCGGCGTTCTCCCACCTCCGTGAGCAGGGGATGGCCCACGCGGACGACTGAGTTGTCACGCGAGTGGCGACCGGCCGTGTGGCCCCTCGTCCCCAGCCGAAGCGACTCGACGACCGACCGTTTTCCAGCGTTGACCGACCCCGCGTTCTCCCGACTCACCAGCGACCCCTCACGAACACGGCCGCGGGCGTCACGCTGAAACGCGACCACACCCTACCTCGGGCAGATGGACGCGAGTGACGTGCGCGAGCGGGCGGGCGACCTCCCGCGGGAGCCCGGCATCTACCGCTTCCTCGAAGGCGGCGACGATGCCGACACCGTGCTCTACGTCGGCAAGGCCGTCGACATCCGGAGCCGTGTGCGCTCCTACGCCGACCCGCGCAGCGACCGCATCCGCCGGATGGTGGCCCGAGCGGACGCCATCGACACCGCCGTCACCGACACCGAGACCCAAGCGCTGCTGCTGGAGGCGAACCTGATCAAGCGCCACCAGCCCCGCTACAACGTCCGGCTGAAAGACGACAAGTCCTACCCGCTGGTCCAACTGACCGACCACCGCTACCCACGTATCGAGATCACCCGCGACCCCGACGACGCGGCGACGGTGTTCGGCCCGTATACCCGGAAGCGCGAGGTCGAGACGGTCGTGAAGGCCATCCGCGAGACCTACGGCCTGCGGGGCTGTTCGGATCACAAGTTCCGCAACCGCGACCGGCCCTGTCTCGACCACGAGATGGGACTCTGTTCGGCGCCCTGCGTCGACGCCATCGACGCCGAAGGGTACGCCGAGGACGTACGGAGCGCGATCCGCTTCTTCGAGGGTGAAACGGGCGTGCTCGCCGACCCGCTCCGCCGGGAGATGGAGAGCGCCGCCCAACAGCAGGAGTTCGAGCGGGCGGCCAACGCCCGGGACCGCCTCGAAGCCGTCGAGGCGTTCCACGGTGGCGGCGGCGAAGCGGTCTCCTCGCCCGGGGGCCGGCGCGAGGTCGACGTGCTCGCGGCGGTCGTCGAAGGCGACGACGCCACCGTCGCCCGACTGCACGCCGACTCCGGCCAACTGGTCGACCGCTCCCGACACCGACTCGACGCGCCCGAGGGCGAGGACCGCGTCGCCACCCTGCTGTCGGCGTTCCTGACGCAGTACTACGCCGAGCGGGACTTGCCCGACGCCATCCTGCTCTCCGAGCGCCCCGACGACGAGGACGTGCTCGACTGGCTCGACACCGCCGGTGTCGACGTGTCTGTCCCCGGCGCCGGCCGGGAGGGAAAGCTGGTCGAACTGGCGCTGAAGAACGCCCGCAGCGGCGTCGGCGGCGCCGACGATCCCGTGGGCGCGCTCGGCGCCGCTCTCGGGATCAGTCGGCCAGAGCGCATCGAGGGGTTCGACGTGAGCCACGCACAGGGGAAGGCCGTCGTCGGCAGCGACGTGTGCTTCGTTGGCGGGAGCGCCGAGAAGGCCGGCTACCGGCGGAAGAAGCTCACCGACCGCAACGACGACTACGCGAACATGCGCGAACTGCTCCGCTGGCGCGCCGAACGCGCCGTCGAGGGCCGCGACGACCGACCGGACCCGGACCTGTTGCTCATCGACGGCGGCGAGGGCCAGTTGGGCGCGGCGATGGACGCCCTCGACGAGACCGGCTGGGACGTGCCCTGCATCGCGCTGGCCAAGGCCGAGGAGTTGGTGATCACCCCAGACGGGGTAGAGCGGTTCGCCGACGACGCCCCCCACCTCCACCTACTCCAGCGCGTGCGCGACGAGGCCCACCGCTTTGCAGTCCAGTACCACCAGAGTGTCCGCGACGAGGTGGCGACGGCGCTCGACGAGGTGGCGGGTGTCGGCCCCGAGACCAGAAAGCGCCTGCTCCGGCGGTTCGGCTCCGTCGACGCCGTCCGCGAGGCCGGCGAGGAGGACCTGCTGGACGTAGCCGGCGTCGGTTCGACGACGGCCGAACGCATCCGGCGCCGGCTGTAGGTATCTAAACCGATCTTTTCACACTCCAGTAATTATTTCACGTACGCAGCGGAACAAGTTCCCGTTCGCCGCCCTCCGCCCTCCATGGCGAGTCGCCGGCGACGCCACCCATGAAACGAGTCATCCTGATCGCGTTCCTCGTCGCGCTGGCCGGCATGCCAGCCGCGGCGGCAGTCGCACCGAGCCCCGCCGTGGACACGACGACCAACCCCGCAGTCGCACAGACCACGGCCGCAGAGCAGTCAGAGACCAACTTCACCCGCCTCTACGTCGACGCGCGTGACAGCTACCTCGAGATCAAGCCCGGGGAGAGCAGTTCCTTCACCGTCACCGTCGAGAACGGCGAGGAGGAGGCTGTCGACGTGAACCCCCACCTGTTCACGTCGCCGACCGAGCGCAACCCGATCCAGGAGTCCTGGGTCGACATCTCCGGTCCTGACAGCATCGACGCCGGTGCCGAGGCCGAGTTCGAAGTGAACATCTCCGTCCCCGACGACGCCGAGATCGCTCGATACACGGGTCAGATCGCGTTCACGAACCAGACCACCCAACCGGCCGCGGGCATGCCGCCCCGTCCGATCCACGCCGCCTACACCAGCGTGAACGTCTGGAAGGAGCCGACCGTCAAGGTCCTCTCGGACACCTACATCAACACGCAGGTCGAGGCCGGCGACTCGGTCACCAAGCAGATCGTGATCGAGAACACCGGCGGCGAGGCCGTCCCGCTCAGCCCCGAGCGTGCCGAGCAGCGGGGCCACTGTTACGGCACCGGCTGCCCCGAGCAGGTCGACCAGTCTTGGATCGACATCGACGCGCCGAGCCAGATCGCACCCGGTGAGACCGCGACGGTGACCGTCACCATCTCGCCCGACGAGGACGCGGAACGCGGCCGCTACGACACCTCGATCGACCTGGGTCTGCAGGACCCCGCCCGGCCCGATCAGGGCGGCTACTGGCAGGAGGTCAACCTCAACTTCGTCGTCTGGGAACAGCCCGAGGAGCCGTTCACGACCGAGTTCACGGTCTCCGAGCGGACTGACAACGTGACCCTGTCGCTCTCGCCCCAGAGCTACCGCACGGCCGACAACGCCGACGCCGCGAGCTTCGACGTGACGTTCGTCTCGCCCGACGGCGAGCGCATCGAGGCCGAGCGCGTGCAGGTGACCGACCGCGGCTACGTCAACCTCGGCACGCAGAACGAACCCGGCGTCACGCAGGACGGCGCCTACGCGACCGAACACTCGACCAGTCAGTACGTCTACGAACTCGACGCGCCCGACGCGGGCGAGTGGACCGTCGAGATCATGCCCGAGAACACGATCGGGTTCCAGTACGAACTAACCCGCAACGAGTCCGACGAGTAACGGTCGGACCGTTCCGGAGCCAGTCTTCGCCTTTCTTTCGTCGCCGATCAGCGAGCGGCCGCTCAGTCGCTCCGCCGAACGACGACCTGATAGTCGGCCACCGCGCGGGCGTCGGCGCCACTTCCGGGGAACAGCAGTTCGACCGACCACCGCCCACCGGCGCCGATTCTGGCGGTGTCGGCTTCGGCCTGCCCGAGCAGCGTCCCCTCGTCGTCTCGGAACTCCGCCAGCACGTCGACGTTCGTGACCGCCGCGTCGCTCGTGTTCTCGACGACGACGTCGATGCCGACCAGTTCGCTGTCGCTCCCCTCGTTCGACCGCACGAGGGTGTGCTCCGCGACGGTCAGCGCGTCGCCGGGGGCCCGGGCCGCGGCTGGCGTGGCCGTCGGTGAGGGGGTCGGCGACGGCGACGGACTCGGGGACGCCGTCGGCTCGTCGGTCGCGCTCTCGCTCGGGGCATCGGTGGGTGTGTCGGTGCCGTCACCACCGAACGCCGAACAGCCGGCGAGCGCGGTCAGCGGGGTCGTCAGGAGAGCGGTGCGTGCGAGGAGGGCACGGCGTCGCATGTCGCGGGCTGTGAGCGCCGTACCCATAGCTGCTGTGACTCTTCGTTCAGTCCTCCTCCTCGTCGAGTCGCCGTTTCGCCGCGAAGGCGGCGCTGCCGAGTGCGGTCGCGGCGGCGGCGGCGCCGAAGCCGGGGCCACTCGTGTTCGTCGTCTCCGAGTCAGCGTCGCTGGGCTGGTCTGTGCCGGCTTCAGTCGACGTGTCGGTGTCGGCCTCGGTCGGTTCGGCAGTCGGTAGTTCCGTTTCGGTCGGCGCCTCGGTTTCGGCCGGGGTCTCCGTCGTCTGCTCGGCGGCGAGCGCGAACACCTGAATGCCGTCGGTGCTCGCGATCGCGACGTACTGTTTCCCTTCGACGGGGTCGTCCCACGACACCGGCGCGGCGGTAATCCCCCGGGGCGGGTCGGCCACGCTGTGCTCCCAGAGGCGCTCGCCGGACTCGGCGTCGACGGCGACGAGGTTCGCCGTCGGCGAACTCCCGAAGACGACGCCGCCCCCGGTGGCGGTCGTGCCGCCGGCACGGGACTGGAGTTCGTCCTGTTCGAGCTCCTCGCGCCAGACCTCCTCGCCGCTGGCGGGGTCGATCGCGACCAGGTGCGCCGAGATGTCCGGGAACTCCTCGTAGTCGACGAGTTCGAGGCCGCCGCCGGTGTTGACCTCCGCGACGGACTCGTCGTACTCGTAGTCGCCGTACCAGTAACGCTTGACCGTGTCGTTAGCCGCGATGTGGGCCAGCCCGGTCTGGGGGTTGTAGGAGTCCGGCGTCCACTCCGTCGAGCCCCAGTCGGAGGGCCAGACGGTGGCGGCGTTCTCCTGGCCCTTCGGCAGGATGCCCATGAAGTCGACCTCGCCGCCCTGCTTGGCGTAGGGCCGCGAGCGCTCGATCAGTTGGCCGGTCTCGATATCGAGGAAGTAGAGGTAGCCGGTCTTGTTGACGGCCTCGACGACGCGCTGTATCTCGCCGTCGACCTCCATCTCCACGACGCGGGTGTTGTAGGTGTCGTAGTCGTGCCAGTCGTGGGCGACCAACTGGGTCGTCCACTTCTCCTCGCCGGTCGCGGCGTCGAGAGCGATCACGGAGTCCGAGTGCTTGTTCGGCCCCGGCCGGACGACGCCGTTCATCATCGGCCCGGGGTTGGCCCCCGGGATGAAGATGGTGCCCGACTCGGGGTCGATCGCCGAGATGTTCCACGGCGCGGCGTCGCCGTAGCGCCAGGACTCCCCGACCCACTCGTCCTCGGGGATGACCTCGTACTGCCACTCGATCTCGCCGGTCTCGGCGTCGAGTGCGGAGTAGGCGCCCCAGCCGCCGTAGTAGCCGGTCATCCCCTTGAACACGAGGCCGTCGTACACTTCCGGCGCCTGCGTGCTCGCCATCCGCTCGGGGACGCTCATCTCCTCTTTCTGTTTGGGGGTGAGCGTCTTCGTCGTCCAGACCTCCTCGCCGGTGTAGCGGTCGATGGCGACGAGGCTGTTGTCGTGGGTGCCGAGGAACACCTTGTCCTGATACACCGACACGCCGCGGTTCGCGTGGGCCAGCCCCTTCGTATCGTCGTTGGCGTAGGCGAAGCGCCAGTACTCCTCGCCGGTGCGGGCGTTGACCGCGCGGACCTCCTGTGGGTTGGCCTGCGTGTAGTAGAGCACCGGCGGGTCGCCCGGGACGACCAGCGGCTCGGTCTGGTTGCCGGTGTAGTCGTCGATGTTGTACTCGGGGCTCAGGTCGCCGACGTTGTCGGGGGTGATCCGCGAGGCGGGCGCGAAGCCGATCTGCTCGTGGCCCTTGTTGTGGTGGAGCCAGCCGTTCGGGTTCGCGATGTCCTCCCGGAGCATCCGGTCGGTCACGTCCTCGCCGGGCACCTCCTGCTGGAACGTCCGGACGTTCTCGTCGGGCAGTTCCTCGGGCGGTACCTCCTCCTCCTCGTACTCGCGGTCGTCGACCGCGGAGCGGATGATGTCTGTTGGGTGCATCGTCTCAGTTCCCGTGGCTGGCTCGTCGCAGGTCGGTTCGTCGCTCGGCGCGCATCTCCTCGGAGATCCAGTAGGCGTCCTGCGGGAGCAGGCCCTGTGCGATGGCCTGGACCGCGAAGCCGGTCGAGAGCAGCGCCGTCAGGTCGCTCCCGCTCACGTCGGCGCCGCCGCCGAGGGCCTTGGCCCCCTCGGCCATCAGTTGGAAGCCGGCGGCCATCGACTGCCCGTGCCACGTCGCGTCGGCGACGATCTCGTCGGTCAGCAGTACCTTGTGGGTGAACAGGTGGTGATCGAGGTCCTTCAGCCAGAGCAGCGCCCCGCCGGCGGCGCCGCGGGTCATCGTCGGGATGTACTCGCCGAACTCGATCTCGGCCCGCGGGATCTCGTCGGTCGCGATCCAGTGGTGTTCGCTGAGTTCCTCGGCGTTGGCGACGACCTCGCTCAGCAGGTCGACGCCGGCGCCGTCGTCGAGGCCCATCCCCGACAGCGGCTCGGCCAGCGCCGCGGAACCGGCGAAGGCGCCGACGGCCGACTGCAGGAACGCGGGGTCGAACCCGGGCAGGTGTTCCGTGGTGCTCTCGAAGAAGCCGACCTCGACGAGGTGGTCGTAGATCGGCCGGCCCGCCTCCTCGACGGCGGCGAACTCGTAGCGCGGCTCGCCCGTCGGCAGCCCGCGTTCGGGCACCGCCGTGAGCTCACTCGCCGCCTCGGCGACTGCGGGCTGCTGGCTCGCGATCAGGTCGGCATCGATCGAGCCAGTGAGGTCGGCCCTGATCGACTCGCCCACTGCGGCGAGGTCGCTCGCCGCGTTCGCGCTCATCGCGTCCCGGACCGCTCCGAGACCTGTCCCGCCGGCCGCGACGGCGCCGCCGACGCCGAGGGCCTTGAGGAACTCCCGGCGGTCGTCGTCGTCGACGTACCGTGCATTGCTGTGTGTTACCATCGTCCCGTGCTACTTCGGTAGCGCTCTTGAAAAAACTACGGCAGAACAGACAGAGACTAAAACAGTACGTCTGAGTGTTTATTCACAACCAACAGTTAGCGCTCCCGCAGTAGCCACACCGCGAGCACCAGCCACGGGAGCGCCGCCAGCAGGCCGACCGGCGTCGGGCCGAGGAGGGTGTTCGGCTGGCCGGCGACGAACAGGGTGGCCACCCCGGCGATGGCGTTGATCGCGCCGTGGCCGATGCTGGCGGGCCAGACGCTCCCCTCGCGCTCGGTCAGCGCGGCGAGGAACGCCCCGGCGCCGACCGTGAAGCCGAGGAAGGCGAGCATCCCGGTCCACGGGAAGCCGGTGTAGCCGAAGCCGTAGTTGTAGCCCATGGCGATTATCGGCCAGTGCCAGACCCCCCAGATCACGCCGGAGAGGACGATCGCACGGCGGCGACCCAGCGGGTAGAGCTTCGGCAGCAGGTACGTCCGCCAGCCGAACTCCTCGCCGAACGCGAACAGCGCGTTGATCAGCGGCGCGATCGTGAGCGCCGACACGATCTGCACGACCGCGAGCAGCATCGGGTCCATCGGCGTCACGCCGGCGACGCCCTCGCGGAACGCCGCCATCGTCGGGTCGAACTGGTCGGGGAAGGCCGCGAAGTAGAGCGCGGCGCCGACGACCGTCAGGCCGGCCGGGGCGAACCACGCCGCCACGTACGTCCACATCGTCCCCTCGAACTCCGGCCTGATTCGGAGGGTCGCCCGTCCCTCGCCGGTCAGCAGCCGCGCGGCGACGTTGCCGACCGCGGGGCCGAACATGTACGTCGTGGGGAGCAGCACCGTCGCGAGGGTGAACCCCTGAGCGATCTCGGGGCTGTCGGTCAGCCCGCCCGTGAGCCAGATGGCCAGCGCGGTCGCCCACGAGACGCCGAACGTGACGAGGAGGAAGACGCCGATCCGTCGGCGTTCGAGCGTCTCGGGGACGGGGAACCGTTCGGTCATGCTGCCTACCTGGTAGCGCCGCCGGCAAAAACGTTCGCTAGCTGAGAGGCCGCGCCGTTACTCGATCTTCGCGTACTGGTCGCGGAGCTTCTCGGCGGCCTCGTCCATCAGGCCCGCCTCGTAGGCCGAGAGTTCCCACTCGACGACCTCCTCGACGCCGTCGGCGCCGAGTTTGACGGGGACGCCGAAGGCGGTGTCCTCGTGGCCGAACTCGCCGTCGAGGACGACGCTGCCGGGGAGCACCTCGCCGGTGTCGCGGATGACCGCCTCGGCCATGTGGGCGACGCCGGTCGCGGGCCCCCACTCGGTGGCACCCTTGCGTTCGATCACGTCCATCGCCGACTGCTGGAGGTCGCCGAGGATCTCCTCGCGTTCGTCGTCGGTGAAATCGGGGTCGCGGCCGTCGACGCGGACCTTCGAGAACACCGGCACCTGTGCGTCGCCGTGCTCGCCGAGGATGGTCGCTTCGACGTTACCGACCTGCGTGTCGAAGCGTTCGGAGAGTACGTAGCGGAAGCGCGCGGAGTCGAGTCGGCCCCCGAAGCCGATCACCTTGTTCCGGTCGCGGTCACCCGCCTCGTAGAGGTGGCGGTTGAGCAGGTCCACGGGGTTGGAGGTGGTGATGGAGACGAAGTCGTCGTTGTGTTCGGCCAGCGAGGCGCCGATGTCCGCCATGATCGGCGCGTTGTCCTCCGCGAGGTCGATCCGGGTCTGTCCGGGCTTGCGGGGGATGCCGGCGGTGATGATCACCACGTCCGAGCCGGCGGTGTCCGCGTAGGTGCCCTGCCGGACGGTCGTGTTCGAGTCGTAGGCGACGCCGTGGTTCGCGTCGGCAGCCTGCCCGACGGTCACGTCCTCCTGTTCGGGGATGTCGACGTACACCAGTTCGTCCACGATATCCCGAAGCGCGAGGTTGTAGCCCGCCGCGGCGCCGACGGTCCCGGCCGCACCGACTACGCTGACTTTCGTCATGACGCCTGCGGCTTCGGCCAGTCGGCGATTAAACCCACCGGTGGCGGCGTCGGACGGCCGGCCGGGAGCCGCCTCCGGCCCCGGAACGCCGGCGTACTGGACGGCCGTTCCGGACGGTGTCGGCTCGTTCGTCGCCGCGGACCCGCGCTTGGTGTGCCATCCCGTACCTGTCGCCGTCGTGGAACGAACAAGCTAACTGTACACCCGCATGATCGATTGGCACAAATATTCCCGACGACCCACAGGGGCCGTCCCTCGGCCGGGACGCTCCCGCACCCGGATCGCCGCCACGCCGCCGTCCGACCGAGCGCGGCCGTGTGAACCGACTGACGAACACGGATACCCATGAGCTCTACAACGGAACCCACCGAGACGACGACCGAGGAAGAATCGACGAACGCGGAACACGAGTCCGCACTCGAGACCGCAAAGCGCCAGCTCCACAGCGCGGCCGCCCACATCGACATCGACCCGAACGTCGTCGAGCGGCTCGAACACCCCAAGAAGGTCCACGAGGTGACGGTGCCCATCGAGCGCGACGACGGCTCCGTCGACGTGTTCACGGGCTACCGCGCCCAGCACGACAGCGTCCGCGGCCCGCACAAGGGCGGCCTACGCTACCACCCGGAAGTCACCCGCGACGAGTGTGTCGGGCTCGGGATGTGGATGACGTGGAAGTGCGCCGTGATGGACCTGCCTTTCGGTGGCGCCAAGGGCGGCATCGCCGTCAACCCCAAGGAACTCAGCGAGGCCGAGAGCGAGCGCCTGACCCGTCGGTTTGCCGAGGAACTCCGTGACGCCATCGGGCCGAACAAGGACATCCCCGCCCCCGACATGGGCACCAGCCCGCAGACGATGGCGTGGCTGATGGACGCCTACTCGATGCAGGAGGGTGAGACGACTCCCGGCGTCGTCACCGGGAAGCCGCCGGTCGTCGGCGGCAGCAAGGGCCGCGACGAGGCGCCCGGCCGGAGCGTCGCCATCATCACCCGCGAGGCCGCCGAGTACTACGACATGCCCCTCTCGGACACGTCCGTCGCGATTCAGGGCTACGGCAGCGTCGGCGCCAACGCGGCGCGCCTGCTCGACGAATGGGGCGCCAACGTCGTCGCCGTCAGCGACGTGAACGGCGGCATCCACGACCCGAACGGGCTGGACACGTCCTCGATCCCCAGCCACCGCGAGGAGCCCGAGGCCGTCCTGAAACACCCGGCGCCCGAGCAGGTCACCAACGAGGAACTGCTCGAACTCGACGTGGACGTGCTCGTCCCCGCCGCCATCGGGAACGTCATCACCGCCGAGAACGCCGACGCCGTGCGAGCCGATGTGGTCGTCGAGGGTGCCAACGGGCCGACGACCAGCACCGCCGGCGAGATGCTCGAGGAGCGCGGCATCCCCGTCGTCCCGGACATCCTCGCCAACGCCGGCGGCGTCACCGTGAGCTACTTCGAGTGGCTGCAGGACATCAACCGCCGCGCGTGGTCGCTCGAACGGGTCAACCGGGAACTCGAGTCCGAGATGGTCTCGGCGTGGGAGACGGTCCGCGACCGCCGCGAGGAGTACGACGTGTCGTGGCGCGACGCCGCGTACATCGTCGCGCTCGAACGGATCGCCGAGGCCCACGAGACCCGCGGCCTCTGGCCCTGACCCGGCACCACCGCTGACGCCGTCGCCGGCCGCCGGCACGGCCATCGGCGACCGACCCACCTAACCCGCCGCCGTCCAAGCCCCCGGTATGGATCAGCTGTTCGCCCCGTGGCGGATCGACTGGGTCGAGCGCGACCCCGACGAGGACACCATCGACGGCTGCCCGTTCTGTGTGTTGCCCGAACGCGACGACGACCGGGAGAGCCGAATCGTCGCCCGCAGCGAGCACTCGTTCGTGATCCTCAACAACGCCCCCTACGCGCCGGGCCACGTCATGGTCATTCCCCTCCAGCACACCGGCGAGTGGGCCGACCTCGGCGACGCCGAACTGCTCGACCACGCGAAGCTCAAAACCGCGACTATCGACGCCCTCGGCGACGCCTTCGACCCCCACGGGATCAACGCCGGCGAGAACCTCGGCGGCGACGCCGCCGGCGGGTCGATCGACGACCACCTCCACACCCACCTGATCCCGCGCTGGAACGGCGACACGAACTTCATGCCGATCGTTTCGGACACGAAGGTGATCGTCGAGGGGCTGGAGGCCAGCTACGAGAAGCTCCACGAGTCGTTCGCGGGACTGGCGGCGGCGGAAAACGGTGAAAACGGCGACGCGGTTCGGCTGCGATTCGACTAGAGGAACGGCAGCCCCGGCGACGCGTAGATCGAGGTGACGCCGAGGTAGAGCGTCACGAACACGCCGACGAACACGACCGTGCGGAGCCACCAGACCCAGAGGCGGGCGTAGCCGGCGTCCGCGTTACTGCCCTGCTGGATCTCGTCGATCGCCTCCGGACCGTACACCCAGCCGACGAAGATGACGCCGAGCAGCACCGACGCCGGCAGGAGGACGCTGTAGGCGAGCGTGTCGAACCAGCCCAGCCACGCCGTGTCCCACGCGGCGAGCGTGCCGAGCAGGAACAGCGCGCCGCCGAAGCCGAAGGCGGTCGGCATGCGGCCCCACTGGTACTTATCGACGCAGTAGGACGTGACCACTTCGAGCAGGCTGATCGCCGAGGAGATGGCGGCGATCAGGACGACGAAGAAGAACAGGGCGCCGAGGACTCGCCCGGCCATGCCGAGTTCGGTGAACGCCTGCGCGACCGAGACGAACAGCGCGCCGGGGCCGCCACCGGCGGCGGCCTCGGGCACCTCCCCGAACTGGACGAACAGCAGCGGGATGACGACCAGCCCCGCGAGCACGCCGACCGCGGTGTTGAGGCCGACGACGAGGCCGCCGTCCGCGGGCAGGCTCTCGTCCTCGCCGAGGTAGGAGGCGTAGGTGATCATCGCGCCCATACCGAGCGAGAGCGAGAAGAACGCCTGACTGACCGCGAACGGGATCACGGAGCCGAGGTTGTTCGCGAGGTAGCCCAGGTCCGGCGAGAGGTAGTAGCCGTAGGCTGGGCCGCTGCCGTCGAGGGTGAACGCGTAGACCGCCAGCCCGAGCAGCATCACGACGACGGAGGGGACCATCAGCTTGGTCGCCTTCTCGATGCCGTCCTCGATGCCGAAAGCGACGATCCCGGCGGTTACAGCCATGAACAGCCCGTGGAAGGCGATGGCCTCCCAGCCCGTCGAGACGGCGCCGAAGTACGCGCCCGTGCCGCCGAAGTAGCCGCCGGTCAGGCTGCCGATCGTGTAGCGGATCACCCAGCCGCCGACGACGCTGTAGTACGACAGGATCCACAGCCCGGTGAACAGCCCCAGTCCGCCGACGACGGTCCACGCCGGGTGGTCGAGTTTCTCGAACGCTTCGACGGCGTTGAGCTTCGCCCGCCGTCCGATGGCGAACTCGCCCAGGATCGTGGGCAGGCCGATCAGGGCCGCCGCGACCAGGTAGACGAGCACGAACGCCGCCCCCCCGTTGGTCGAGGTCTTGAACGGGAACTGCCAGATGTTGCCCAATCCGACGGCGCTACCGACCGCGGCGAGGATAAACCCCGCCCGAGTTGTCCACGTCTCTCGTTGTGCCATGCTCTCACTCGCCAGAGTCCGCCCACAAATTACTGCCGGTATCACGCGGGATTCACAACTGTGTGACAGTTCATCCGGACTGAAGGAGGTCATTCAAGTACGACCGAGCCCCCGGTTGGGTCGAATGGAGCGCAAACGCGCGGTCCGTCGGGTGGGCGTCGTCGTCCTCGCCGCCAACCTCGGGCTGGCGCTGGTCAAGGGCGCGGTGTGGCTGGATACGGGGAGTCTCGCGCTCGCCAGCGAGGCCGTCAACAGCGGGGCCGACGCGATCTACAGCGCCGTCGTCGTCGCCGGACTCTACCTGACAACACAGCCGCCGGACTTCGAGCATCCCCACGGCCACGAGCGGATCGAACCGTTCGTCTCGCTGTTCGTCGCCGCCGGGGTGCTCGCGGCCGGCGTTGGGGTGGCGTGGTCCGGCGTCAGTTCGCTGTTGTCGGGGAGTTACGCCGCTGTCCCGCCGCTCGCGGCCGTTGTCCTCGGGGGCGGCGCCGCCGCCAAGTTCGCCCTCTACCGGTACTGCCTCCGCGCCGGCGAGAACCACGGTTCACCGGCGCTCGTCGCCGCCGCGAAGGACAACCGCACCGACGTGTTGACCGCCCTTGCGGCCCTGATCGGTGCCGGCGGCGCCGCGGTCGGCTACCCGGTCCTCGACCCCATCGCCGCGCTGGTCGTCGCCGGCGGCGTTCTCCTCACCGGCGTCGACATCGTCCGGGACAACGTCGGCTACCTCGTCGGCGCCGCGCCGCCCGAGGACCTCCGGGTGGAGATCATCGAGATAGCGCTCTCACACCCCGAAGTCCGGGGCGCACACGACGTGGTCGCCCACTACGTCGGCCCCGAGGTCGACGTGAGCCTCCACATCGAGGTGGAGGGCGACATGACCGTGCGCGAGGCCCACGATATCGAGACCGAGATCGTCGAGTCCATCCGGGGGCTGAAGGAAGTCGACGACGCCTTCGTCCACGTCGACCCGAAGGAGTTGGGCGAGTGGAAGGAGGGTGACGACCGCTGGCGCGACGAACGCGTCGACTGACCGGGCGAGCGCTTATTCCCGTCCGTTCCCCAAAAGCCGCTATGACCGGCTACGCCGCGGGCTTTCAGGACCTGACCGAGGAGCTGCGGGACCACGACCTCCCGGTCGATGGGGAACTCCCGGGTTGGCTCGACGGCTCGCTCTACCGGAACGGCCCGGCGCGCTGGACCGTCGGCGACGCCGAGGCGGACCACTGGTTCGACGGTCTCGCCCACCTCACGCGCTTCGCGTTCGACGACGGCTCGGTCAGCTACACTAATCACTTCCCCCGGACCGGTGCCTACCGCGTGGCCGTCGAGGACGGGAGCTTCGCGGGGCAGTTCTCCTCGACCGACGGCTACCTCTCCCGGGTCAAGTCGCTGCTCGCCGGCGACTCGACCGACAACGCGAACGTCCACGTCGCCCGTATCGGCGGCGGCCTCGCCGCACTCACCGAGACGCCGAACTGGCTCCGGATCGACCCCGACACGCTGGAGGGCGAAGGCTCCCTCAGCTACGAGGACGACCTGACCGCCCACCACGTCACAGCGCACCTCCGACAGGACCCGGAAAGCGGCTCCCACTGGGGCTACTTCACCCGGTTCGGTCGGCAGAACGAGTACGTCCTCTTCCGGATTCCCGAGGGGACGACCCGCCGCGAGCGCGTCGGCAGCACCACCGTCGACCGCCCGGCGTACATGCACAGCTTCGCGCTGACGCCCGATCACGCCGTCCTGATCGAGCCGCCGCTGAACACCCACCCGGCGAAGTTCCTCCTGCCCGGCTCCGGCGGGTTCATCGACAACTACGACTGGCAGCCCGAACGCGGCACGCGCTTTCTGGTGTTCCGGCGTGACTCGGGTGAACTGATCGAGGAGCTCACCACGGACCCGTTCTTCACCTTCCACACCGCCAACGCCTTCGAGCGCGACGGCGCCGTCGTCGTCGATCTGGTGGCGTACGAGGACGACCGCGCGATATCGGACCTCTCGATGGACGCGCTCCGGGGCGGGGAGGGGGGCTTCCCCTCGGGCGAACTCCGGCGGTACCGGCTCCCGCTCTCCGACGCCGGCGCCGCGGTGTCGACGCTCGCGGACGACGTGGAGATGCCCCGGTTCTCCCCCGACGTTCACACCCGCGAGTACGAGCACGTCTTCGCCCAGTCGACCGACATGGACGACGGCAACGCGCTCGTCCGCGTCGACGTGGCCGACGCCGAGGGTGCGGGGGCCGACGACGACTCCGGCGTCGCCCGCCGCTGGGAGGAGTCGGGCGTATTCTCCGGCGAACCGATCTTCGTCCCCCACCCCGACGGCGAGGCCGAGAAGGACGGCGTCGTGCTCTCGCTCTGTCTGGACGCCGACGCCGAGCGGTCGCTGCTGGTGGTGCTGGACGGCGACCTCGACGAACTGGCGCGGGCGCCGCTGCCCCACGCCGTCCCCTTTGGCTTCCACGGGGAGTACTTCGAGTCGATCTGACGGTCTCTCCCTACTGTGGGGTCTCGGTCCCCCCGTCGAGGACGACCTCCCGATCGGCCTCGACGTGGCCCTCGACGCCGAGGGTGATCGGGCTCTCCTCTGCCGCGGTGTACTCGGTGTCGATAGAGAGCGACGCCGTGACCGAGTCGCCGGCGGCGACGGACTCGTCGATCAGGTGGGACTCGTCGTCGTCGGCGATACGGTGGGTCGGCCAGTGGGCCGCCGCGAGGAACCGGCCGTCGACCTCACCGGTGTTCGTGACCGTCAGTTCCACGGGAAGCGGCTCACCCTGCTGGACGGACCCGGGAACCGAGAGGGAGTTGAGGTCGAACGACGGCGACGGCGCCGCGAGGCGCTCGCGGGCCGCGTCAGGAAGCGCCCACTCCGCGGTCTCGCTGCCGTGGTCAAGGACGATCCGGGCCTCCTCCGTTTCCAGCGGCGAGTCGAGTTCGAAGACGACGTAGCGCTTCGTGTCGCTCCCGCCCGTTGCTGGCTCGCCGACGACGCCGCCCTCGTGGCCGGCGACCGAGTAGTTCCGCGCGCCGTGGTCACCCGGGTCGACCGCGGCCCACGACTCCCCGCCGGCGTCGAGGGAGAACTGATCCATCTCCAGTTCGGCGTCGCTCCGGACCGAGGCGACGACGAACTGCCGTCCCTCGGGGGCGACGACGCCGCCGGAGCCCATGACCGACTCGTAGGTGACGGCCTTCTCGGCGACGATGTCGGTGACGGCGACGCTCGCACCGCCGACGCTTCGCTGGGCAGACTCGGGAGCCGGCGTCGGGGTTGTGTCGGGCGACCCCTGCGGGGGTTCCGAGCCGTCGGGCGATTCGCCGTCGGTTCCGGGGCCGTCGCTGATACAGCCGGCGCTCGCCAGCGCGGCGGCGAGGCCGAAGCTACTCGCGATAAAGCGTCGTCTGCTGGAGGGCATCACCCGGAAAACCGGGCCGCGACCGTAACAAGCCTTGTGGGGGCGGTAGCGGCGTCCGGGCCTCAGACCGGCGTTCCGAACGCGTAGACGGTCTGGTGGCTCGTGACCTCGACCTCGGCGAAGTCGCCGGGTTCGAGGCCGTGTTCGCTGGCGTTCTGGACGACGATCTGACGGTACGCCGGGTCGCGGCACTTCACCGAGTCGCCGGTCCCCTCCTCGACGACCAGCACCTCGCGGGTCGTGCCGACCAGTTCCTCGTAGGCCTCGGCGACGACTTCCCGCTTGAGTTCGCTCATGGCCTTCGAGCGGTCCTTCTTCGTCTGGCCGCCGAGGCCCTTCATCTCCGCGGCGTCGGTGCCGGGGCGCTTCGAGAAGCGGGTGACGTTGACCTTCTCCGGGCGGACCTCGCGGAACAGCGCCATCGACTGCTCGTGGTCGGCCTCCGTCTCGGTCGGGAAGCCGACGATGAAGTCCGTCGAGAGCGTCCAGTGGTCGAGCGTGTCGTCGAACGTCTCGACGATGTCGAGGAACTTGTCGACGCGGTGTTGGCGGCGCATGTCTTCGAGCACGGTGTCGCTGCCGGACTGGACCGGCGCGTGGAGGAACGCGTAGAGCTTCTCGTTCTCGGCGAACACGTCGGCCAGTTCCTCGCGGATGCCGTGGACGCCGCCGGGGTTGGCCATGCCCACGCGGACCCGGAACTCGCCGTCGATGCCACAGATTCGGTCGAGCAGTTCCGGCAGGTCGCGCTCGCCGTCGTCCCAGCCGTAGACGCCGGTGTCCTGCCCCGTGACGCGGAGTTCCTTGGCGCCGGCGTGGATCAGCGCGCGGGCCTTCTCGACGTTCTCCTCGATGGAGGGGGAGTCGATGCGGCCGGTCGCCTGCTTGGTGATGCAGTACGAACAGTTGCTCATACAGCCCCGAGCGATGGGGAGGATGCCGACGACGCCGTCGAGGACGGGTTCGACGCCGGGGCCGGGCGTCGGGCACTCGCCGTTGGTGACGGCGCTTGGTACGTCGTCCCAGTGGAGCACTTGGGCGTCGAGGTCGGCGTTCTCGAACTCCTCGCTCTGGGCCAGCGCCATGCAGCCGGTGACGATCAGGTCCGCGGTCTGCTCGTCGAGTTCCTCGGCGCGCCGGAGCATGTTGCGCTCGGTCTTCTCGACGACCGTACAGGAGTTGAGGATGGACACGTCCGCTTTCTTCGGCCCGTCGACGCGGTAGTGGCCGGCGTCGCGCAGCGCGCTCTCGATCGACCGACTCTCACCCCGATTGGACGTACAGCCGTACGTCTCGATGTGGTAACGGGCCATATCGACGTTCGGCGAGCGGCGCGCAAAAGGGCGACGGTTCCGCGTTCCCGCGCCCCTCGCGGTGGCACCTGCTCAGTAGGCGGTGTCCTGCTCGCTGTAGGTGATCTCCCAGTCCTCCCAGTCGGTGAGCTCCCGCCCGCCGACTGTCCACTCTTCGCCGTCGGCGTCGAGCGGTCTGACCACCATCGTCGAGGCGCTGGTCGCCCACCTCAGCGGCGGTCGATCACCCCTGAGGAAGCCGAGGGAGCGTGAGACGGACCGCGGCACGGTTCCGTGGGCCATCTTGATCACGTCCGACTCCCCGTGGTCGTGACAGACCTCGGCGAGGAGCCGTCCCAGTTCGCCCTCGACGCTGGCACCCCCCATCGGGAGCGCCTCCATCACCTTCGTGAACGTACAGCCGTTGGTCCCCTCGGTCACGGCGACGATGGCCGCAACCGGGTCGCCGTCGCGGCTGGCGACGTACGTGGTGGCCGACCAGTTCGGGTTGCCCAGTCGCCACTCGAAGAAGCCCGCGTCACGTCGGGCGTGGAGGCCGGTCGGAACGTCGCGCTCGTACAGCGCCGCGAGCGTCGCCCCCGGGACCTCGTCGTGTCTGTCGACGGTGATCCCCTCGCGATCGCCGCGGTACTCGAAGGGGGCGTAGAGCGCACTCGAAACCGTCCGCGCTCCCGACTCGACCGCTCGACCGACGCTCGAGTGGCCCGTGGGGAGGAACCGGCCGGGGTTCTGGACCCGGAACTCCGTCGTCACCGCCGGCACCTCCCGCCACCCGAGCTTCCGGTAGGCGTCGACGGCCTGCTGGTTCGGGAAGTTGAACACGAACGCCGGCGCCCGCGCGGCGTAGTAGTCGAGGGCGAACTCGGTCATGCGGGTGAGCAGCCCCTGCCGGCGGTGGTCGGGGTGGACCATCGCGTCGGCCGGCTGGACCGCGAGTTCGGTACCCGCGCCCGTCTCGACGCGGAACGTGATGAACGGCTCCGCCCCGACGACGGTCCCCGCACGCTCGGCGACGATCACCTGCGGGTCGTCGACGTACGGCGTGTCGTACCGCCACTCGAACCACTCGCGACTCCGCGTTTTGTCGAAGACGGCCTCGTAGAGCGACCGGACGTCCTCGAAGTCGCTGGGGGCGTACAGCCGGACCGCGTACTCTTCGGCCTCGAACGGCGTGGTCGACGTGGCCATACCACGGGCAAGCGGAGGGTGTGCTTCGTTAGACACCGACTAGATCAGAACCGCTGTCCGCCGGCAGACCCGGCCGTAGGACGGTCCTGAGCCGGCGAGCGTTATCCGAGCCGTGGGTCGAGCGCCTCCACCAGCGCGTCGCCGACCAGTTTGAACGACACCACCGTCGCCGCCAGGACGGCCGCCGGGAACACCGAGACCCACCACTTCGCGGTCATCGGCACCTCCCCACCCATGCCGCGAGCGATCACGTTCCCGAGCGACTGGAGGTCGAACGCCTCCAGCCCCAGGAACGCCAGTCCGGCCTCCGTCAGCAGCAACACCGGTACCTGCTGGGTCGCCGTCGGGATGGCGACGACCGAGACCGCGGGGAGGACGTGTTTCCGCAGGACGTGGCGGTCGCCGCCGCCGAGCACTTCGGCGGCTTGGACGAACTCGGCGTCCCGGAGCCGACGAGCCTCGCTCCGGACGACCCGGGCGGCGCCGCCCCAGCCGAGGAAGCCAAAGAGGAGGACGATCACGAGCAGCGACTCGCCGGTGATCCAGATGACCAGCAGGTACATCACCAGCGGCGGCACCGCGTCCTGTACCTCGACGGCGCGCATCGAGAGGTCGTCGACCAGCCCGCCGTGGTAGCCCGAGACGGTGCCGACCACCAGCGCCAGCGGGACGATCAACGCCAGCGAGATGACCGCCACGTAGAGCGTGACGTGCAGGCCCTGCAACAGCAGTATCCCCATGTCGTAGCCGTTCACGTCGGTGCCGAGGGGGTACTGCCACGTCCCGTGACAGAGGCCGTCGACGACCCGGCCGCCACAGTAGTGGGGGAGCTCCTCGACCGGGATGGTCCCCCAGACCGGGGGTTGGTTCCCGTTGAGGAAGTCGAGCGTCGGCGCCGGCACGAGCAGGAGCCCGACGGTGCCGAGCAGGTAGACGGCGGCGAGCCAGCCCGCCCCGAGGATCGCCTCCGGTTTGGCCTGGAAGCGCTCCCAGAGCGTCGCTGCCCGCTCCCGGTCCTCGATGATCGGGAGCACGCCGTAGAACAGCAAGACGACGTTCGCGGCGATGAACAGCCAGTCGAGCGGCGTCGCGAGCCACGTACCGACGGTGTAGCCGTCGTCGATGCGGAGGTCGTAGAGGGCGGAGACCGCGACGGCCGCCATCACGACGGCGGAGAGCTCGATCCGGCGGCGCCGCCAGTCCACTGCGGGGACCATGGGACGCTACGCAGGTCCGGCCGGGACGATATAAACCTTGACGCCCGGCAACGTTTATCACGACTCGTCCACTGCCACTAGGCGTGTCCGTCCCCGAACGATCCCTCCACCACCCTCCTTCGGACAGATGAGCCTCCGCTCGCGCCTGGTCGCCCGCTTCGGCTTCGCCGTCGTCGCGGTGTACCTCGTGATCTCGCTGACGTTCCTCGTCGTGGTGTTCACCCCGGACACGAACCTCCGGGGGATGCTCGGCACCGCGCTCTGGTCCGGCGCCACCCCCGCCGAGATGGACCAGATGCGGGAGACGTATCTGGCCGCCCGCGGCCGGAACCAGCCGCT
This sequence comes from Halolamina litorea, assembly GCF_026616205.1. NCBI lineage: Archaea > Methanobacteriati > Methanobacteriota > Halobacteria > Halobacteriales > Haloferacaceae > Halolamina > Halolamina litorea. The sequence continues at coordinate 468,372 of NZ_JANHGR010000002.1, forward strand.
GCTGACGCGCTACCTCGACTGGCTGGTCAACGTCACGCTCTTTCGCTGGGGCCTCTCCGTCAGCATGGGTGAGCCGGTGACGCGGTTGGTCGCTGACGCCAGCCTCCGGACCGCGGCGTACCTCGTCCCCGGCGCGCTGGTCGCGTGGGTCTCCGGCATCGCCGCCGGCATCCGGTCGGCCCGGAACCGGGGCAGCCGCTTCGACCGGGTGGGTCGGGTCCTCACGTACGTCCTGTTCGGGCTGCCGGGGTTCTGGCTCGCGGCTGTCGCGCTCGTCGCCGTCGGCGGCGGTTCGGCGCTCCTCCGTGAAGTCGTCGTCCCCGCGGGCGTGGTCGCCGCGGCGCTGCTGGCGGGACAGGTCAGTCTGACCCGCTCGCGCAGCATCGACGAGTTCGACGCCGACTACGTGCGCTACCTCCGGGCGAAGGGGCTCTCAGAACGCGGGATCGACCGCCGGGTGCTCCGGAACGTGCTCGTGCCGGTGCTCTCGATGACCGCCGCCGAACTGTTCTCGATCCTCGTGCTCTCGGTCGTGGTGATCGAGGAACTGCTCGGCATCGACGGGGTCGGGTGGCTCACCTACCGTGCGGTCTCGGAGAACGACATCCCGCTGATCCTCGGGACGACGATGGTGCTGGTCGTCGTCGGCATCGGCGGCAGCATCGTCTGTGACCTCTCGAGTGCGTGGCTCGATCCGCGGTCGCGGGAGAGTTAGGGGACTCGGGCCAGCAGTTAGGCGTCGGGCGCGCCGCTCAGGATCTCGACGCCCGAACTCGCGCCGATCCGCTCGGCGCCGGCCTCGATCATCGCCATCGCGTCCTCGTAGCTCCCGACGCCGCCGGAGGCCTTCACCGGGAGGTACTCGCTCATCAGCTCCACGTCGGCGACTTCGGCGCCCCCGTCGGCGAACCCCGTCGAGGTTTTGACCATGTCCGCGCCCGCCGATTCGGCGGCCGCGCAGGCGGCGTGTTTCTCCTCGTCGGTGAGCAGGGCCGTCTCGATGATGACCTTCACCGGCAGGGGCGTGGCGGCGACGACGCCCGCCAAATCCTCCCCGACGGCGTCGATATCGCCCGCCTTGAGCCGGCCGACGTTGACGACAACGTCGAGTTCGTCGGCGCCCGCCTCGTCGGCGATGACCGCCTCCTCGCGCTTGGCGGCGGCGGCGTGCTGGCCGTGGGGGAACCCGATCACCGTCGCCAGCGTCACGTCGGGGGCGTACTCGGCGGCCTCGGCGACGTAGCACGGCGGGATGCAGGCGTTCATGCCGTGTTCGGCGGCCTCGTCGAGGACGCGTTCGGTGTCTCCGAGTGTCGTCTCCGGGCCGAGGACGGTGTGGTCGATGTGGGCGGCGAGGTCGTCTCGGTTCATAGCCCGGGCTGGGTGGGCCGGAGTGAAAACACCGCCGCTACGCGTCGTCGTCGCCCTCGTCGCCCCCATCACCCCGACGCCGTCGCCGATACTCCCAGCCTGCGACGGCGACGAGGGCGAGGAGCACCGGCGGGAGCACGACCCGCTGGACGGCCGCCTCGCTCACCTGTCCGGCGGTGACGAGGAGCGCGACGACACCCATCCCGGCGAACAGGAAGTACGCGACCGCGACGGCCGGACTCTCGAACCGCGCCATGGTCCGTGGGCGCCCGGCCGCTCCGTAAGCCTTTCCGCCTCACCGCCCCCCGCGGGTAGCATGGCGTTGCTCCCCGCCGGCTTCGCGCTGCCGCCGCTCCCGTACCTGCTCGCGCTCGTCCTCGCGGGCGGCGCCGTCGCCGTCGGCCTCCGTCGGCGAGACCCGGCGGTCACCGATCGGCTCGTGCTCGCGCTCGTCCCGTGGATGCTAGCGGGCGCGTGGCTCCACGTCCTCCACGTCGTCGGCGCCGTGCCGGCCGTCGTCGACCCGCTGCTCGGCACTCCCGCCGCGTACGTCACTACCGCCGTCCTCGCCGGCGCGGTCTGGCTCGCCGTCGCCGCGACGGGCCTGCCGACCGAGCGCACCTTCGCCGGCGCGGGCGCCGTCGTCGCCGCGGGGTCGCTCGCCGTCGGTCTCAGTTGGGGCCGCTCCGAGGGCGTCTTCGCCCCGGCGTGGCCCGCCGTCGCAGCCGTTCTCGGCGTTCTGCTCGGGCTGGCGGTCTGGGCCGGGGTGCGCCGTCAGTACCCCGAGGTCGCTGACACCGGCGCCGCGGGCGTGCTGGCGATCACCGCCCACAGCGTCGACGCCGTCTCGACGGCGGTCGGGATCGACCTGCTCGGGGCGACCGAGCGCACGCCGCTCTCGCGAGCGATCATCGAGATCGGCGCGGCGCTGCCGACCGCGGAGTTCGTCGGCGCGACGTGGCTGTTCGTCGTCGTGAAACTGGCTCTGGGCGCCGGGATCACGTGGCTGCTGGCCGAGTCGGTCCGCGCCTCCCCCCGCGAGGGTCGGCTGCTGCTCGCGTTCGTCGCCGCCGTCGGCCTCGGGCCGGGGGCACACAACCTCCTGCTGTTCACGATAACGGGCTGAGAAACGGCGAACCGCTCAGCGCCGGCGGCTCCGGCGCTTGCTGTACCACTCACGGTCCCGGCGCATCCGGCGCAGGCGCGCCCGGAGCCCCCCGTCGAACATCGCGTGGTCCGTGTCGTCGCTGAAGAACTGGTAGATCGTCAGCCCGAACACCGGCGCGGTGAGCGCGACGTTGAACGCGGTGAGCGCGAGGTACTGCTGGGTGACGAGGTCGACGAACAGCGCGATCGCCAGCAGTCGCAGGCCGGCGACGATCAACAGGCTCGCCAGCCGGTCGGCGAGGCGCTCGCCGACGCTCTCCCGGCCGGGTTTGCCCGAGTCGAACAGCAGCCGTTCGACCCGGTCCGGTAGCCGCGGCCGGAAGTACGCCCGCAGCGCGCGGGTCCGGCTCCGTTCGCGTCCCGACATGGCCCACGGAACGGAAGCGTCGCCCAAGAAAGCTGGGGCCCCCGGACCGCGGCGCTTTTGGCGTCGCCGCGGGCATCGGGAGTATGGCAAAGCAGCCCCACCTGCTCGTCGGCGAAGGCGACGTGAACGAGATCGCGCTCATCCCCGGCGACCCCGGCCGCGTCGACCGCATCGCCGCCCAGTGTGAGAACGTCGAGGAAGTCTCCCAGAACCGCGAGTACAAGGTCGTCAACGCGGAGTACGAGGGGACCGAGCTGACGATCTGTTCGACCGGGATCGGCTGCCCCTCCGCGGCCATCGCGATCGAGGAACTCCACAACGTCGGCGTCGAGACGGTGCTGCGCGTGGGGACGACGGGCGCGCTGCAGGAGGACATCGAGATCGGCGACATGGTCGTCGCCACCGGCGCCGCCAAGGAGGAGGGCACGAGCAAGCGCTACGAGTCCGCGACCTACCCCGCCGTCCCCGACTTCGACGTGCTCTCGAACCTCGTCGACGCCTCCGAGGCCAACGACGAGGACGTCCACGTCGGCCCCATCGTCTCCGACGACGCGTTCTACAACGAGAGCGAGGAGTTCGTCGCCGACTGGGAGGCGGCCGGCCTGCTCTGTATCGAGATGGAGGCCGCCGCCGTCTTCTCGCTGGCCCGCCGCCGCGGGATGGCCGCCGGCGCCATCTGTACCGTCGACGGCAACCTCGTGAAGGGTACCCAGAAGGGCGCGACCGACGACGAGGAACTGCCCGAGAAGGCCAAGAACAACGTCGAGCGCGCCATCAGTATCGCCCTCGACGCCGTCGCCACGCTCTGAGGATGCGGTTGCGGGAGGGACTCCAGTCGATCCACCGACGGGGTCGGGCACTCACGCGTCGCAAGCGTCGTGCGTGCCTGCGCTGGGCCGAGAACACAGACAACCTCGTCCACCTCTCGGTGCTGGTGTTCGTCCCGCTGCTGATCGCGCTGGTGACGCTGCTGTCCAACGCCGTCGAGGCGCTGCCGTACCTCCTGTTCCCGCCGCTGGCTTCGGGGGCCTACACCCTGTTCGTCCGTCCGGAGAGCCCCTACGCCTCCCCGCGGCGCTTCGTCGGCGGGATTACCATCGGCGCGCTCTGTGGCTGGGTCGCGTTCGCCGTCACCGGCCTGCTCCCGGCGGCCCCCGGTATCGGCGTGCGCCCCGGTGCCGCCGCCGGATCGCTCGCGCTCACCGCGCTGGCCACGTGGGTTCTCGATCTGGAGGAGCCGTCGGCGTTCTCCTCGGCGCTGTTGGTGCTGGTCGTGGATATGGGCACCGGCCAGTTGGTGCTCGGCCCGCTGGCGGGCGTGAGCGTCGCCGTCTCCCCCCGGACGGCGTACGTCCTGAGCGTCCTGCTCTCGACGACGCTCGTCGCGGGCGTCTTCTTCGTCTGGCACGAGGGGTTCTACGAGCGCCGGGCCACCTACCTCTACGGCACCACCCACGGCGACGACCACGTGCTCGTCCCGATGCGTGGCGAGAGCGCCACGGAGACTGCGGCCGTCGCGGCACGTATCGCCGGCGCCCACGAGGCCGGCAAAGTGGTCCTACTCGACGTGTTGACCGACATCGACGCCGACGCGCTCGCGGCCCACCGCGGGGACGTGGCCCCCGAGGCCGTCGACGAGGGTGACGCGGAACGAGTGCGGGAAGCCGTCGAGCGGCTGAACGACGTGGCCGCGACGATACACGACGACACCGGCGTCCCCTGTGAGGTCGTCGTCGCCGAGGGGGACCCGGCGGCGACGGCGTTCGACACCGCCCGCCGTGCGAACTGTGACCTGATCGTGACGCCCTACGAGACCGAGGACGGCGGGCTCTCCCCGCACGTCAACCGCATCCTCTCGGGGTCGCTCGACGCCGTCGCCCACCGCTCGACGGGTACGACCGACTGGCGGCGCGTGTTGGTCCCCGTCGCTCGCCCGGGCGACACCGCCCACGCGATGGTGGACTTCGCCACCCGTATCGCCGGCGACGACGGTCGCGTGAGCGTCTGTACCTGCATCGATAGCGAGACAGCACGGCGTGACGCAGAACACCGACTGGCGAACGTCGTCGAGACGTTCGACGCGCCGGTCGAGACACGCGTGGCTCGCGCGTCGATCACGGAGTACATCGAGGAGAACGCCCGCGCCTACGACCTCGTGATGCTCGGCTCTTCGGGCGACCGCTCGACGGCCTCGCGACTGATCTCGCCGCCGACGTTCGAGCGACTGCAGGACGTGGACTGCGACGTGGCCGTCGTCGACAGCCGACCCGAGCGGTGACTACTCCCCGAGCAGGTCGCTGGCTTCCCGCTCGCCGTCGCCCCGGCCGAGCGCCGACTCGACGAGCAGGTGGCCGCCGATGGCGGCGGGACTGATCACGGTGTCGGCGCCGGCGCGTTTGAGTTTGCTCACGTTCTCGCGCTGGGTGACCCCGGCGGCGATGTGGAGGTCGGGGTTGAGTTCCCGCGCGGTGAGGATCGCCAGCGCGTCGTCGGCGTCGTTCTGGGTCGCCGCGATGGCGGCCTGCGCCCGGTCGATCCCGGCGCTCCGCAGCGGGTCCTCGTCGCTGGGGTCGGCGGTCAACACGTGTACGTCGTGGTTCGTCAGCCGCCGGGTCGCCGTCTCGTCGTCCGTGATGACGACGAACGCCGCCTGTGTCTCTAACTCCTCGAGGATCGGTTCGGTCAGGTCGCCGTAGCCGAGAACCAACACGTGGTTCTCGAGCGTGTCTAACTGTTGTTCGGTCATGCGTCCGAGTGCTGCGGAGAACCGCGCTTCGATCATCGGCGTGAGCACGACACCCAGCGCCACCGCGAAGGAGGCCACCGAGAGCAGGATCGCCGACATGGCGAACAGCCGCGCCTGCTCGGTCTGGGCGTAGATGTCGCCGTAGCCGACCGTACTGCCGGTGACGAGCGTGTAGTAGAACGCGTCGGTGAGGCTATCGACGCCCTGGAACTCCTCACGGAGCGCGTACGTCCCGGCGGTGCCGTAGGCCTGTGCGGCCACCAACGACGCCGTCGCGGCGATCTGTGTGGTCGTCAGGTCGAGGTCGTTGTCGAACGTGCGGCGGTTGAGGGCGACGACCGGCAGCGAGACCAGCGACAGCACGACAAGCGGGTAGGAGTACTCGCTGGCCTGCAGCAGCCCTTGGACCGCCGTTAGGGGCAGCATCGTCACCGTCAGGTACCAGCCCGCCCGGTAGCGACTCCGGAGCATGAACGCCCCGGCGAGGGTCAGAAAGCCCGTCAGCGCGCCCGTGAAGCCGACGGTCTGTCGGACCATCGGGGGCACGAACTCGGCGAGCGGACCGGCGGCCGTCGTCGAGATGTTGAGGATACCGGTCCCGACGGACATCGCGGCGACGGCGAACGTCAGCGCGATGGAGGCGCGAACGCCCACCCAGTCGCGGTCCCACTCCATACCTACGGACAGGGGGCGGCGGGGTTAAAGGCCCAACCGATCCGGCAGTCGTCGGTACGTCTATGTCCCTGCCCGCGCTGCATCGCCTATGACCCCGGTACCGCTCCAGATCCTGCTCGGACTCTACCTCGGGCTGGTGACGGGCATCGTCCCCGCGCTGGTCGCGTGGGGGCTCGGCTTCACGTTCAAGTACTTCACCAGCGTCTCCATCCCCGGGTTCGGTGTCGTCGTGCTCGCGCTGGCCATCGCCGGCGTCAACGGGGGCCTGCTGGCGCTGAACGACAAGGCGATCACCGGCGGCGCCGACGGCATTGCCGTCCTCGTCGCCATCATCGTCGTGTTGATGCTGTCGCTGTACGCCCACGCGAAAGGCGACCAGATGGGGGCAGCGACGCCCAAACGGCTCACGTTGAAGCGACTCGCCGACCGGACGCTCTCGGCCGACGTGGTCGAGTTCGTCGGCAGCCGCGGGCAGGTGCGACTGAAGATCACGGGCGAGGTGGCCGACATGGAGGGCTACCCGCCGCTGCCGGCCGAACTCCGGACGGCCATCCGCGAAGCCGACGTCGCCCTCCCCGCTGACCTCCCAATCTCCGAACTCGAACGCCGTGCGGCCGACCAGCTCCGGACCGACTTCGACCTCGCGGACGTCTCGGTGAGCCTCGACGAGCGCGGCCACGCGACCGTCGCCGCGGCGCCGCCGACTGCCGGCCTCTCGAAGCGCGTGCCCACCGGCAAACGGGCCGTCTCGCTGACGACGTTGGTGCCGACCGGGCTCGCCGCCGGCGACGAGGTGCAGGTTCGGACGCCTGACCGCCGCCACGACGGGACCGTCGTGAGTGTCGCCGCCGGCAAGCCGGCGCTGGCGACCGACGGCGGGAGCGACGCCGAGCCGTCGACGCCGACGGCGCCGGCGGCCAAGACGGCGACCGGCGGGCGTGACCGTGTCACCGTCGCCGTGGGCCGCGAGGCCGCACGGGACCTCGTCGGGGCCGAGGTGACCGGGCTGAGGGTTCGCTCCCGCGGCGAGCGACAGGAGTTCGAACTGCTGTCGCTGCTGCGACGCTCGGGCAAGCGGCTCCGTCGCGTGACGGCCCGGTCCGACGGCGTCCTCGACGGCGCCAGCCTCGCCGAAGCGAGTGTCCACTCCACCTACGGCGTCGTCGTGCTCGCCGCTCGGACCGACGACGGCTGGGCGTTCGCGCCCAGTGGCTCGCACGTCCCCCACGCCGGGGACGAACTGTTCGTCGTCGGGACGCTGGCTGACCTCGACGCGTTCGCGGCGGTGGCGGCATGATCCTCCAGTCGCTGCTGGGGCCGGTGGATCCCGCCTCGGCACTCACCGGACTGATCGGGCTCTCGGTGCTCTCCTTTTTCGTCTCGGGAGTGCTGTCGGCCGCCTACCGGTGGTACTTCCGGGAGCCGATCCCCCGTGGCTTGGCGGCGCTGTTCGGCGTCGGGGCCGTCGCGCTCTACCTCAACACGGTCGGCCTGCTGGGGCGCGTCATCGGCACGCCGGGCGGCGACCCCTTCGACGCGGCCGGTATCGGGATCAACCTCCTCACGCTGTTCGGGGCGTTCGTCGCCACCGTCCCCGGCCGGCGGGTCGGCGATGGGCTCCGGTCGGAGTTCACGGCCGCCGCGGGTGCCCGTGAGCTCAACGCCGGCGTGAGCCGAGCGCTTCGAGGTGTCGCCCGGCTCTCAGCGGTCGAACTGCCCGCCGCCGAGGACATCGAGGACATGCCCAGCCACGACCCCGTTCCGGAGGCGGTGAAAGCGGAACTCGGGGGGAAGACGCTGCTGTTCCCCCGCGCGAACGCGGACTCGATCCACGACCGGCTGACGACCCGGCTGAAGGAGGACTACAACGTGGGCTACGTCGACGCCGAGATCGACGCCGACGGGACGGTGACGTTCCTCGCGCTCGGGTCGCGGCTGGCAGGCATCGGCCCGACGCTCGGGCCGGGGACCTGCGCTGTCGCCGTCGAGGCCGACCCCGCGAGTGACGCCGGCCCGGGCGACGTGGTGCAGGTGTGGACCGTCCCCGAGGCTGCCCCGATCATCCCCGAGGCCGCGGAGCCGCCGGAAGCGGTCCCCGATGGCGCTTCCGAAGCCGAGCAGCCACGCCGCGTCACGACGGCCGAACTCCGTGCGACGGCCGGCGAGACGGTCACGCTGGTCGTCGACGAGAACGACGCCGACGCGCTCTCGCCGGACCGACGCTACCGACTGCTGACCCTGCCGGTCGCCGCCGGAACCGACCGGGAGTTCGCCTCGCTGCTGCGCGCGGCCGACGAGACGCTGGGCGTGGTCGAACTCCCCGAGGGGAGCCCTCTCGCCGGCGTCACCCTCGCGGACCTCGACGCGACCGTCGTGGCGGTCCGGGACCCCGGCGGCGCACTCGATTCGCTGCCCGCCGGCGAGCGGGCTCTCGCCGTCGGCGACGCCGTCTACGCCATCGGTCGGCCCGACGTGCTCCGGTCGCTCGAGGAGCGCGCCCGGCCGGCTGATGCCGGGAGTTCATAACGGACGTTTTTGACGTATTCGCCCCCGAGGGGCTCTCTCACGGTCGTTCATGTCCTTTCTATCAATATTCTTAACTGTGTCCGGTCCGTCGGCTCAGTCGAGGAGAGACGACAGCCGACCGGTCGCGCCGACCGGACCGGCGGACTCACACACCACATGGCCACGAACACCGACGCCGTCGTCCCGCGCATCGTCGACGGCCTCCGAACGATCGCCTCGCGCTTCCGCCCACGACCGATCACCCCCACGACGCCGCCGGAAACGGTCGTCGACGACGAGGGCCGGGAGGTCCGGCTCCGCGCGTACGCCGACGACGCCGACGACTTCGCGGCGCTGGTCGAGATGTACGACACGTTCGACGGGTCCCAGCGGGCACAGGGGACACCTCCACGAACCACTGAGGGGATCCGGGCGTGGCTCGACGACATCCTCGGCGGCCCGAACGTCGTCGCGGTCCACGAGGGGCGCGTGGTCGGTCACGTCAGTTTCGTCCCGGACGGCACCGGTCGCCACGAACTCGCCATCTTCGTCCACCAGTCGTTCCAGCGGGCGGGGATCGGTAGCCGCCTGCTCGGTGCGGGGCTGGGTCACGCCCGCGAGGCGGGCGTGGGCTACGTCTGGCTCTCCGTCGAGAAGGGGAAACGTCACCTCCAGCCGTTCTACGGTCGAGCGGGGTTCTCGACGGTGAACCCGATGGGGATGACCTCGCGGATGTCCCGGACGCTGTAGGGAGCGCAACGCTCTTTGACCGGCGACGCCGACTCCGGGCCATGCAGTGGAAGCTCTTCGCTGATCTCGCGGAAGCCGCCGGTGAGCGGACCGTCTCGCTCGACGAGGACGGGACCGCGACCGTCGGCGACGCTCTCGAGGCGCTGTTCGCCGAGAAGCCGGCGCTCCGGGACCGTGCCCTCGACGAGGACGGGAACCTCCGCGAGGACGTGAACCTCCTGAAAAACGGCGAGAGCGTCGACCAAGGGGCCGGCGTCGAGGCCGGCGACGAACTCGCGCTGTTCCCGCCCGTCAGCGGCGGGTAGCTACGTCGCCGCGGCGCGTTCGACGGCGGTGGCGTCGCGCATCACCGAACTCAGCTTCGTGACGATATCGGCCTCCGACACCGCGGGGGACTCCGCGACGAACTCGTACTCGTCGCCGTCGTCCTCCGATGCAACCGTGTCGCCCTCGCTCTCCACGTCGACGGCACCGACCATCCCGCCGTCGGCGGCCGCCTTCACCGTCGCCGTATCGCCTTCGACGCTGGCCTCGGCGACTTCCTGCAAGCTGCCGGGGCCGTCGTCCGTTGCCGGCTCCGCCTCCCGTCCGCGTCCCCGGTCGAACGACGGCCACACGTCCTCACGTTCGCACTTGATCAGGAGCCGTGCGCCCGCCCGGATGAACGCCGACCGGTTCGGGTACTTCCCCTCGTCGACCAGTTCGTCGATGTCCTCGGTGGTCGACCGCGGGAGTCTGACCGTCTCCCGGTCGCGCAGCGCCTCGTCCCGCGGGTCCGGGATGGCGGCGCGCGTCATCGGTTCCCCCCGTGGGCCGAGTGGGTGGCTCGTCCCGTCATACGCGCTGCTACTCCAGCATCGACTGTAAAAACAGGGGGGTGGGTCACCAGAAGGGCTCGTCCCCGTCGTCTCCCCCCTGGTCGCTCTTCTCGGCGCTGACGGTCGTCTCCCGGCGTTCCCGCCGGCGCTCCCGACGCTTCCGTGAGCGCTCGGCCGGGCGCTCCTCCGCCGACCGGTCGCTCCCGTGGCGTTCGCGCTGGCGCTTCTCGCGTTGTTTCCGCCGGCGTTCCCGGCGCTTTCGGGACCGCTCGGCCGGCCGTTCGTCCCCGGTCTGCCCGCTCGACCGCTCGCCCGTTCGCTGTTCGCGCTGCCTGCGGCGACGTTCGCGCCGCCGCTTCGAGCGCTCGGCCGGGCGCTCGGGTTCGTCCTCGAACTGGCTCGCGCCGTCGCTGTGGTGGCGCTCGACGATGGTCCCGGCGGCGCCGACGGCGATGTCGAACCGCGGGCCGAAGGCGATCCCGTAGAGGTCCTCGGCGACTTCCGTGGGTCGCTCGCTCCAGCCGACCATCGCCTCGGGTTCGAAGACCCGGCCGTCGGCGCTGGCGGCGCCGCGCCGGCCCTCGTGCTGATCGATCGAATAGATCGTGCCGTCGCCGGCCCGGATCGGCGTCCAGTTGTCCGCGAACCGGTCGAACCGGTAGAGGACCCCGTCGTCGCCGGCGATCAGGAGGTGGCCATCGTCACAGTCGATGTCGTGGAAGTTCACCTGCGCGTTCCGGACGCCGATGGTCTCCCAGTCGCCGTCACCGGACTGCGTCCGGTTGCCAGAGGAGCTTCGCTCCTCGGCGTCCCGTTCCTGCTGGTAGGCTTTCCCGGTCGTGTCGGCGGCGTAGGCCGTCCCGTCGCTGTCGAAGTCGATGCCGGGCATCGTCGACCCGCGGCCGGGCTTGCGCACGGCCCCCCAATCGGGGAAGCCGTGCTCGTCCATCTCGGCGTCCAGCAGTTCGCCGGAGCCGTTCGCGTAGATGACGCGCTCCTCGCCCTTCTCGCCGGTGACGGCGATGGACTCCCACGTCGAGGTCTTCTCCATCGGCGCCGAGAAGTCGTACTTCCGGCCGGTCTTCACGTCGAAGGCGCCGATGATCCCCGAGTCGCCGACGAACCAGAAGCGCTCGCCGTCGTCGGTCACGTCCACGTCGTGGATGTCGTTGAACGTCACCGAGGGGCCGGCCTCGATGATGACCCGCCACGCCCCCGTCTCGGGGTCGCGGTGGAGTACCTTCCCGTCGCCGCCGGCGGCGACCGGGCCGGCGGCGGTGAAACAGACGTTGAACAGCGAGACCGACACGTCGGTGTCGACGGCCCGCCAGCCGTCGGCGCCGACGCGTTCGCGCTCGCCCTCTTCCTCGATCCCGTCGGGGTCGTCCTGCGGCGTCCGGCGGTGCCGCTCGATCGGCTCGACTCCCCCGTCGTCGCCGTCGTCGTCGGGCGACAGCGCCGCGCTGTGGCCCCCGGTGGTTGGTTCCTGACTCATGGGTCCCCCGTGGTGTCCGCCCGCACTCCTCGGAGCCAACACAAGCGACGCTTGAAACGCTTGGCCCCGTCCCATCCCTCAGTCGTCGTTGCGCTCGCTGATCGGCCGGGGCTCCGCGGCCTCGAACGTCGGGGGGAACGCCGCCGGCTCGCCGGCGTCGGGCCAGACGGCGTCGATGATCCGGTCGGCGTGCTGCATCAACAGCGTGCCGACGACGCTCATGACGAGGACGTAGCCGACCGCGAACTCGGGGATCACCGCCCCGAGCGCGCCGCCGCCGGCGCTCGCCGCCAGCGCCGCGATCACCAGCGAGAACTCCCCGCGCGGGACGATGCCGAAGCCGACCCGGAGGGACTGCGTGTCGGTCAGCCCGTACGCCCAGCCCGAGAGCACCCCCGAGAGTACCCCGGCGGCGACGGTCACGGGCAGCGAGGCCAGCACCAGCCGCCACTGGGCGACCACGCTGTCGATACCGACCGAGAGCCCGATCGAGAAGAAAAACACCGCCACGAACAGGTCCCGAACCGGCTTGATCAGCCGCTCGATACGGTCCTCGTGGCGCGTCAGACCGATCGCCCCGCCGACGATCAGCGCCGTCACCTCGGGACTCACGTCGAGGAGGTGGGCCGCCCCCGCCAGCCCCGTCGTCGCGCCGACGATCCGGAGCAGGAACAGTTCGTCGGACTCGGCGTCGAACAGCGTCTCCAGCCAGTCCGAGAACCACCAGCCCATCGCCCCGATAGCGCCGAGGAACAGGAAGCCGGTCCCGAGGTTGACGGCGACGTTGCCGGTCTCGCCGGTGCCGAGCACCACCGCGCTCAACAGCGTGAGGTAGGCCGCCATCGCCAGGTCCTCGAACACGAGGATCCCTGTGATGGGTTCGGACTCCTCCTTGAGGGCCCACCCAGTCTCCATCAGGGACTTGGTGATCACCGCCGAGGAGGAGATGTAGATGATGCCGGCGACGAACAGGCTCTCGATCGCCGAGAACCCGAAGACGATGCCGACCGCCAGCCCCGCCCCGAACGTCACCAGCAGGTCGAGCGTGCCGACCGCGAGGATCCGGCGGGGCCGCGAGAGCATCGCCTCCACGTCGACGTGCAACCCGAGGAAGAACAGCAGGACGACGATCCCCAACTCCGAGAACACGTCGATGAACTCCGTCGACTGAACGATCCCCGTCGTGATCGGGCCGATGGAGTTCGGAATCCCCGGCCCCAGCAGCACGCCGACGAGGATGTACGCCGGGATCACCGACTGGCCGAGTCGGCGGGCCAGCGCCCCCGCCAGCGCCACCGCGAGGAAGATGATCCCGACCAGCAACATCAGCGGCAGGCCCTCAACCACGCTACGCTCCCCCCGTTGGCGTCTCTACGTTCATGATCAGTCCTCGTGTGTCGGGTGTCGCACGCGCGTCTCGCGGTCGCCGCCGTTCCACAGCGGCAGGTCGTCACGGTTCTCACGGAACCAGTCCCACTCGGTGGTGTCGAGGCCGGTGTCCCGCAGGTTCCACGGGTCGTCGCCCTCGACGGGGTCGCCCTTCCGGACCGAGCGGAGCATGTTCCAGACCCAGAGCAGTTGGGCCATCCCGATGACGTAGGCGGCGATGGTGATCCACTGGTGCCACGGCGAGTACCGCGGGAAGTACGTCGCCGTCCGTCGGGGCACGCCCTCGATCCCGAGTACGAACATCAGACAGAACGCTACCACGGTGCCGGCCATCGTGAGCCAGAAGTGCAGGTGCGCGAGGTCGCGGTTGTACATCCGGCCGGTCAGCAGCGGGTACCAGTAGTACGACGCCGCGAAGGCCGCAAACACCGTCAGCCCCATCAGCATCAGGTGGAAGTGGCCGACGACGTAGTAGGTGCCGTGGTACACCTGATCGACGGGGATCGCGCCGAGGAAGACGCCGGTGACGCCGCCGACGATGAAGCAGGCGATGGCGCCGAGACAGAACAGCATCGGCGCGTTGAGCCTGATCCGGCCGTTCCAGATCGTGGCGATCCAGTTGAACGTCTTCACCGCGCTCGGGACCGCGATCGCGAGGGTGACGGCCATGAACGACGCCTGTAGCCGCGGGTCGATCCCCGTCGCGAACATGTGGTGGGCCCAGACCCCGAAGGAGAGCACGCCGATGGCCAGCGTCGAGTAGACGACGTACCGGAAGCCGAACAGTTTCCGCCCGGCGAAGCGCGGGATCACGTGGCTCATCACGCCCATCGGCGGCAGGATCAGGATGTACACCTCCGGGTGACCGAAGAACCAGAAGAGGTGCTGAAAGAGGATCGCACCGTCCCCGCCCACGAAGAAGGCCGTGTCGAAGTTCCGGTCTGCGAGCAACATCAGGAGCGTGCTCCCGAGGACGGGGAACGCGAACAGGGCGATCCCGGCGGTCGTGAGGATCGTCCACGTGAAGATGCCCAGTCGCCCCCACGTCACGTCCGGCGCGCGGTACTCGACGATGGTGACGATGAAGTTGATCGCGGCGGCGATGGTCGAGATACCGGTCAGGTGCAGCCCCAACAACAGCAGGTCCACCTCGCGGTTGCGCATCGCGATGGTCAGCGGGGTGTAGAGCGTCCAGCCCATCGCTGCCGGGTGGACGAGGTCCTGATAGCCCAGAAAGCCCATCAGCAGGTCGCCGACGACGCCCGCCCGGATCAGCAGCGCGCCGGGGATCAGTATCCAGAACGCGAAGGCGTTGATCCGCGGGAACGCCATGTCGTCGGCGCCGATGAGTGCGGGGACGAGGATGTTGCCGACGCCGAACATCGCCGGCGTCGCAAAGAGGAACAGCATCGTGATCCCGTGGGTGGTAAACAGCGCGTTGTACGTCTGTGCGGTCCAGATTTCGGTGCCGGAGGTGATCAGCTCCGTCCGGAGCATCATCGCGTCGAGTCCCCCGAGCAGCGCCGCCCCCGTGGCGAACACGAGGTACAGCACGCCGATGTCGGCGTGGTCGACGGTCGTGAGCCAGTGGGTGATCCCCGAGAGCGTGTCGCGTTCGTGCTCGGGTTTCTCTCGGTCGCCCAACCGCTGGTCGTCGTCCTCGACGGCCGCCCGCCCGCGCCGAACCGTGCGGTAGCCGCGCCGGAGCCAGCGCCGTATGGACCGCCCGATTGGACCGCTCATGGGTGTGCGTCCGGCGCCGGCGTGGCTCCTTGCCCCACCCCGGCGTCGGTCACGTCGTGTAGTGTCGACACAGAGGATTCCGAAAAGCGTTCGCCCTGTCCCCCGCTGCCGGCGGTCATTCGCCGACGAAGACGATGAACTGTCGGAGGCCGACCAGCGCCGTCGCGCCGGCGACGAAGAAGGCGATGGAGGGGCCGCCGAGGCCCATGACGATGTCCTTTGGCAACCCGTAGAGCAGGCCGGCGACGATGCCGCCCGGCACGGCGGCGGCGTCGCGGGCCAAGTGGGTCGACTGGACGACGGTGTCGAGGTCGTGGTCGACGTTCGGCACCACGTCCGACTCGATCCGTTCCCGGAACAGCGCCCGGCGGGCCGGCACGCCCGCAAAGCGCAGGCCGAAGAAGCCGAACAGCAGGCCGATCAGCACCGCGTTCGACGGTATCAACACGAGCATGATCGGAAACCCGGCCGCCGCGAGGCCGCCGATCATCACCACTCGCCTGTTCCCCAGTCGGTCCGCGACCGCGTGGCCGAACAGCACGGAGCCGAGGCCGACGATCAGTTCGGTCGCGACGAGGATGCCGAAGAAGGCCTCCGGGGGGAGCGAGAACGGCCCGATGTCGATCCCGATACCGTGGTACTGTGCGATCACGATGATCAGGAAGACGTGGATCATCGCCTCCGAGAAGTGGACCAGCGAGTCGCCGTACAGCGCCGACCGGAGGTCGTCGGTCAGCGCGCCGAGGGAGCTCCTGACCGCCTCGAACGGCGGGCGCGTGACCGAGAGGTCGGGGAACTCCGTGCTGTCGTGGAGCACCATCAGCGACGCCGCCGCGAAGAAGCCGATGCCGGCGATGAACGCCGCCATCACCTGCACGCTGGCCTCGAAGTTCCCGACGAACACCAGCACGAACGTCGCCGGAAACAGCAACAGGAACGAACCGGTGCGCTTCATCGCCTCGACGCCGGTCAGGCTCCCGCCGGCGTGGGCTTCGTCGACCTGTGACTGGATCCTGATCTCGTCGTAGAGCGCGCCCGGACCGTGGGTCTGCCACGTCATCACCAGTATCGTCCCGACGGTGATGAGCACCCACGGCGGCACGGGGACGAAGAACCCGAACTCCCCGGCGAGCACCCACAGCACCGTCCCCTTCGACGCCACCGACGCGATGGCGAGCGTCGCCCGTTTCGAACTCAGGTTCCGGAACTTTGGGTAGAGGTAGGGGTAGGCCGTCTCGACCAGCAGCGCCACGGAGGCGTAGAGACCGATGATGCCGAACCCGGCCCCGGTCCGGTTCATGTACTCCGGGATGAACCAACTGATCACGTCTATCGAGAGCGAGAAGGCGAGCGTCGATACCGAGAGCACCAACATCCCCGGCTCCATCCCGGCGAAGTCGGACAGCGAGGAGGGCCAGCGGGTGTCCGTCTCGACTTCGCCGTACAGCAGTGCGTCGAACACTACTCGGCCTCCGGATCACCGAACTCGAAGCCGCCGTCCTCGCCGGCAAACTGGAACGCGCCGGTGTCGTCGTCCTCGGCGTCGGTCCAGTCCCCGTCCTCCCAGCTATCGTCCTCGTCCCAGCCGTCGTCTCGCTCGGACGCCTCCCCGTCCCGGGCGCCGGCGACGAGGTCGTCCGAGGCCGGTTCCGCGGGTGGTTCCGCCGGGACTGGCTCCTCGGCGACGGCCGCCGACGAGCCGGTGTTTCGCGTGTTCCCGTCGGGTAGCGGCTCCGGATCGGTCGTTCTGCCGACCGAGTCCTCACTGGCGCCGCTCCCCGGCTCCGTGCCCGACGCGCGTCGGTGGTCGTAGGGTTCGCTCCCGTTGGATCCGGTGGCCGGGGTCCCGTCGGGGCCGTCGTCAGCAGCGGGTTTGAGCTTCTCCTCCTCCCGTTCGAGGGTATCCGCGGTCTCACCCGCCACGTCGCCGGCGGCGCTCGCGGCGGTGCCGAACACGTCCGACAGCGCTTCCATCACGCCCTTGAAGCGCCCGTAGTTGGCCGTCGCGGTCCCGAACGTCCGCTCGAAGCGGTAGTAGTAGCTCCCGAGGACGCCGATGGTGTCGAGAACCGTGTCGCCGATCACGTCCCGGCCGTAGGAGGCCGTCAGTTGGGCGACGAACAGCGCCGTGAAGGCGATGTTGAGCCAGACCGTGTACGTGTCGGGGGCCGTCCCCCCAGCCGTCCCCTGTACCGGGATCAGGCTCGTGAACATGAACAGGTAGTGGACGATGACGCCGGCGACGACGCTGGCCGACGCCATCGCGGCGAACAGCACCATCGCGATCCGCATCCCGTAGTACTTCCTGTAGGTGTTGACGATGGGCGGGATCACCATGTCCGCGTAGATGAACGACAGCACCGCGCCGAAGGGGAGCCCGTTGGTCCACAACACCAGCGCGAAGGGGATGTTCCCGACCGAACAGACGAACGTCACCGTCGCGATGAACACGCCGATGATGGCGCCGTAGGTCACCCAGAGCAGCCCCGAACTGTCCGCCTGGAACAGGTCCAGCCACCACGAGGAGGGGACGAAGGCGGTGACGAAGCCGGCGATGATGAAGCCGATGGCGATGTCGTCCCAGAGCATGTCCCACTCCCGGACCGAGTTGCTCGCGGCCCGTCGCCAACCGCTCTTCGAGAGGAGGCCCGGGGGCTCGTCGTCCTTGACGCGCTTTGCGTCGGCGTCGTTCATCGCCTCCCACGCGTTGAGACAGCCCCCACAGCAGAAGTAGAGCGTCTCGCCGTCGTACTCGGTCTCGACGGTCTCCTCGTCGTGGGGCGGCGCCGCCATCCCACACGCCGGACACTCCGTCTCGTCGAGTTCGAGGAGGTTCTCGTAGGCTTCGTCCCACCAGTGGTCCGGCACCCGGCGGTAGATAAGCGTCAGCAGGACGATGACGATGAGGCCGCCGACGAACTCCGCGAGGACGAACTTCCAGCCCAACAGCACCCACATCACGAGGCCGAGTTCGATCACCAAGTCCGTCGCGGCGAACATGAACGCGCCGAACGCCGCCGTCGGCGACGCACCCTTCTTGAACAGGGTCTTCGCCGTCGACACCGCGGAGTACGAACACGACGAGGAGGCGACGCCGAACAGCGTCCCGTAGCCGACCTCGCGCCAGCCATCGTCGCCGAGGTACTCCGTCATCTGCTCTTCGGTCGTGAACACCTCGATGGCGCCGGTGATGGTGAACCCCAGCACCAGCGCCCACCACGTGTCCCACGCCATACCGGTGGTTGCGCCGATGGCGTGACCGAGTGTGGTGAATATCCCCATCTGTGTCCAGTCCCCCGGCGCCCCCCGGCGCCGCTTCCGTGACTCGCTTACCCGCCTAACACAGGACTTCCCTTTAGGTCTTGGCGCCGTGCTACTCGTTCCCGTCCCCGGGTTCAGTTGGCGTCGCCGGAGGGGAACCGCTCGACGATGGCACCGCTCGCCCCGACGGCGACGTGGGGTGAGGCCTCGTTACCGTAGATGACGCTGCGCAGCGAGACGCTGTCGAAGCTCCCGACCTGCTCCCAGCGGCCGTCGGTGAGGTCGTACACCTCGCCCTCGCCGGTACAAGCCAGTCCGGTCTGGCGGTCGACGATGTCGATGCCGTAGACGCTCGCGCCGCCGGCGCTGGTGTCGGTCCACGTTCGACCGTTGTATCGGTACACTGCGCCGGCGTCGGCGCTGACGTAGACGGTGTTCTCGTCGGCGGCGCCGATGCTCTGGAGGGCGTGTTCGGCGCCCCGAACCCCGACCTTGTTCCAGCCGCCGCCGGTGTTGGTCGTGCGGTAGAGCCCGCCGGAGCTGTCGGCGAGGAAGCCGACGTTGGCGGTCGGGAACTCCATGTCGACCAGGCTGGAGCCGCCTGCCGGCTCCCGGACGTCCTGCCAGTCGATGTTCTGGCCGTCGCGCTTGCCCCGGAGCAGTTCGCCGCTGCCGTTGCCGACGAAGATCTGTTCGTTGCGCCGGGTGCCGCCGACGGCGATGGTCTCCCACGTCGAGGTCTTCTCGCCGGGGGCGGAGTAGTCGAGGATCTGCTGCTCCTTGGGTTCGTAGACGCCGATCGAACCGCTCGAACCACAGAACCAGACGTTGCTCCCGTCGGCGGGTGTCGAGGCGTCGTAAAGGGTGTTCCCGACGACCTCGAGGTCGTTACTGTCGTCGATTCGCTCCCACATCCCGTGACAGCGGCCGACGATGATGCCGTCCTCGCCGACGGCGAACACGCCGGCCCGCGAGACAACCACGTCGTACAGCGTCTTCTGGGTCGGCGACTCCGCTCGGTGCCACTCGCCGGTGGCTTGATCGGAGACCTGTTTGTCGTCGATCGGAGTCGACTCGCCCATCGAGGTGGCGGGGCCGGCGGTCGAGGTGTCCCCGCCGGTGCCGTCACCGCCGCCACTCCCCAGACAGCCCGCGAACGCGGCCGCGGTACCGAGCGCGGCGAACGCCCGGCGCGTGAATCGTCGGCGACTCATGGGCGTCCAACACAGTCGAGCCTGTTCTATGTAGGGGGTCGATCTGCGCTCCAGAAACACACCGATCGCCGCGCACTCGGGCGATTAGTGCCGGCGACGACGTCGAGCGGCTCAGTTCCCCTTCTGCGGGGTGAACGCCCCGGGTGCGGAGGTCCGCTTGATGACCGTGGCGATCCGTAGGATGTACGAGAACAGTACGGAGAACGCGAAGAACGCCGCGGTCATCCCGACGCTGACGAGGACGACGATCTCGGTGCCGTAGCTCACGTCCGGGCGCCCGTTGGCGAACACCATGATGATGAACATCGACCAGAGCAGCGCGTTGATGCCCGCGTAGGCGATGTACCGCGAGAACGCCGCCAACTCCTGCTGGAGGTACATCGTCTTGAAGTACGCCCGCGTCACGTCGAGGCTCTCCAACAGGTCCTGCATGTCCGCGAGGTCCTGCCGTGTCTCGGCCGGGATCTCGGTGTACACCCGGCGGAGCTGTTGGAGGCGGTTGATGTCCCGGGAGTAGTCGTCGTCCATCATCGGCACCAGCACGTCGATGATCGAGGGGTCGCCCTCGACGGCCCGCTCCACGTCGGCGATGGCGCTCTCGGCGTCGTTCGCGACGGCCTCGATGTCGCTTTTCGCCGGTTCGTCGATCGCGTCGACGCCGGCGCGCAGGCTCCCGATCCGGTCGTGGAGCGTGTCGGTCGCCACGTCGATGAACCCCGCGGGGTCGGTGGGCGTGACGACGGTCCTCGGCGACAGGTCGGCGACCTCACTGCGGAACTCCTCGACGCTCTCGATACGCTGTTCGATACCGCCCAGCGAACTCGACAGCCCCGTCATCGAGAGGCTGTTCACCCCGACCACGACCGGGGTAAAGGAGAACAGCCCCGCGATGATCGTCGAGAACATCTCTACCACGAAGTCGGCCTGGCTGATCCCGATCACGTCGGTCGCTCCCAACGCGAGCGAGAGCAGGAAAAACGAGACCGTCATCGTCCAGATGACCGTCCAGCGGTTCCCCGAGAGCAGCAGCCAGTGCTGGAGCGGGTCCTCCCGGTCGGTGTCGCGGGCCTTCCCCAGCAGCGCCACGAACCCCGCGAACGCGATGCGAGCGAGCACCTGAAGGAAGCGCTTGACCATCCGGCCGACGTTCTGGACCGCCTCCGGCACGCTCGACTCGCCGTTGCTGGTCGCCAGCGGGTCCGGGTCGGCCTCGGCGCTCGCACGCTCGGTACTGCTGTCGGGCGTGTCGGCCGACTCGCCGTTCCCGACCGGTTCCCAACGTTCGTCGTCGCCCGGGAGGTCGGACGGCTCCTCGCCGCCGTTCCCGTCGCCACCCCTCGGATCGTCGTGTTCGGACATGATTAGGAGAGAACCGTCTGTAGCCGCGTTTCGACGCCGGAGAGGCCCTCGGTGACGGTGGGACCGAGCAGCGAGCCGACGGTCGTTTCTGGGTGGAGCCGCGAGACGAACAGTCCGAGCACCACCGACGCGACCACGAGCGTCGCACCCCGCCGGAGCAGGACGCCCCGGACCCGGCTCCGCTCGTCGACGTCCATCGGCTGGTAGCCGAGGTACCAGAACGTCACCACGGCGACGACGTTCAGGATGGCGACGTTCATCACCGCCAGCCCCAGCGAGCCGAGCGCGGTCACGGGTCTGAGCCACGCGATGGCCACCCCGGCCGTGGCGAACGCCGGCATGATCGCCGCCGCCACCATCACGCCGACCAGTTCCGTCGAACTGTTCGTCGCCAGCGAGACCGCGCCCGCGATCCCGGCGCCGACGGCGATCGTCGCCAGCAGGTACGCCGGCGCGGTGTGCTGGCTCAGCGAGAGCACCGACGCGATGTCGAGGCTCCCGGCGAGCCCCCCGCGGGTCTTCGCGAGCCACGCGAACGCCGTCGAGCCGAGCAGCGCCATCGCCCCGCCCCGGAGTTGGTAGCTCATCCCCCGCGAGAACAGCGTCCGGTCGTCGATGGTCGTTGCCGCCCCCGTCGCGAGCACCGGGCCGAGCAGCGGTGCGATCACCATCGCCCCGATCAGAACCGAGAGCGCTTCCAACAGCACGCCAGCGGTCATCACGATCGCGCTCACGCCGGTCAAGACGGTGTAGATGACGTAGTCGGGCAGCAGTTCCGCCGCCTTCGAGTGCAGTTCCCGGCGGGAGATGCGGTCGGGCGAGAACGCGCCGCCGCTGTCGATGGCGGTGTTGGCGGTCCCGAACCGGTTCGAGACCACCGTCTCCGGATCGTAGACGATGGTGTACATCTCGCCAGTGGTCTCGACGCTGGCGAGTCGCTCCTGTACCGACTCCACCCGCGGCGCGGGGATCGGGAACGAGACTAACCCGGAGGCGTTGGGGTTGTCGGTCCGGTCAGAGACGTTGTAGTCCAGCCCCTCGGCTTCGAGCACGTCCAGCACGTCGCCACGGGCCCCCTCCGACAGCAACATCACCTCGATCAGCCGCATGTCCTGTCGGGGCATCGCTACCGCCCCTGACAGCCCCGCCGGTGTCGATACTCGGGCGGGATCAGAGTGGGTGTTCGGTCGCGCACGGTGGGTCGGCGGCCGGAAACGGCGGCCGTATCGTTCGACCGAACACGAGCGATTCTTATAAAAATGGTCGCGGGGTCGCCGACGACCCGACTACTCCGACTCCAACTGCTCGGCGAGCGTCACGGCGTCGGCGGCGACGGTGGTGTAGTCGACGCCGGCTTCGTCGGAGACCAGACGGATGTGGGAGGCGAGCAGCGAGAGCGCCTGCATCCCCTCCTGTTGGGCGTCGTCGGCCTGCTGGGCGAACGTGGAGTCGACCTCCCGACCGTCCCGGACGACGCCGACGTACAGCGCGGTGGCGTCCTCCGAGAGCAGGTCCCTGGCCTCCGCGACCCGCCGGGCGAACTCCTCGTCGTCCGTCTCGTCGACCGCTTCGGGGTCGGCGTCGGTGTCGTCGCTCACGTTACTCGGGGCGCGGGCGGGCCACGAACAGCGTCTCGACGATGCTGAACGGGTCGTACACTGACTGGTGGCAGGCACAGTAGGAGCCGTCCTCGCCGTTGAACGTCGAGGAGGACGGGTCCTGCTTGTAGCCCGGCACACAGCAGAAGTGGGTACACTTGTTGAGCCACGCGATGAACCCCTGATCGGTGCTCGCGCTCAGCCAGTCGACGATGGACTGGTCGGCGTCGGTGTTGCCGTTGGCGATGTCCTCGATGATCGGACTCCGGATCACCTGGATCGGGATGGTGTTCTCGGTGTCCTCGGAGCGCCAGCGACCGGTCGCGGGCTTCCCGAGCCCCGAATCGCCGATCCCGTTGCCCCACGACTCGTAGTCGTCGAACATCTCGACGTTGAGTCGGTCCCCGCCTTCGAGTTCGGAGCTCTGCCACTCGTAGCCCGGGCCGGAGTCCGAGCGGAAGTAGTTCTCGGACTCGTAGCTCGGGACGATCCCCTGGTAGGACTCGACGCCACAGTACTGGAACCACTCGGATGAGTAGGTCTTGCCGCCCATCTCCATCTCGGCGACTTCGACGGTCCGGCCACCCTGGTCGACCTCCTCGACCTCGGGCCAGACTCCCTTGACGTAGCCTTCGTCGTCGACCTCGACGGGAATCTGGGGCATCCCGCGCGGCGCGGGGCCCGCGGTGTTCTCGATGGCCATCGCGGTCGTCGAGCCACCACCCTCACCGGGGGAGGTGGTCGCCGTGTTGACACCGACCGCGCCGGTCATCCCGACGGCGGCCAGCCCCGCGCCGCCGACGACCCCCTTCACGAACCGCCGTCGCCCGGACTCGGCGGGATACTTGTCCTCGTCTGCGCTCATGGTTGGTAGGTCGGAACCGCGTTCTCAAAAGCATGGCGAAGCGCACGGGACCCGCCGACGCCACGGGTCGCCGCTCCTCACTGTCGGCCGGTGGTGCAAAGACCCCGGCGCTCCTCGCACCGCTATGCACGACTCCAAGCGTGTCACGCTCGCCCGACTCCCCTCGGGCGTCGAACTCGAGACGACGATCCACACGTACGGCGACGGCAACGGACCGACGCTGTACGTCCAAGCCGCCCAGCACGGACGGGAGATCAACGGCAGCGAGGTCTTACGGCGGCTCCACGCCGAACTGCTCGCCCGACAGGACGACTTCTCGGGGACGCTCGTCGCCGTTCCTGTTGCTGATCCGATCACGTTCGACCGGGTGTCCTACACCGCCCCGGAGGCGCTCGACTCGGTGAACGCCAACATGAACCGCTGCTGGCCCGGCGACGAGGACGGCACGCTCCACGAGCGCATGGCGGCGACGCTCTGGGAGTACGCCGGCGACGCCGACGCCATCGTCGACCTCCACACCGGCGGGAAGGAGATGCTGAGCCACACGGTCTACCTGAAAGGCGACGCCGAGTGCCGCGCGCTGGCGGAGTCGTTCGGTCACGACCTCCTGCTCGCGGAAGCCGCCGGCGAGGACGCCGACGCCGAGTGGGCCGACCGCGGCTTCAACGGGAAACTCCGCGTCGCGGCCACGCAGGCGGGAATCCCGACGATCACGCCCGAACTCGCCCACAACACCGAACTGGTGGAGGACGCCATCGACGCCGGCGTCGCGGGGATGCTGGATACGCTGCGGCACCTCGACATGCTACCGGGCGAGCCCGCGCCGACGAACGCCACCATCGCGCGGAACCACCTCGGCCGGGTGAAAGCCGCCGACTCGGGGCTGTTCCACGTCGACGGCGACGTGGCGCTGGGTGACTACGTCGAGCCGGGCGATCACGTCGGCGTCGTTTACGACCCGACGAGCTACGAGGTGCTGCAGGAGGTCACGGTCGACCGCGAGGGGATCGTCTACTCGCTGGAGCAGGAAGCGACGGTGACCGCGGGCGCGACGCTGATCGGCGTCGCCCTGCTGCTGGAGGAGTAGCGACCGAAACCGACTTGCCCGATAGCGGGGAAGCGTTGAGCGCGCGAGGGTGGCCGAGTGGCCAAAGGCGGCGGGCTTAAGACCCGCTTGTGTAGACATTCGTGGGTTCGAATCCCTCCCCTCGCATTTCTCTGCTCGGAGTGAACACGGAGAGCAGGAAATGCCGCGGGAGGGTTCGGACACAGCGAACGAGCGCTAGCGAGTTCGCGTGGTTCGAATCCCTCCCCGGCCGTCCTCTTCTACACCGACACCATCACCCATCGACGCCCATCGACGCCCCTTGAGGACCACAGAACCCGGCACAAGAACTTTGAGGATCTCGCTAATTACATCTAATTACCATGCTCCCGTCGTCGGCACCGGCCCGCGCCGACTTCCACCTGCTGTTCATCCCGCTGGCGCTCGTGGCCGGCCTCCTGTTCGGTATCGCCTCCCCGCTCTCGATCGGCGTCGGCGGCGCCGCCGGCTCGCTGCTCGCCGGTACCGCCGTCCTCGACGGTATCGCGTTGCACCCGCCCACGGAGAACTGACCGGCGCTGTCGCTAGTCGAACGACCCTTCGGAGACGAATCGCCGTCGCTGGCCGAGTAGTGTTAGCGAAAACGGGCCGCGGCGCCCCCGAAAAAACCGGGGCGGCGCGAGCCCGGTTGGTCCCCGCTGACGCTTCGGCCCTCCAAAGCGAAGCGTCACTACGTGCTTGTGGGTGGAACAACTTAAAGCTATTCGCCCAGGGTTTCTCCCGGAGTATCCCTATCCGCCTTCAGTCTTCACTGCCGGGCCGGGTGGTCCGCGGGGAGGCGGGACTGTCCCTCGCCGTAGAGTCGCTCTCGGACTGTCTCTCCCTCGTACTCGGTGCGGAACAGCCCGCGCTCCTGCAGTTCCGGCACCACCTGATCCACGAACTCGTCGAGGCTGCCGGTGCGGACCGCCTCCTTCACGTTGAAGCCGTCGACGCCGACCTCCTCGTGCCAGTAGACCAGTTCGTCGGCGACCTGTTCGGGCGTGCCGACGACGATGGGCGACGTGGAGCCGAGCCCGGAGAACTCCGCGACCTCGCGGACGGTCCACTCGCGGTCGGGGTCCGACTGCGTGAACGCGTTCATCGTCCCCTGGATCGCTTGGGTCTCGATGTGCTCGACCTTCTGGTCCGGATCGAGCTCGGAGAGGTCCATGTCGAGGAACCCCGAGAGCAGCGCCAGCGTCGCCTCCACGTCGATCGACTCCTTGAGCGCCTCGTACTTCGCCTCGGCCTCCTCCTCGGTGGGGGCGACGATCGGCACGACGCCGATGAAAAAGGAGATCGAGTCCTCGTCGCGGCCGGCGTCGGCGGCCCGCGCTTTCACGTCCGCCATGTACTCGACGACCCCCTCCTCGGTGGGCTGGGAGCAGAACACCGCCTCGGCGTTGCGCGCGGCGAAGTCCCGGCCGTACTCCGAGGAGCCGGCTTGGTAGATCACGGGGGTCCGCTGGGGCGAGGGCTCGGAGCCGTGCGGACCCGGGACATCGAAGAACTCCCCCTCGTGGTCGATGCTGTGGACCTTCTCGGGGTCGGTGTAGCGCCCGGCGTCGGCGTCCCGAACGACGGCGTCGTCCTCCCACGAGTCCTCCCAGAGCGCGTAGCAGACTTCGAGGAACTCGGCGGCGCGCTCGTAGCGGCTCTCCTTCTCCATGCGCTCGTCGAGGCCGAGGTTGTCGGCGGCAGACTCGAGGTAGGAGGTCACGACGTTGAACGCCACGCGGCCGTCGGTGAGGTGATCGAGCGTGGAGAACTCCCGGGCGAGCTGGTAAGGGTGGTTGTAGGTTGTCGACTTGGTGATCGCGAAGCCGAGATCGTCGGTGACCTCCGCCATCGCGGGGACGGCCAGCGCGGGGTCGTTCGAGGGCGTCTGAACGGCCTTCTCGATCGCCGTCTCGCGGTCGCCACCGTACACGTCGTAGATCCCGCGCACGTCGGCGAAGAACACGGCGTCGAACTTCCCGCGCTCGGCGGTCCGGGCCACGTCGGTCCAGTACTCGCGGTCGGTGTACTCCGCGGACCGGTCGCCGGCACGGCGCCACGTCCCCGGCGAGACGTGCTCGACGGAGTTCATCGTGAAGAGGTTGAGGTGGAGACGCTCGCTCATCTTGGTTGCTGGTCGTCGCCTGTGGCTTAGGTACTACTCGGTGCCGGCGAAAGAGTGGGGTTTCGTGGACACGTGTGAACGGTCGTGTTCGAATCTGTTCATCGGATGGGCGTCGACGGCGCCCCGGTGACTCAGTTGGGGCTCGTGGGGATCTTCGGGATGAGCCACGCGAGGAACGAACTCTCGCTGCGCGACTGGAGCCAGACTGTCCCGTCGCCGGTGAAGTTACAGACGAGTCCCTCGCCGCTGGTGAGCGTCGACTTCAGCCCGCCGACGCGCCGGACCGTGAAGTCGAGGCTCTCCTCGAAGGCGACGATGTGGCCCGTATCGACCACGAAGTCGTCGCGGTCGCTCACGTCCACCGCCTGAATGGCGCCGTAACTGGACATGAACAGCGGCCCGCTCCCCGTCACCCGCAGGAGGACCAGCCCCTCCCCGCCGAGGAAGGACTTCGCGCCGCCGAACTCCGAGTCGACGTCGAGGCTCGGATCGCCGGCGATGTAGGAGGACGACTGGACGTACACCGTTTCGTCGTCGAGTTCTCGGTGGACGATGTCGCCCGGCAGCACCGGCGCGAACTGGACGTCGCCGGGCGCCGTCGCGTGGAAGGTGTTCTGGAAGAAACTCTCGCCGCCGAGCGACCGGGTGAGTGACTTCAGGAACCCGCCGGTCGCGTTCGTCTCCATCTCGATGCTCGTGTCGTGGCTCACCATCGCGCCGGACTCGGCGCGGATGCTCTCACCCTCCTCGAGGGAGACGGTCAGTAGCGAAAACGATGGTCGGTAGGAGATGTCGTGCTCCATGTCGGCGAGATGATGTTCCCCATCTCGGTAGCTCTTCGCGTTCACTACTGTACATCTGTGTACGGAGTTGCGACGCACGCACCAACTCGGTCGAAACGCCGGCCGAGTCGCCTCAGCAGGAGCAGTAGTACTCGCGGTCGGTGAACTCCGTGTCGATCAACTGCGCCGTCGGTGCCGGATCGCTCGGACGGTACACGCCCGTCGTCAGGTCGCCGCCGCGCTCGAACGCGCCCGAGACGAGCGAGGTCCAGTCCGCGGTGTCCAGCACGTCCCAGAACGCGTCGTCGGTCGAAAGCAGCGTCAGGTAGTCACGGAGGTAGACCCAGCGGCCCTCCCCGACCTCGCTGGGGTCGAAGTCCTCGCCGACGGCGTCGGCGTACGCCGCGTACGGCAGGTCCGCGCCGACCGAGACCGGCAGCGAGATCCACTTCCAGGGCCGCGTGTTGATGTCCAGCAGCACGTACTCCTCGCGGTCGGCGTCGTAGACGAACTCCGACTCGCTGATGCCGTAGTAGCCGGCGTCCTCGATCACCGAGAGCGCCCGCGCCTCGATCTCGGGGGCGTCGACGGTCCGGACGAGACAGGAGGTGCCGAACTCCTGTGGGAACCGCACCGCGGCGTTCCCGACGACGGCGAGCGGGTCGCCAGCCTCGGGGACGTAGGAGGCCAGCGAGCGGTCCTTCCCGGTCGCGATGTTCACCTTCTCCTGCAGCATGACCTCGACCCCGGTCGCCGCCGCGGCGTCGAGCACGTCGTGGAGTTCCTCGCCGTTCGCGACCTCGACGACGTTGCTACCGATCGCCTCCTCGCCCTCGCGTTTGCGGGCCGGCTTGATCACGAGCGGGAAGCCGAGTTCGTCGGCGGCCGCGTCGGGGTCGGTCTCGCTCGGGAAGTAGGTCTCGGGGTACGGGACATCGAGTTCCTCGGCGCGCTTGTACAGTCGGCTCTTGTCGAGGACGCTGACGTGGTTCCCCCACGGGAGGATCACGTTCTCGACGCCCGCGTCGGCGAAGCCGTGGACCCACTCGTCCATACAGCCGAAGGCGACGACTTCGCCGGCGGCGTCGGCGACCGCGGCAAGGTCTTCCGCGAACCCCGCCGGATCTTCCAGCGGGTAGCGCACTTCGCCGGCGAAGTCGACGGCGTCCGATGGGGGTGCCACGCCGTCGCCGACCTGGTCGATGGCGATGACGGGTACGTCGTGGGCTGCGAGCGCGCGCGCGACGCTCAGCCCGGTGATGTGTGCGTTCGCGACCACCGCGGGCGTACGATCGAACTCGGCGTCGTCGACGGCGTCGACGAGCGCGTCGGTGTCGAGGAACTGCTCGGCCATACACCGACTTCGACGCGAGCAGGGAAAAGCCCCGCAAAACCGGCAGTCTCGCGACCGTACCGCCGTCGCTCCCGCTCAGTCCTGCTCGCCGCGGGACTGGCGGGCGACGGGGTGGTCGGCTACGGGGTTGTCGGCCGTCGTGTTCGACGCCGCGCTCTCGTCCTGTGCGGGGAACTCGAAGCCGCTCTCGGTGCGCCGGGGGTCGGCCGTATCGGCCGTCGCCGTCGGTGCCGCCGGCGTGGCGTCGCTGTCGTCGGCCCCCTTCGCGGCCTCGGCGGCGTCCCGACCCGTCGCCTCGCCCCACGTCATCCCGTTGTTGAGGTAGTAGGAGACGAACGCGACCGTCGCTGCGCTGCCGGCGACGAGGGCGTACGTCGAGGGGCTGTGGACGTCCGGCGCCGCGGCCTTCCCGAACAGGAACACCCAGAGTTTGAGGCCGAAGGGGATCATGATCGCCAGCGCGGCGAACGTCGTGATGTAGGGGTGTGTGACCGGCCCGTCGCCGGTCATCGACTCCCGGAAGGTGAGGTCGGTCGTGCTGTAGTTGGCGTAGACGCGGCTGATGAACACCGACAGCCCGAGCAGTTGGGCGGCGGTCATGTCTCCCGCCACCGCGGAGGCCGTGACCTCGATGGAGTAGCCCAGCCCCCCCGCCCCGAGCGCGGAGAGGATCGTGAACAGCTGCTCGGTGTTCGGCGTGTCGGTCTGCTCGTCGGGGATCCCGATGACCAAGTCGAACAGCGTGAGGTAGAACAGGATCCGCAAGGTGGCGATCAGCATGTCGTACTCCTGGTGGAACGCCTCCGCGCTGAGCAGCACCGCACTCATCGTGATCGCCCACGCGAGGAACACGGGGTCGGCCCACGTGAACCGCTGGCGGAGCGCGTCGATGGCGTCCCTGAACCCGGTTACGACGTTCGCCATTCGCTCCCCGAAGGCTACTCCGGACAGATACGTAAAAGGAGGACCCGTCCCCGTCACGA
This sequence comes from Halolamina litorea, assembly GCF_026616205.1. Taxonomy (NCBI): domain Archaea; kingdom Methanobacteriati; phylum Methanobacteriota; class Halobacteria; order Halobacteriales; family Haloferacaceae; genus Halolamina; species Halolamina litorea. Next base: position 498,023 of record NZ_JANHGR010000002.1, read on the forward strand.
GGTGGCTCCGGAAGGGACGCGCTTATTCGGCACAATCGCCTCCCAACCGGTATGAGCGACCTCCCCGACCGGGCGCGACGGGCGTTCCGGGACCACGACGCGTTCGACGGCCACGAGAGCGATCGGTTCGTCGCCACCGCGACCCCCTTCGAGGGCGTCGTCGACGCCGAAAGTGCCGACGGCGGCCGGATTCGCTTCGTCGTCACCGTCCGCGTGCCGATGCTCGACGAGGTGACCGAGGACGACGTTGCGCCGGTCGTCGAGGAGGGCTGGTACGAGACGCTCGAACGCCGCCTCGGCAACATCGGCGGCGGGGTGCTCGCCGGCGGTCACGACCCCGAGCCGGCCGTCGAGACGGTCACCCACGACGGTACCCGTGTCGCCGAAGTGACGACGGCGTTCGACGAGATCGACCCCCGGCGCGGCGTGAACGACGCGGCGGCGTTCATCGACTTCGTGGAGGGAACGTACGTACAGGGCGTGATCCCGGGGTACGACTACACCGACCCGGTTGCGGGGATCATGGCCGAGGCGCGGCGGGCCGGCGGCAGCGACGGGGTCTGAAGGGGAAGGCGGCGACGGACAGCCGCCGACATCGACCGTCGAACGACGACGCGCTCGACCGACAGCGACAACGAAAAGGCCACGCGGCCCCGAACGGACGATATGGCTTCGGCGCTCTCGCTCGCCTTCCTGCTCGCGCTCGTCGCCGGCCACACGCTGGTCGCGGCGGTGCTGACCCGCTACTTCCGGATCGCGCTCGATTCGCGCGGGGGCGTCGCCGTGTTCACGGTCACCGGCATCCCGATCGTGTTGATCGCCTCGACGTACGTCTTCTCGGGCGTCTTCGGACTCGGCCCCGAACTCGGGAACCCGGCGCTCGTGCTCGCGCTGTTGGTCGCCGTCCCGGTCGGCCTCGGCGCGCTGATCGACGTGCTGTACGTTCCGCCGCCGGATGAGGTCGAACTGCCCGAGACCTGGGAGTAACGGCTTTTCGTCGCTGTCGCTGGCTTACTCTTCGTGTTCGCTTACGAGCCGATCCACGACGCCTTCGACCGTGTTGATCACGACCTCGGGCGACTGCGTGGCGTCGACGCGGACGAAGCGCTCCGGTTCGGCCTCGATCAGGCGCTCGTAGTTCGACTCCACCTGTGCGAGGAAGCCGGCCTCCTCGAACTGGTTGGTCTTGCCGCTGCGGGCCGCCGCCGTTTCGGGGTCCACGTCGAGGTAGATGGTCGCGTCGGGCTCGCGGCTGAACGCCGAGTGGATCCCGCGGATGTACTCCATCGGGCGCTTGAGGTCGCTGTCGGCGAGCGCGGCGCCCTGATAGGCGTAGCGGGAGTCGGAGTAGCGGTCGGAGATCACCAGTTCGTCGTTCTCCAGCGCGGGTCGGATCGTCTCGCTGAGGTGATTGGCGTGGTCGGCGGTGAACAGGAACAGCGTCGCCAGCGGGTCGGCGTCGTCGTCGCCGATGGCGCGGTTGACCGCGTCGCCGTACCACGACTCGGTCGGCTCCCGAGTGAACGTCGCCTCGGGCCGTGCGGCGTGGAGAGCCTCCCAGACGGTCGTCTTGCCGCTGCCGTCGAGCCCCTCCAAGGTGATGAGCATGGCCGGAGGGTGTCCGCCCCGGGATTAAGGCGCGTCGGTTCGGGCGACCGGCGAGGGTCCGGGGTACCGACGGTCGGCCGCTGCGGACCGCCGAACGGCGACCACCGGGGCCGCCTCGTTTTAAGTTAGCGTGCGCCGATGTCACGCATATGGACATACTCGTCGCCGGTGGTGACGGCTTCATCGGCCGACCCCTCTGTGCGGAGCTCGCTGACCGCGGCCACAACGTGACCGCGATGTCCCGTACCCCACCAGAGGAGTCTCTGCCCGACGGCGTGGCCCACGAGACGGGCGACGTGACGGACTACGACTCGGTCGAACCGGTCGTCGACGGCCACGACGCGGTCGTCAACCTCGTGGCGCTCTCGCCGCTGTTCAGCCCCAGCGGCGGCGAGGACACCCACTTCCGGGTCCACCTCGGTGGGACCGAGAACCTCGTCGCCGCCGCCGAGGAAACCGGCGCCGACCGGTTCCTCCAGCAGAGCGCCCTCGGCGCCGACCCCGACGGCCCGACTCACTACATCCGCGCGAAGGGACAGGCCGAGGACGTCGTCCGCGACTCCGACCTCGACTGGACGATCACCCGCCCCTCGGTCGTCTTCGGCGAGGGCGGGGAGTTCGTGAAGTTCACCAAACTGCTCGCGCCGCCGTACGTCACGCCGCTGCCGGGCGGCGGGAAGACCCGGTTCCAGCCGATCCACGTGGGCGACCTCGTACCGATGCTCGCCGACGCCGTGCTGGAGGACGAACACATCGGGAAGACCTACGACATCGGCGGGCCGGAGAAGCTCACGATGGCCGAAGTCGCCCGACTCGGCCACCGCGCCGACGGCCGGAGCGTGAACGTGCTCCCGATCCCGATGTCGCTCTCGAAGATCGGTCTCTCGACGCTCGACTACGTGCCGGGGTTCCCGTTCGGTAGCGACCAGTTCCGATCGCTACGGATGGACAACACTGTCGACGACAACGACGTGTCGGCGTTCGGCGTCGACGAGTCGGAACTCACGACGCTCTCGTCGTTCTTGGCCCTCGGCTGACACGACATCGCCGGTTCCGTTCCCGTCGGGACCCCTCGTTTTTAGTTCTACCCGCGCAGCTACCCTTCGTAAGATGGCGTGGGCCCCGGCTGTACCGTCGCTGTTGTTGTTCGCGGTCAGCGTGTTCTCGGGGCTGCTCGCGATCGCGGTCGCCTCCACCCGGCACGAACGCTACGCGAGCGGGTTCGTCGCGATCGTGGTGGTCATCGCCGCCTGGTCGCTGACCTACGGGATCCAACTCGGGTTCGATGGCGTCGCCGGCCAGTCGACGTGGTGGCGGTTCACCCTCGCCACTGCGGGGTTCCTCCCGACCGCGTGGCTGCTGTTCGCGCTCCCGTACGCCGGGAAGGGAGCGTGGCTCACTCGAACGGCGAAGTGGGCGATGGCCGGCGAGCCGATGCTGTTCGCCACGTTCGTCCTCACCAACCCTCGCCACCGCCTCATCTGGACGGAGCTGTCGGTGCCGGCCGACGCGCTGGTGACGGTGTTCGCGCCGACGTTCGCGGCTGGCTACTTCCTCCACATGGCGTACGCCTACTCGATGGTCGGCTTCGGCGTCTACCTCGTCCTGCAGACGGCGGCCCGGTCCTCGGAGCTATATCGTCGACAGGGAGTCACGCTTATCGCCTCGGTCGTCCCCCCGGTGCTGGCCCACGTCGCGTTCACGCTCGGGATCAGCCCCGTTCCCGGGCTGGATCTGACGCCGTTCACGTTCGGCGCCACGGTGGCGCTGATCAGCGTCGGCCTGTTCCGCTTCGACCTGCTCGACCGGACGCCCATCGCCCGCGAGGCCGCCCTCGACGTGGTCGGGAACGGCCTCGTCGTCCTCGACGCGGAAGGGATGGTCGTCGACGCCGAGGAGCGCGCCCGTCGAGTACTCACGCCGGCGCCCAGCCCCAGCGACCACGTCTCGGCCGTCTTCCCCGAGACAGGGCTCGAACGGCTCTCCGGGGCGACCGTCGAGGGCGAACCGGACGGGGCCCGCCGCACCTACGAGGTGCAGGTCTCGGGGCTCCGTGACGCCGAGGGGCAACTCACGGGCTACGCGCTGGTTCTCCGGGACGTGACCGACCGGCGCGCGTACGAACAGCGCCTGCAGGTCGCCAACCGGGTGCTCAGGCACAACCTCCGGAACGACATGAACGTGGTCCACGGCCTCGCCGAACGGATCGAGGCCGGCGAGGCCGACCAACCGGCGGCGGTCGCCGCCCGGATTCAGGCGAAAGTCGAGGGCGTCGTCGAGACCAGCGAGAAGGTCCGCGAGATGACCCGACTGGAGCCGTCGTCGGCCGACGACGCCGATCCGGTCGACCTCTTCGATACCGCTACGGAGGTGCTCGAGCGGTTCGACTCGAGCACCGACGCCGTCGTCGAATCGAAGCGCACGGCCCCCGCCGTCGCCGCCGTCGCCGACGAGTCCGCGCTCGGGACGGCGGTGTGGAACGTCCTCGAGAACGCGGTCGAGCACAACGCCGGCCCCGAGCCGTGGGTGGGACTGCGTGCCGGCACGGACTCGGGTGTGGCGTGGCTGGAAATCGCCGACAACGGCCCCGGCATCCCCGTCGACGAACGCGAAGTCCTCCGCCGTGAGACCGAGACGCCGCTCAAACACAGCCAAGGCTTGGGGCTCTGGCTGGCCTCGTGGAGCACCCGCGCGGCCGGCGGCGAACTCACCATCGAGTCCACCGGCTGTCAGGGGACGACGATCCGCCTGACGTTCCCAGTGGCGCACTGATCCCCCGACCGCACAGCCTTTCCCCACCGGCCGCTACCTCCCGCCCATGCGCGTCACGCTGCTGGGCACGGGAAGCGCCATGCCGCTCCCCGACCGCGTCCAGACCGGCCTGCTGCTCGAACGGGACGATCGGGCGCTGCTCGTGGACTGTGGGGCCGGCATCCTCCACCGGCTCTCGAACACCGAGGTCGGCTACGAGGGCGTCTCGACGGTCCTCCTGACCCACCACCACCTCGACCACGTCAGCGACCTGCTCGCGCTGTTGAAGGCCCGCTGGCTCGCCGGCGAGACCCACCTCGAAGTGATCGGCCCCGCGGGCACCAAGGCGCTGCTCGACGACCTGCTCGCGGTCCACGACTACCTGCAGGACCGCGTCGACCTCTCGATCCGCGAGGTGAGCGCCGCCAGCGACTTCGAGGCTGCCGGCTTCGAGATCGCGGCCCACGAGACCGTCCACTCGATGGACTGTCTTGCCTACCGGTTCGCCGGCGAGGGCGATGAGGGGACGTTCACCTTCGGCGCTGACGGCGAAGCCAGCGGCGCAATCGCCCGCTTCGCCGACGGCTCGGACACCCTGCTCCACGACTGCTCGTTCCCCGACGAGATCGACGTGGACAACCACCCGACGCCGACGCAGTTGGGCGAGGCCCTCGCGGGCACCGACATCGACCGACTCCTCCTGACCCACCTCTACCCCCACACCGAGGGGAAGCACGACGAGATGGTCGAGAGCATCGAGCGCGCCGGATTCGACGGCGAGGTGGCCGTCGCCGAGGACGGCATGCGCTTCGACGTATGAGCGACGACGCCGACACTGGTGAGGGCGACGGCGCGGCTGTCGACGCCCCCGTACCCGAGGTGGATCCCCACGACTACCTCGCCGACGACCCCTACCTCGGCCCAGTCGTCGCGGAGTTCGGGGAACTCGGACTCGACCCCGCGGCGGACGCCTTCCAGCGCCTCGTCGTCTCGATCATCCGCCAGCAGGTGTCGATGGCCTCCGCGGCGGCGACCCGCGAGCGACTCTTCGACGCCGTCGAGGTGACCCCGGAGGGGATCCGCGGCGCCGCCGACGAGACGCTCAAGGAGGCGGGCCTCTCCGGACAGAAAACGCGGTACGTCAACGAGATCGCCGACGCGTTCCACGAGCACGGCTGGACCCGCGCCGACTTCGAAGCGATGAGCGACGACGAGGTCCGGGAGACGCTGACCGCCATCACCGGCGTCGGCCCGTGGACGGCGGAGATGTTCCTCCTGTTCGTGCTGGGCCGACCGGACGTGTTCCCCGTCGGCGACCTCGGGGTCCGGGAGGGGCTGAAGACGCTGCTCGATCCGCACGCCGTCGACGCCGAGTCGATGACCCGCGGGGAGATGCGGGCGTTCGCCGAGCGCTGGGCGCCGGTCCGAAGCTACGCGACGCTGTACCTCTGGCGCGTGACCGAGGACATCGTCGCCGACGTGGGCGAAGTCGTCGAGGAGTGAGCCACGCGACCACCGCGCGGGCCAGAGCGAACGGTACAGCCCTGCTCGCGGGTGACTCGCCGTGATCGGTCACATCGAACTCGGGTCGCCCATCCCCTCTTTGACGCCGAAATGCAGCAAGCCGAGGTTGATGGGGAGCGCGGCGAGGAAGCCGAGCGAGAGCGACACCGCGAGCGACGCCCAGAACACCGGCTCACCCATCGTCGCCTCGCCGGCGAGGTAGACGTCAGAGCCGATGGCGACGGCCTCCATGGCGACGATGCTGCCGGACTCGCTGTAGGCGGCGTCAGAGACTGCCTCGCGGAAGCCCACACCCTCCTGCATCAGCGGGCCGATAGTGAACACCAGCCCGAAGAGATACGCGAACGAGAAGGTGGTGGCGATGACGCCGGCCGTGTTCAGGAGTAGGATCCCCGCAGCCAGCGTGATGCCGACCACTTCCCCGATGCCACAACCGGAGTAGCAGTGGCTCGTCGAGCGGAGCCCGCGCCGGACGAAGCTGTCCTCGCTGATCTGGGTCCGGCCGCTGTACCAGTAGACGGCGAGGCCGAGCAGTCCGGAGTAGAGCACCGTCAGTGTCCAGACGAGCTTCATCATCGACGGCAGCGCGGCGTTGTGGCGGCGCAGGTCGAGCCAGAGCACGCCGACCGAGAGCAGCGAGAGCCCGACCCACGCCACCACCAGTTCGAGCGTGACGAGATCGTGGAACGCCTGCTGGAGGCTCATCTCACGCGGGTGATAGCCGACTCGGCGGTTTCAGGCTGGTGGCCGTCAGACCGCACTCAGGCCGCCGTCGACGACCAGCCCCTCGCCGGAGACGTAGCCCGCGGCGTCGCTGGCGAGGAAGCAGACTGCGTCGGCCACGTCGCCGGGATCGCCGAAGCGCGCGAGCGGGATCTCGTCCTCGTAGCGCTCGGCACGCTCGCCGCCGACGGTCGGCACGTCCTCGCGGGTCATCGCCGTGTCGATCACGCCCGGGAGGACGCAGTTGACCCGTATCTCCGGCCCGAGCGCGTCGGCCATCGACTTCGTGAAGTTCCGCACCGCGGCCTTCGAGGCGGAGTAGATCGGGTGGTTGCCGGTGCCGTGCAGCGCGGCGATGGAACTGAGGTTCACGATGACGCCCTCGTCCATCGCGGCGGCGGCGGCCCGAGCCCCGAAGAACACGCCCTTGGCGTTGATGTCCATCACGCGGTCGTAGTCGGCCTCGTCGATCCGGTCGAACGGCATCGTCCGGAAGACGCCGGCGTTGTTGACCATCACGTCCACCCCGCCGAGGCTCTCGGCGGCCTCGACGGCGACTTCGAGGTCCGACGGCTCGCGCACATCACACTCGACGAAGTGGCCCGATCGGTCGGTTTCGGCGTCGATGTACTCGTGGGTGGGCCGCGGGTCCTGTGCACCCCCCTCGGACTCGGGAATCCGTGGTTCCTCGCGCACGTCGGCGATCACCACGTCGGCGCCGCGTTCGGCCATGCGGATCGCGGTCCGGCGACCGATGCCACTCGACCCCCCGGTGACGACGGCGACCTTGTCGGTCACGTCCATACGCGAGAGGAGGGCCGGCGCGGACGTGAAAGATGTGGCCGCCTGCTCAGGCGCCCTCCGCCAGCATCCGGGTCGCGACCCGGGCCAGCCGCGACCAGTGCTTGCCCACGGTCCACTTCTGCTCCGTCGTCCGGTCGCTCGGGTCCCAGTGGTAGAGTCGGGCCTTGTCCCGGCCGTACTGGCCCTCGATGCGCGAGACGCCGACCCACCGTGTCCGGTCGTTCCGGATCTCCGTGTACTCCCGTACGTCGAAGAAATCGCTGATCGGGAGTGCGGGCGGGCTGTCGCCACCGTACTTCCGGAACCGAGCGACCGCGTCCCGTTCGTCCGTCCAGAACTCGGAACGGACACGCCATCGGTGTGCGAGCTGGACGCCGCCCCCGTTCTCGACGTACCGCTCCAGGCGCAGGCGACTCCCGCTCCCGTGCCGAGGCCGGTAGCGAACGACGCCCGTCCACCAGTCCCCGCTGTCGTCGACGGCGACGGTTTCGAGGACGGTTCGGTTCAGGTCAACTGCTCGGGCTGGATCGTTCATGTCTGTACCGGGACCAACGTGTGGTTCTCCCTTAACCGCAATTGTGTCGGGTATACGGGCTTCTACCCAAAGTTCTGGAAAATACCCATCTGTTTATCTAACTATTCGGGTAGATTTGCCCCTCCATTCCGCGCGCCTTTCCCGGGCGCCGTCGCCCGCGCTCGCGAATCGCCCGCGCGAATGGTGCACCCTTCTGGCGGGGTGGTCGCCGGACTTCTCCGGAAACTGAGAGGACCGCCGCGGCGGGTACTTAACGGCCTCCGAGTGGACCCCATTCTCGGTCGACGATCGTGCCCATCGTGATGGGCTCGGGGTTCGTGCTTGACTGTTCTGCGGCGGCGTGGCGGCACCCTCCCGAGAGGGCGCCGACGATGGGGGTCGAGCGCCGCCGGTCGCGCCGCCGAGACGGTAAGTTCTATACCCCCTGCGACCCGAGTCATCCTGTTACATGAGTCAGTCGTACGACAGGGGTACCGTCGAGGACTTCGGGCGGTGGCGCTCGTTCACCGCCGGCATGTGGGCATGGCTGTTTCACAAGTTCACCGGCTGGGTCCTGATCGGCTACCTCTTCACACATATCGCCGTCCTCTCGACGGCCCTCGCGGGCGAGACGGCGTACGAGAACACCATCGTCGGGCTCGAGGCGCTCGCGGTCGTGCGGCTCCTCGAAGTCGGACTGCTGGCGGTCGCGGTGTTCCACATCCTCAACGGGGTCCGACTGCTGTTCGTCGACCTCGGGATGGGTCTCGAAGCACAGGAGGAGAGCTTCTACGCGTCGCTGGTGATCACCGGTGCGATCACCGTCGCCAGCGTCCCGACGTTCGTCTCGGGGGTGTTCTGAGATGGCGGAACACTACTCCTCGTTCGATCGCTCCGGCACGCGATGGCTGCTCCAGCGGCTCACGGCCGCCTTCCTGGTGGTCGTGCTCGCGTTCCACTTCTTCCTGCTCCACTTCGTGAACCACGCCGCCGACGTGACCTTCGCCGGCACGTCCGCCCGGATGAGCACGTGGACGTACTTCTCGCTGATGGTGCTGTTCCTGCTCACGGCGACGTTCCACGGCGTCAACGGCGTCTACAACACGCTGGTCGAGCGCGACGGCGTCGAGGGGCTGACGAAGACGGCGATCACCGCCGTCCTGATCGTCGCCAGCCTCGTGATGGTCGCACAGGGGCTCCGAACCGCGCTCGTCTGGACCAACCTGTTCTAACAATGAGCACACAAACCGAACCACCCGAACAAACCGACGACGAGGCCGAAACGATGCCGGAGTCGGAGCCGGAGCCGGAGCCGCCGAGCCCCGGCGACCGTCGACGCGCCGAGAAGGCCGAGCGGGAGGCCGACCGCGAGGCCGCCGAGGCCGCCGAGGAACCGGACCTCGGCGACGACGCGGTGACGCTGAAGGTGTTCCGCTACGACCCCGAGGTCGAGGCGAAGGCCGAGCCGCGCTTCGACACCTTCCGCGTCCCCTTCGAGAAGGGGATGACCGTCCTCGACGCGCTCATCGACGCCCGCGACACCTACGACTCCTCGCTCACCTTCCGGCACTCCTGCCGGCAGGCGGTCTGTGGCTCCGACGCCCTGTTCGTCAACGGGCGCCAGCGCCTCGGCTGCCAGACCCAGATCGCCGACTTGGAGGGCGACGTGGTCCGGGTCGAGCCGCTGCCCCACCAGGACGTGGTGAAGGACCTCGTCGTGGACATGGAGCACTTCTACGACCAGATGGAAGCCGTGGAGCCGTACTTCCAGACCGACGAGACGCCCGACGACGAACTGGAAGAGCAGTTCCAGACGCCGGAGAACCGCGAGAAGATCAAAATGTCCACCCGCTGTATCTGGTGTGGCGCCTGCATGTCCTCGTGCAACATCGCCGCGGGCGACAACGAGTACCTCGGCCCAGCGGCCATCAACAAGGCCTACCGCTTCGCGATGGACGAGCGCGAGGGCGAGAACATGAAGCAACACCGGATGGAGCTGATCGAACAGGAGAACGGCGTCTGGCGGTGTCAGACCCAGTTCTCGTGTACCAACGTCTGCCCCAAAGACATCCCGCTCACCGAGCACATTCAGGAGCTCAAGCGGGAGGCAGTCAAGTCCAACCTGAAGTTCTGGTAAGATGAGAGAGTACGACGTTATCGTGGTCGGTGCCGGCGGCGCTGGGCTTCGTGCGGCGATCGCCGCACAGGAGGCCGGCGCGGACGTGGCGATGGTGACCAAACTCCACCCGGTCCGTTCACACACGGGCGCGGCGGAGGGGGGCATCAACGCGGCGCTCCGCGAGGGCGACGACTGGCACGACCACGCCTACGACACGATGAAGGGCTCGGACTACCTCGGCGACGCGCCCGCGGTCGAGGCGCTCACCCGCGAGAGTCCGAAAGAGACGATCCAACTGGAGAACTGGGGGATGGCGTTCTCCCGGGACGAGGACGGCGTCGTCTCCCAGCGGCCGTTCGGCGGCCTCTCGTTCCCGCGCACCACCTACGCGGGCGCCGAGACCGGCCACCACATGCTCCACACGATGTACGAGCAGGTGGTCAAACGCGGCATCGAGGTGTACGACGAGTGGTACGTCACCCGCCTCGCCGTCACCGACGAGGACGAACCCGAGGAGCGTGACTGCCACGGCGTCGTCGCCTACGACATCAAGCGCGGCGAGATCGAGGGGTTCCGCGCCCGCGACGGCGTGATCCTCGCGACCGGCGGCCTCGGCCAGGTGTACGATCACACCACCAACGCCATCGCCAACACCGGCGACGGCGTCGCGATGGCCTACCGCGCCGGCGTCCCCATCGAGGACATGGAGATGATCCAGTTCCACCCGACGACGCTCCCGTCGACGGGGGTTCTCATCTCCGAGGGTGTCCGCGGGGAGGGCGGCATCCTCTACAACAGCGAGGGTGAGCGGTTCATGTTCGAGGGCGGCTACGCCAACAACGACGGCGAACTCGCCTCCCGGGACGTGGTGTCGCGGGCCGAACTCTCGGAGGTCAACGACGGCCGCGGCATCGAGGACGAGTACGTTCACCTCGACATGCGGCACCTCGGCGAGGACCGGATCCTCGACCGGCTGGAGAACATCCTCCACCTCGCGGAGGACTTCGAGGGTGTCGACGGGCTCGAGGAGCCGATGCCCGTCAAGCCCGGCCAGCACTACGCCATGGGCGGCGTCGAGACCAACGAGTGGGGTGCCACCTGCGTCGGTGGCCTCTACGCCGTCGGCGAGTGTGCGTGTGCGTCGGTCCACGGCGCGAACCGACTGGGCGGCAACGCGCTGCCCGAACTCGCGGTGTTCGGCGCCCGTGCCGGCCGGCACGCCGCCGGCGACGTCGACGACGAGCCGAAGATCACGACCGGCTGGAGCGCCGACAGCGAGGAGGGCGAGAACGTCTCGCCGGTCCCGCTGGGCGAGGCCGACCTCCCCTCCGCGGGGAAGGGCGCACTCGCCGACGGCGGGGCCGCGTCGGACGACACCGCCAGCGCCGTCGACGCCGACGGCGTCGTCGAGTCGGCCGTGCAGGCCGAACGGACCCGGGTCCACTACCTCCTCGAGAAGGAAGAGGGCGTCAACCACGCGGAGGTCCGCTCGGAACTGCAGGAGACGATGACCCAGAACGTCAACGTGTTCCGCGAGGAGGGCGCGCTGAAAGACGCTCTCGAGGACATCCGCGAGGCCCGCCAGGACTACCAGCACGTCACCGTCAAGGACCCCTCGCGCACCTACAACACCGACCTGATCCACACCATCGAGACGCGGAACCTCCTCGACGTGGCCGAAGCCATCACCGTCGGTGCGCTGGCCCGCGACGAGTTCCGCGGCGCCCACTGGCGCAAGGCACACCAGGAGCGAAAGGACGACGAGTGGCTCAAGCACACGATGCTGTCGTGGAACGACGGCAGCCCCGGCCTCTGGTACAAGCCCGTCGTGCTGGAGGGCGAGGACAAGACGTACGAACCGAAAGTCCGTAGCTACTGAATCGGACACCGCGGGGGAGTTCCCCCGCGTCCACAGTTCGGTTAGAAACCCAGATCCGCGTTAGTTCCCACGAGTCGACCGCGCGGCGCGCACGTCGCTGCCGTCCCTGATCTTGTCCTCACAGGAGGGGCAGACGCGAGGCGTCTCCCGTCCCTCGGGAGTGAACACCCGGACGTACCGCCGCGTCACGAACGAACTACAGTTCTGGCATTCGGGCATCGTTTCTACTTATTAGGAAGCCCACGTAAAGCTTGCCTTGCGATACTGTCCCACCCGAGAGAACACCGTTGCTGTCCGGTATCGAGATGGGTGTCCGCCTGTGGGAACGGACACCCGGTGCCGGAATGCGCGCGGTCCGCAGGTGGCGGAATCTGTGGTGAGTGCGAACCGCATCGATTGCTACGTATTCATCTGGTATAGAAATAACGGCCTGATCGGCCGCTGCCGGCCCTGAACGACCCGAAATAGACGGTATTCGGCATGAAGTGCCGGCCTATTCCGGCCGAACTCACTCGCCCCGAACGTTCGCCCCCAGTCCCGCGGTGAAGCGGTCGCCAGCGCGGCCGTCGAACACCACCGAGCCGTCGACGACGGTGAGTTGGGGGAACACCGCCTCGTGGCCCTCGAAGGGGGTCCAGTCACACTTCGTGTGGAGCGCGTCGGCGCTGATCTCCGTGGCGTCGTCGAGGTCGACCAGCGTGAAGTCGGCGTCGTAGCCGGTCTCGATCCGGCCCTTCCGGTCCAGGGAGAAGCGCTCGGCGGGGGTGGCGGCCACGAGGTCGCGGACGCGTTCGAGCGTCAGCCGACCCTCACGGACCTCCTGCAGGAGCAGCGGCAGCATAGTCTCGACGCCGGGGACGCCGGAGGGGGCCTCCCACAGTCCGGTCTCCTTCTCCGCGGCCGTGTGTGGCGCGTGGTCGGTGGCGACCACGTCCACGGTGCCGTCGGCGACCAGTTCGTACAGCTTCTCGCGGCGGGACTCGCTGCGGATCGGGGGGTTCATCCGCCCGAACGTGCCCAGTTCGTCGAGGTCGTCGCGGGAGAGCAGCAGGTGGTGGGGCGTGACCTCGGTGGTCATCCCCGCTTCGGCGGCGATTTCGGCGGCCTCCGGCGTCGAGGTGTGGGCGACGTGGATGTCGACGCCGGCGTCGGCCGCGGCCTCACAGGCTGCCTCGACGGCGTCGATTTCGGCTCCGGCGGTCCGGAACTGGCTCCAGAGGTCGGCGTTGGCCTCGGTGCCCGTTCCCCCGGCGTCGCCCTCGCGGGCCGACTCGTCGAACAGGTCGGCGTTCTCGGCGTGGACGGTCACGGTGATGCCGGCGTCGGCGGCCGCCGCGAGCGCCTCCTCGAAGCGGTCCTCGTCGATCCCCATGTCGCCGGTCGAGTCGGCGAGGAACACCTCGCCCAGCGCGAACACGGGTCTGGAGAGCAGCGACTCGGGGTCCCAGTCGTCGTTGACGCCACCGTTGATGCCGTAGTTCACCGCCGAGTTGGCCGCGAACTCGGCCTTCTCGTCGAACGCCGCGCCGTCGACGGTCGGCGGCGTGGTGTTGGGCTGGTCGACGACGGTCGTGACGCCGCCGGCCGCCGCCGAGCGGGAGCCGGTCGCCCACGTCTCCTTGTGGCCGTGGCCGGGCTGGCGGAAGTGGACGTGGACGTCGATGGCGCCGGGCAGCAGCGTCAGCCCGTCGGCGTCGATGGTCTCCTCGCCCGGGAGCGAGTGCAGCGACTGAGCGACCTCGGCGATCTGCCCCTCGTCGGTCCGTACGTCCCGAACTCTGCCGTCTGGAAGCTCCGCGCCGGTGATGAGCATACGCCCACTGGGTGTGGCCCCGTCCTAAGTTTCCCGGCCCGCGTCGACGGCTGCCGAGAGCGACTCGACGGTCCGCCCGCGCCCGTCCACGACCGCCTCCTCAAGCGCCCGCGCGACCCGTTCGGGGTCGGCTGGACCGCCCGCCGCAGCGACCGACCCCACCGATTTCGGGTCGAACGGCACATCGAGCGCGTCGTAGACCGGCTCCAGCACGTCACGGATCTCCGCTCGGTCGGCGACAGTCACCACCCCGGAGACCAGCGCCGCGCCGGCGGTCACGCGCTGAGCGATCCCGGCGAGCTTTCCGAACGCGTCGGTCTCTCCGTTTTTCGTCGGCGAACACCGCGCCTGCACCGAGTAGTCGCCGGGACAGAACGAATCGGCCGGCTCCCCGCGCTCGGCGTCGACGCCCACGGTTGCGAGGGCGTCGATCACGGTCTCGACGGCGGCTTCGTAGCGTTCGGTGATCCCTGCCCGGCTCTCGTCGGTCGGCTCCAGCGCCGCGAAGGCGACGGTCGTTCCGGTGTAGGCCACGGCTCTTCCGCCGACCGAGCGCTCGGCCGGCGGGAACCCTCGCTCGCGGGCCGCCGCGCGGGCGTCGTCGTAGCCCGGCTCGTTCGCGTCGCGCCGGCCGAACGCGAGCTGTCGGTGGAGGGGCCACGCCCGTACCGCCGGCACCCCGGAGTCGGCGACGGCGCCGAGCAGGTCACGCGTCGCCTCGCGGTCGGCCTCGGGCGTCGCCGCCTGTCCGCGGATCACGCGCATACCCGGCTTCCGGCTCCGACGTACCTAAGCGTGGCCGTCGCCACCCGTCGAGCATGACCGCGGCCGCCCGGCACGCCCCCGTCTCGCTCCCCGACTCGCTGCTCGGCCGCTACGCGCGCTTCTCCTGTTACAACTCTCCGTACCCGGCCCACGACCGGGGCTGTGCGGTGGATCTCTATCCCGACGACGGCACCGCGCCCTCGCCCGTCCCCGGCGAGGTGCTCGACACGCGAACCGTCGGCTGCCCGGACCGATCCTACGCCGTCGACCACGACCACTTGATCGTCATCGACGTGGCCGACGACTGGGCCGGCGGCCGCGGCGCGGACCTGCTCGCCCGCATCCTCCACGTCGATCCGGGCGTCTCGGCCGGCGACTGGGTTGACGCCGGCGACTCACTCGGCGAAACGGTCCGGTCGGGCTTCTTCGGTCGCTGGGTCGACGACCACCTCCACGTCGGCTTCCGGCCCGCGGACGCGAACCCCTACCGCGCGTCGGGATCGCTTCCGGTTCGCCCCGACGTGTCGGTCACGGGCACGCCGTGGGACGGCGCCGGAACGGTGATCGAGACCGGGGAGACGTTCGTCAGGCTCGACGCCCCGAGCCACCCCGATCCGGGTTCGTGGGCGACGATCGCCGACGACGACGGCACGCCGCTGGACGGCGGGCTGGCGCACTACACTGGCGGCGGCGCGTACGGTCCGGGAGCCAACGGGCCGCTCTCCCTGCTCGGGACCGAGGTCGGCACCGCGACGCCGCGGGACGGCGACGCCCGCGGCGCCGACGTGGGCTGGGGCGATATCGCGGTCTACGTCGACGCCGGCGAGGGGTCGGTTCGTGCGACCGGCCTCTCGCTGTTCGCCGCTCGGGCGGAGTTCGGCGCCAAGATCGTCTTCCACGAGGGCCACGAGTTCGCCGTCGGCGACGACGTGCAGGTCTCGGTCGATCCGGCCGAGTCGTCGATCCGGCTGGGTTAGCCCCGCTCCTCGCGCCACTCCCGTTTGCGTTCCTGGTAGGTCCCGTCGCTTCTCACGCGGTCCAGCACGTGGTCGAAGATCAGCGCGGCCTTCCGTTTCTCGGGGTCGGCCCAGTGGACCGTCTCCCGTTCGTTCCCGTCCTCGTCGTACTTCTTCCCGCCCGGGTAGTGGGCGTAGCGCATCGCCCGCGTGTAGCCCATCTGGAGGTACTTCCGAGCCATGTCCATCCCGACGAACTCGCCCTCTCGGCGGTAGCGCAGGAACCGCTCGTAGATCGCCTCGGCGGCGTCGGCGGCCGTCTCCGGGTCGGCGTAGCCCCACAACGGCAGTAGCTCGGACTTGTACGGCTGGACCTTGAACACGCCCTGCTCGCCACGGCCGACGCGGTAGGGATCCGGATCGGCCCGGAAATCGTGCTCGTACTCGCCGTCGTCGTCCTCGGGGAGGTCCGACATCGCGGGCATCGCTCTGGGTTGGACCGCGGGGATCCTGAAGCGTCCGGCCGACCGTCGTCGAACCCGGCGGCTACTTGGTCCGCCGGCGACGAACGGGCACCATGTCCGACGTTCCCCCGCTGCCCGACGAGGCCGGCGAGTTCCTCCGCTACGCCGTCGAGGAGGAGCACGGCTACCTCTCGTGGCTCGGCACCGAAGTCGGCGCCGTCGAGCGCGGCCACATCGAGCTCACGGTGCCGTTCGACGAGAAGCTCACCAACCTCGCCTCGAAGCCGACGATCCACGGCGGCGTCGCGGCGACGCTCATCGACACCGCCGGCGGACTGGCGCTCCGACTCGTCGCCGACGACCCGCTTTCGGTCGACGTGGCGACGGTGAGCCTCAACGTGAACTACCTCCGGCGGGCGACCGGTGACCTCCACGCCAGCGCCGACGTGATCCGTGCCGGCTCCACCATCGGCGTCAGCCGGGTCAACGTCACCAGCACCGTCCCCGAGGGCGTCGACGACGGCGACGACCGCGACTGGGGCGTCGAAGAAGGCGAGGAACGGTTGGTGGCGACGGGCCAGCCCTCCTACCGCCTGTTCCGGTAGCACCTCTCGCGATCGCCCCCGTCGCTTCGTTTCCGAGGCTCGCGTTACCGTCGCCGAGGTCGCTTCCGTGTCTCCTCGTTACCACCCGTTTCGGCAGTTTCAGGCCGTAAAACCCGGGTACTGCCGTAAACCAGACAATATGCTTATGGTTCGAAGACGTGATAGGGACTTATGAGTACAGGTACCAAACCACAAGGCAGTATCTCGCGACGAACCGTCCTCCGCAGGGGGGCGATCCTTTCGGCGTCCCTCGGACTGGCCTCGATGGCGACGACGGGGCAGGTGGCGGCCGCGAAGAAGCCGGAACTGATCGAGGCGATGGCGAGCGAAGCCGGGATCAGTTCCTCGGACGCACAGGGGATACTGGACGCGATCACCGGAACGGCGACGAAAGCACTGAGTGACGGGGAGAGTGTCGTCCTCGTCGGGTTCGGCTCGTTCAGCATCTCGAAGCGCTCTGCGCGGACCGGGCGTAATCCCCGATCCGGCCGTGGCGTGCGGGAGGACTCCCCGGTGACGTTCGAGGCCTGCCCCGAGTTCGCGGCCGCCCTCGACCTCAACCCCGGGAAAGGTGACGAGGCCAGCACCCGGTGCCGGGACGCCGACGTGGTGATCGACGCGGCGTTCCTCGCCCGCGCCGCGGGCCGTGAGAGTGGGCTGTCGAAGGCCGACTCGAAGCGCGCACTCGACGCCCTCGTCGGTCGGGCGACCAAGGCGCTGAAGAAGGGTGATCGCCTGTCGCTTGGCGAGCCGTTTGGCTCGTTCAGCATCTCGAAGCGCTCGGCCCGAACGGGACGGAACCCCCAGACAGGCAAGGAGATCCAGATCGCGGCCAAGAACGTGGTGAAGTTCAAGGCTGGCGCGGAACTCTCGAAGGCGGTCAACTGAGTCGGTCACGGGGGTCGTGATAGGGCCACGAGACACAGTCCGCCACGGGTGGCTGCGAACGCTCATGCTCACCGGGATCCTACTCGGACGGCATGACTCCACGCGGGATCACCCTCTACGCCGCGATGAGCGTCGACGGCTACCTCGCCGATGTCGAGGGCGGCGTCGGGTGGCTGGAGCCGTTCGAAACGGCCGCCGAGGGCGACGACGGCGGCTACTCGGCGTTCTTCGAGACGGTCGACTGCCTCGTCATGGGGTCGGTGACCTACGAACTGGTTCTCGGCTTCGGCGAGTGGCCGTACGGCGACACGCCGACGTACGTCTTCACCGGTCGAACGCTCCCGGCCGCGACGGAGGCGGTGCAGTTCGTCGACCGACCGGTCGGTGGTTTCGCCCCCGAACTCAGACGGGAGTACGACCACGTCTGGCTGGTCGGCGGCGCGGCCCTCGCCCGGTCGTTCCTCCGAGCGGACCAGGTCGATCGCCTTCGACTCTCGTTCGTGCCGGTGCTCCTCGGCGAGGGGATCCCGCTATTCTCAGGCGGCTACGACGGGCGAGAGCTCAAGCTGATCGACGTGACCACACGCGACAGCGGGATCGTGGAGCACCAGTACGAGGTCGCCAGCGAGGCGTGATCGACGGAGCCACGCCCCTCAGTTCCCGTCGAACGCGACTTCGCCCAGTTCGCTCACCTCGCCGAACAGCCAGTCGGCGTGCTCGACGGCGTACTCCTTGTGGTCTTCCTTGATGTACCCCAGCGCGTCCTTGACGATGACGGGCTTGTAGTCCCGCAGGCCCGCGCTCCCGGCGGTGTGAAGCACGCAGACGTTCGCGAGCGTTCCACAGAGCAGCAGGTCGTCGATCCCGTGGCTGTCGAGGTAGCCCTCCAGCCCGGTCTCGTAGAAGGCGTCGTAGGTGTGTTTCTCGACGACGAGGTCGTCATCGCGCACGTCGAGGTCCTCGTGGAGTTCAGCGTCCCACGTCCCCTCGACGACGTGCTCGCCCCAGCGCTCGAACTCGTCGTAGTAGTGGTTCCCCTCGAACTGCCCCTCGGGGTGGGTGTCCTTCGTGTAGACCACCCTCGCGCCGGCGTCGCGGGCGCGGGAAACGAGGTCGGTCACGGGGTCGACCGCCGACTCGCTGGCGGGCGAAAAGAGGCTGCCGTCGGGGTGACAGAAGCCGTGCTGCATGTCGACGACGACGACGGCGGTCCGCTCGGGATCGTACATGTCGGGAGCATGGACCGTCCTCGACTTAGCTGTCCCGCCGGGGTCTTTTTCCCGCTGCCTGCCCATGTCCGGCTATGCGACGAGCCTCCGTGGTGTTCCTTACCGCCGTCGTGGTCCTCGCCGGGCTCTCCCCCGTTGCGGCGGCCGCGCCGGGCGGCGCCGACGCGGTCGTGGAGCCCGCCCCCGTCGAGGCGACGATGCAGACGGCCGACAACGAGAGCGCGCCCGCCGATCCCGAGAGCGACCGGCTCGGCTGGGAGAACGGCTACTGGCACAACGAGACCATCGACGTCGACCAGAGCGACGGCCTGACCGAGGCCGAACTCAACGCGACGGTCTCTCGCTCGATGGCGCGGGTCGAAATGATCCGCGGGCTGGAGTTCGACATGGACGTGCCCGTCCGGATCATCACGCGCTCCGAGTTCGCCAGTTCGGGGAACGCCTCCTACAGCGACGACTTCCTGACCTTCGACGACACGAAGTTCGAGGCCCTGTTCCTGATCGGCGAGGACGAGGACTCCATCGAGGTGCAGGACGCTAACCGCGGTGCCTCCGTGGGCGGCTACTACAGCCCCGCCGCGGACTCCATCGTCCTCGTCACCGACAACGAGAGCACGCTGCAGGTCGACGAACTGACGCTCGGCCACGAATTGGTCCACGCCATCCAGGATCAGGAGTTCGACCTCAGCACCGTCACCAGCCAGACCCGCGACGGCGCCAACGCCAACAGCGGACTGATCGAGGGTGACGCCAACTACGTCCAGCAGCGCTACCGGGAGCGCTGCGCGGAGGGCGGCGAGTGGGCCGACACTTGCCTCTCGCCGAGCACGAACGGGAGCGGCGGCGGCGCTACCCCGCCCAACATGGGCGTCTACTTCCTGAACTACCAGCCCTACAGCGACGGGCCGACCTTCATCGGCGCCCAGCGCGCCGCCGGCGGCTGGGAGCGCGTCAACAGTCTCTACGGCGACCTGCCGGCCAGCGCCGAGCAGGTGATCCACCCCGACCGCTACAGGAGCGACGCGCCGACCGAGGTCGAACTCGCCGACGAACACGGCGAGGGCTGGGAGCGCGTCACCCCCGAGAGCCGCCTCGACTACGCCGAGGTCGGCCAGTCCGGTGTCGCCGCGATGTTCGTCTACCCGCTGTACGCCGGCGGTGGGGACGTTCAGACCTACGCCCGGAACGTCGTCGGCCCGCAGACGTGGTTGAACTACACCGAATCCGGCGAGATCAGTCAGGTCGACCCGCTGAACTACGGCTTCGACGCCGCCGCGGGCTGGGACGGCGACCGGATGCACTTCTACCGGAACGCCGACGGTGAGACCGGCTACGTCTGGCGACTCGTCTGGGACAGCCCCGAGGAGGCCACGGAGTTCCGTGCGGCCTACGAGGAGCTACTGAGCTACTGGGGCGCCGAGCAGGTCGGCACTGACACCTACCGGATCGACGAGGACGCCTCGGCGTTCGCCGACGCCTTCCACGTCACCGTCGAGGGCGACACCGTCACCGTCGTGAACGCGCCGACGGTCGATTCGCTGTCCGCGGTCCGCTCCTCGACGGACGCACAGCTATCGACGCCGACTGCAACGCCGTCACCGGCGGCGACTGATGCCGCGGGGACCGACACGGAGACACCATCCACCGAGGGCACGGGCAGTGACTCCGCGACGACCACCAGCGCGCCCGGCTTCTCCGTGGTCGCGGCCCTCGCGGGGCTACTGACCGTGGCGCTGCTGGCCGGCCGCCGGTAGCTCTTTTCCCCTCGCGCCCGGAGTTCCGTGCGTGAAACTCCGCCTCCTCGCGCTCGCTTGCTGTCTGGTGCTCGCCGGCTGTGCCGCGCCGGCGGCGCCGTCGCCGACGCCCGACGCCGAGGTCCTCGGCGAGGAGAACGGCTACGCCGCGACCGACCCCCTCGAGATCGACGAAAGCGACGGGCTGAACGAGTCGGAACTGAACGCCATCGTCGCCCGAACGATGGCCCGCGTCGAACTGATCCGCGGGCTCGAGTTCACCGAGTCGGTCCCCGTCGAGGTGATCTCCAGAGCCGAGTTCGCCGAGGGGTTCAGCCGGGACACGACCGTCGATAGCCCCGCCGAGCGCGCCCGCGAGCAGCGCTACGAGGCGTCGATGCTCGTCGGCGAGGACCGAACCGTCGGCGCGGCCTTCGAGTCGATCTACGGCGGCTCCGTGCTCGGCTACTACTCTTCGGGCCGGATCGTCCTCGTGAGTAGCAACGACAGCCTCACCGTCGACCGTGGGACGCTGGCCCACGAACTGCTCCACGCGCTGCAGGACCAGCGTCTCTCCCTGCTCGGCGGCGCCCCCAACCCCGACCGGGCCATCGCCGAGACCGGGCTGGTCGAGGGCGACGCTAACTACGTCGAGGCCCGCTACGAGCAGCGCTGTGCCGAGGAGTGGGACTGTCGCCCCCGCCCGCAGAGCAGCGCCGGCAGCCTCGAGGACCGGAACTTCGGCCTCTACCTCACCATCTACGCACCCTATAGCGAAGGGCCGTCGTTCGTCCACCGCGCCTACGAGACCGGCGGCTGGGAGGAAGTGAACGATCGCTACGCCCGCCCGCCGCGCTCCAGCGAACAGCTGATCCACCCCGCGGACTACCCCGACGACCGGCCGGCGCGGGTGATCGTCCCCGACCGCTCGACGGCCGTGTTCGACCGCGCGAGCCCGACGACGGTGGGCGAGGCGACGCTGTTCGCCATGTTCTACCAGCAGGGCGTCATCGACCGCAACGAACTGATGAGCACGCCGGGGCCGTACTCGGCGTACAACTACTCCCACCCCGCGACCACGGGCTGGGCCGGCGACAAACTGGTGCCGTACCTCGGCGAGGACGGCGACGGCTACGTCCTCCAAACGCGTTGGGAGAGCGAGGACGACGCTATCCAGTTCGCACAGGCCTACCGCGGGATGCTCCGGGGCTCGCTGAACGCGACCGCCGAGGGCGGGGGCGTCTACGTGGTCGACGATGGGCCGTACGCCGACGCCTTCCGCGTGACTCGGGACGGACGGACCGTTCGGATCGTGAACGCGCCGACGGTCCAGGAGCTCAGCGACGTTCGGCGCGGCGACTGAGTCAGGCGGTGGCGCGGCGATAGATCGCTCGGCCGGTGACACCGACGACGAGCCCGACGACGTAGACCATCGCCCCTCGTTCGAGCCAGACCCGACTCCGGTTCAGCGGGAACCACGGGCCACCGAGTTCGGTGCCCGTCCCGACCGAGATGAAGTAGCCCTGTGAGAGGAACGCCAGCGAGATCAGCCAGGGGTAGAGCGCCGAAACGGCGAGGCCCTCGACGAGCGATCGGGGGCCGATCCGTCGCTGGAGGCCACCCAACCCAAGCGGCGGGACGTACAGCAACGCGTGGAGGAGGTAGTTGTTCAGCGCCGGCCCGTTGAGCGCCAAGGTTCGGGTCAGTTCGAACGGATGCCGCTGGTCGACGATACAGATGACGTACCCGATCGTGATCGCGGCGAGAACCGGGACGTACCAGTCGATCTCGCGTCCGGCGACGTGGAGGGCCATCGTCCGTCACTCGACTGCCGTTCCGTTCAAACTGTCGACTGATCAGTCGGCCTGAATCAGCCGGTCGACCTTCGGGTGCTCGCGGGTCACTCGGATCGGCGCCTCGTCGGGGGACTGCTCGGGGTCCTTCTCGAAGAGGTACTGGGGCCACTCGCGGTCGCCGTCGACGCCCCAGTCGCCCAGATCCGGGTGGTGGGGGATCCCGTCGTAGTTCTCGATGCGGTCCTGAATCACGTCGCGGGCGGTCTGTCCCGCCTCGGTGTCGGCGGTGACGCCGACGCGCTCGAACAGCCGGCGGGGCTGGAACGTGATCTCCAGGCCGACCGGCGAGTAGCGGCTCCGCCGGTCGTCGTAGAACGGCGCCCGGCAGGTCGGGAACATCGCGTCGCCGCCGAAGCAGAACTCCCAGTGTTCGTCGTCGGGGTCGGTCGGGATCTCCTCGGGCCACGGCTCGGGGTCGTGGACGTGGAGGAACTGGAGGACGTTCCAGAGGGTCTCGTGGTACTCGGCCTCGCTGAACGCCCCCTCCGGCGGCTTGAAGAAGGCCACCAGCGACGCCCGGGCGGGGAGGTCCTCGTACCGCTCGAGGTAGGTGAGGAGGTTCTCGCCCAACTGAAACAGCGCGTCGGGGTCGGTCGTCGACGGCACGGCGGTGTAGAGCGGCTCGCCCTGTTCGACCGATTCGGAGCCGAAGTAACAGGGGAAAGGCTCGCCGCCGAACGTTCCGGTGAGGCCGTCGTCGAACGTCCGCCAGTGTTCGGCCACCCAGTCGGGGGCGTCGCCCGCCGCCACACGGGCCTCCACGGTTTCCTGCTCGACGAGGTTGCCGACGACCGGTCGCGTCATGAGCGGGCTTCGTGGCGCTCGGTGTTGAAGCCTTCTTCCCCGGACGACGGCCGCGCCGGCGCCGCTCGCCTGCGGACACCACCGCGCCATCGACGCCTGCCGCTTCGACCGGGGTTGATGTGCCGGCCACCCGATGATCGGCTATGACCGACACCACCCGCCAGTTCGCGCTCGACTACGACCCCGGCGAGATCAGGTTCGGCCGCGGCGCCGCCGCCGACCTCGGCGAGCTCCTCGGCGACCGCGGCCTCGCCACCGCGCTCGTCGTCACCGGCGAGAACGTCGGCGCCAACCGCGACGTGATGGACCCGGTCGAGGACGGCCTCGGCGACGCGCTCGTCGGCGTCTTCGACCAAACGACGCCCGCGAAAACCCTCGGCGCCGCGCTGGCTGCCGCCGAGCGCGTGCAGACCGAGGGGATCGAGGCTATCGTCGCCGTCGGCAGCGGCTCCAGCCTCGACACCGCGAAGGCCGCCAGCGCGCTGGGGAGCTACGCCGACCCCGCCGCGGCCGCCGAACACGCGCTCTCCTCCGGCTCGGCCCCGGTCGCCGACGACGGCCAGCCGACGCCCGTGATCGCCGTGCCGACGACGCTCGCCGGCGCGGACCTCTCGGTCATCGGCGGCGTCGGCCTCACGCTCGATATGGACGGCGACCCCGGAGAGATACCCAGCGGCGGCGTGAGCCACCGCCGGCTGATGCCCGCGGCGCTCTGTTACGACCCCGAACTGGTCGAGACCACCCCGCGGTCGGTGCTGACGGCGTCGGCGATGAACGGCTTCGACAAGGCCGTCGAGTGTCTCTACTCGCCCCACGCGACGCCGATCACTGACGGCACCGCCGGCCGGGGGCTGGCGTTGATGCGCGAGGGGTTCGCGGCGCTCCCCGAGACTGACCCCGACCCCGATGCCTTCGACGACGCCGTCGCCGGCGTCATCTGTGCGCAGTACGGCATCTCCACGCCGGGGGCCTACCGGGCGTCGATCATCCACGCGTTCGGCCACGGCTTCTCCCACGGCTACGACGTGCATCAGGGGACCGTCCACGGCATCCTCGCGCCCCACGTCCTCCGGTACGTCTTCGCCGAGGTCGGCGGCCGGCGGGACCTGCTGGCGGAGTCGTTGGGCGTCGCCGAACCGGGGATGACCGACGAGGACCTCGCCGCGGCAGTCGTCGACGCCGTCGCCGGCGTGCGTGACGACCTCGGCCTCCCCGACCGACTGCGCGAGATCGACGGCCTCGACCGAGCCGACCTCCCGGAGATCGCCGAGGTCATCGCGGACGACGGCCTGTTCGCGGAGGCGCCGGTCGAACCCAGTACCGCCGAGATCGAGTCGATCCTCGACGCGGCGTGGTGAGCGCGCCGCGAGCGACCCACTTTTGAGGCGTTCGGGAGAACCCGGGGCCATGACCGAGTTCGACATCGTCGGCGCCGACGCCATCCGCGAAGGGCGGGCGACCGACGCGTACTTCCTGCGGACCGAGGAGGCCCTCCGCGGCGCCGACCGGAACCCCCACGTAGCCTGCGAGGTGACCGCCGATCAGTTCCCGACCGGCGAGTTCGAACTGCTCGCCGGCCTGCAGAACGCCGCGAACCTCCTCGAAGGGCTCCCCATCGACGCCGACGCGATCCCGGAGGGGACGCTGTTCGACGGCGGCCCCGTGCTCCGGATCGAGGGGAACTACCTCGACTTCGCGCGCTACGAGAGCGCGCTGCTGGGATTTCTCTCCCACGCCTCCGCGGTCGCCACCGCGGCCCTCGAAGTTCGCCGCGCCGCCCCCGACAGCAACGTCCTCTCCTTCGGCGCGCGGCACGTCCACCCCGCGCTCGGCGGGATGATCGAGCGCTCGGCGCTCGTCGGCGGCCTCGACGGCTTCTCGAACGTCGCCGCGGGCGACCTGCTGGGGAAGGAAGCCAGCGGCACGATGCCCCACGCGCTCTCGATCTGTTTCGGTCGCGGGAACCAGGAGCGGGCGTGGCGGGCCTTCGACGACGCCGTCGACGAGTCGGTGCCCCGGATCGCGCTCTGTGACACCTACTCCGACGAGGTCGACGAGGTGCTCCGCGCCGTCGAAACGCTCGGCGACGACTTAGACGGCGTCCGCCTCGACACCACCGGCTCCCGCCGCGGCGACTTCCGACACATCGTCCGCGAGGTCACGTGGGAACTCGCCGCCCGTGACCTCCCCGAAATCGACGTGTTCCTCTCGGGGGGACTCGGCCCCGCGGACCTCCGCGACCTCCGCGATGTCGCCGACGGCTTCGGCGTCGGCGGCTACGTCTCCAACGCCGACCCCGTGGACTTCGCGCTGGACATCGTCGAAGTCGACGCCGAACCGGCCGCAAAGCGCGGCAAGCTCTCGGGAACGAAGGAGGTGTACCGAACCGACGACGGCGGCCACCACGTCGGCCTGCGCGGCCGCGAGGGACCGGAAAACGGTGAGAGCCTGATGGAGCCCCTGATCCGCGACGGCGAGGTCGTGCGGGAATTTGGCGTCGACGCCGCCGCCAAGCGCGCGCTGGCGGACGCCGGGCGAACCGGGTTCGGCGCGGAGTGATCCGTCGGTTACCCGTCGCTCGACCGCAGTAGCGAGAGTGGGTCGTACGTCCGCGAGAACAGCCGCGCGGTCAGCCGACCGTGGGCGGCGGCGAGCCAGTTCAGCAACGCGAGCCCGACCAACAGGAGGAGCACGCCGGCGCCGGCGGCGGCGAGCGCCTCGGGGAGGCTGTCCACCTGCCACGAATCGACGGTCACGACCGCCTCGAACCCGACGAGCAGGCGGTTCCAGCCGAAGTGCAGCGCCGGGTGGAGTTCGACCGGTCGATCGGTGACCAGCCCGACGTAGAGCCCCGGCTCGCCGTAGTGCAGCGGGACCGACAGCAGCGCGACGCCGGTGACGAGCGCGTTCATGAGGACGACGAACGCCACCGTCCCGACGGCGAACTTCAGCGGGACGTACAGCAGCGGTGCGTACGTCCCGGGCTCGGTCGCGAGCGAGCGGAGTCGCTCACGACGGCCCCCGCCTGCCGGGTCGGTGCCCGCGGGCACGTCGACGTCGAGCAGCCAACCGGTGAGCCGGCGTTCGACCCCGGCGACCACCAACGCGGCCGCGACGACGGCGGCGAGCAGCGGCAGCCCGACGAGGACCACCGAGAGCCCGACGCCGAGGGAGAGGCCGACGGTCAACAACACGAAGTACGCCAGCCCGAGCGGGAACGACAGCACGAGGTAGGCGAGGTTGAGATACGTTTGTGTCCGCACCGGTGCGGCGAGGAACGACCGCAGGCGGCCGTCACGCGCCGGGTCGGCCGCGGTCGTGGAGGACATGTCAGCCGATGCTGGCGGCCGTGCCCGAATAAGGGTTCGGGTCGAGTTGGCGAGCTGACGACTCGGCGCGGTGGGTTTCATCCCTCGTTCCCGACTTGTCACTCGTGGGAACCCCGTGGATATTTCGATGGCGACTTCTACACCCCATCCGATGAGCGACGGCGAGGACGTGGTCGACCTCATCGGCGACGACTACGTCCGCACGATCCTCGCGGAGACCCGCGAGAGCCCGAAGTCCGTCGAGGCACTCAGCGAGGCGTGCGACGCCGACCCGTCGACGATCTACCGCCGGGTCGAGCGCCTCGAGGAGGCCGGGCTGTTGACGGACGAGCAGCGACTCGACCCCGGCGGCCACCACTACAAGGAGTACGACGCCGCCCTCGACGCCGTCCACGTCCACGTCCGCGCGGAGGGGTATCGGGTCGACATCGACTTCACCGAGGAAGAGGAGCCCGCCGACCGCTTCACTCGACTGTACGAGGGGTTCAAATGATCACGTTGCTTCCAGCCCACGGCGTCGCGCCGGCCGCGCCGCTGCTGCCACTCCAAACCGTCACCGGGGGCTCGACTGTCGTCGTGCTCGCCGCCCTGCTGGCGCTGCTGGTCGCGACGGTGCTCTCGCTGGCCGTCGCCGCGAGACTCTACGGCGGCTACCGTCGTGGCGGCGGCCGGGCGATGTTGGGCCTCCTCGTCGGCCTCGTGTTGCTGACGACGGTGCCGTTCGTGCTCCGGATGGTGCTGACGAACGTCGGCGACGTGTCGGCGACGACGCGGGCGCTCGCGGCGACGAGCAGCCAACTCGCCGGCCTCCTGATCGTACTCACGGTGGTGTTCGACCGTGGCTGACGCCGCCACCCTCCTGACGTTCGCCTCCGGGGCGACCGCGGCCGCGGGCAGCCTCGTCGCGTGGCTGGCCTACCAGGGCTACCGCCGCAACGATAGCCGGGCGATGCGCTTTCTCGCGGTCGGGGTCGCCTGCATCGCGGTCGTCCCGTTCCCGATCACCTACGGGATCGGGCCGCTGCTCGCGCTCTCGGACGCGGCAACGCTGCTGGGCGTGCTGCTCGCGAACGTCGCCGGCCTGCTCGCCGTGCTCTACTCGCTGGAGGGCACCTGACTCGTTTTTGAACGTTTCGCCGGGCTGTTCGCTCGCCGAACCGGGATCGGGGTATACCGTTCGGGGGGCGCCACGCTCCGGGTGTGGTGATCACGAGATGACGACTGAAACCCCCGGTCTCCTACCGGCGATCGACGCACCGCTCGACACGGACACCTACCGACGGCTCGCGTACCTCCTAGTGACCGTGCCGCTCGGGTTCTGCTACTTCCTCGTCCTGACCGTGACGGTCTCCACGACGCTCGGCTTGGCGGTCACCCTCGCCGGCCCGATTGCGTTCGTCGTTACGCTCCTGATGGTGTTGGCACTCTCCCGGGCCGACCTGTGGCTCACGAACGCCGTCCTCGGCACGAACGCGCCGGGCCCCCGGTTCCCCGACACCGACGACGGGGCCGTCGACGCGTTTACGGAACTGGTCCTGGGTCGCGACACCTGGGTCGGCGGGCTCTATCTCGTCTGGCGGTCGCTACTGGGCCTGATCGCGTTCGTCCTGCTCACGGTCGGCGCAGCCGTCTCGCTCGACCTCCTGCTCGCGCCGCTGGGCTACGGCGACGCGCTGGTCGTGTACTACGGCTACGGCGTGGTCGCGGTCGACACGCTCCCGCGGGCGGTCGCGGCGGCGGCCGGCGGCGTCGGCGTGGCCCTCGTCACGCTGTTCGCGGTCGATCTGCTCGGCCGGTTTTCGGCGCTCGTCGCCGCCGCCACGTTCGCCGAGGAGAACTGAGCCGACAGAACCACCTACATATACCTTTCGTCGGCTGGACGACTCGACAGGCAGCGAACACGGTTGAAGTAGGACGCACCCAACTGTTGGATTGTGAACCGAAGCCCCACCAGACGACGACTGCTCGGCGGAATCGGCGCGGCCGTGCTGGCCGGGCTCTCCGGCTGCACCGGTGCCACGCCGTTCGTCGGCAAACGTATCGAGGACGACCGAACCATCGCCGTCGAGGACGCGACTGCGCTGGCGATCGACGCCCGAGTCGGCGACGTGACCGTCCGCGGCGAGACGCGTGACGATGTCGCCGTCCACATGGTCAAGCAGTCCAGTTCCGTCGGCGGCGACCTCTCGAAGCTCGACCTCGCGGCCGAACGCCGGGGGGACCGGCTCACACTCGCGACCCGCTACACCGGCGAAAACTCCCTACTCGGCGGTTCGCCGACGATGGACCTCACGATCCGCGTCCCGGACTCGCTCCGGGTCGCCGACATCGGTGCGAGCGTTGGCGACGTGCGCATCGAGGGTGTGACGGGTGACCTCCACGTGGACTCCTCGGTCGGTGACGTGACCGTCGAGGGTGTCGACGGCGCCGTCTCCGCCCAAGCCAGCACCGGCGATGTGACCGTCCGGGGTGCCTCGGTGGTCGGCGACGTCCGGGCCGACGTCGGCGATCTCGATCTCGACGTCTCGGGCATCGACGGCGACACGAGGGTCGAAACCTCGACGGGCGACATCGAGGTCGCGATCGCCTCGGGGCTCGATGCCGAACTCCTCGCGGAGGCGAGCGTCGGCGACGTGACCGTCGAGGGGCTCACGCTGGAGAACAGCACGCAGACCGAGCGATCCGCCTCGGGGACGCTCGGCGACGGCGGCCCGACGCTCCGGGTGGAGACGAGCACCGGCGACGTGACTCTCACCGCGCTCTGAGCAGACGGCGGAAGCTACTGTCCCCGCTGACGCCCTCTCCCCGCTGACGCCTCCTCCGACCGCCCTCGGGCCACCGAACCGCTTAACCCCGGCAGCGGCCTACTCGTAATCGGCAGAGAGAGCCCGGTTCCCGCGCCCCGGCCCGCAAGCAAGGGGCGTGAGGAAAGTCCCCCCACCGTCCGGACGGGCGACCGGGCGCAAGCCCGGAGTCGGAGACGGCTGGCTCTGGAACAGAAACGAGACCCCCCGTCCCGACCGATGACTCGCGCGAACCGACCCGTAAGGGGAGGGAGCTAACCCGACGAGGATCGACGGACGGGAACGGATGGAACGGCGAACCCTCGCCGGTGCAAGCCCGTGCCCGAAGGTAGTCCGGACAGCCGGCAACGGCAGGGCGCGGGTGCTCAGCGGAATGCCGGGTCGAAACAGAAGGGGGCTTACTCCTCTCGGCCGCCCACCCCCCGAGCGACTGCGTTAGCCGCCCGGCGTCGGCCGACTGGCCGGAACGCCTTTCCTGTCCGCCATCCCCTCCCCAATACGGATGAGTGTCCGGCCCGCTCTCGCGTTCGCCCTCCTCGTCGTGACCGCGGGCTGTGTCGCCCCAGTCCCCGGCGACACGACGCTTGACGAGGGAACACCTGTCGTGACCCAAGACGGCCCGGAGACACCCGTCTCGACCGCTGAACCGCGGCCGAACCCGTGGAACGAGTCGACCCTCACCGTGGCTGTCGACGCCGGCCCGCTCGCCGACCGCGAAGCGGCCGCCCACGTCCGCGCCGCGGCGGCGTTCTGGTCGGACCACGGCGACCTGTTCGCGGGCTACGACGCCGACTTCGCCGTCGATCCGGACGCCGCCGAGCCTGATGCGGTCGTCCAGTTCGTGGGGAACGTCACCGCGTGTGACGACGTGAGCCACGCCGCCGGCTGTGCGCCGCTGATCCACGAGTCCGGCGATATCGACCGCCCCGAGACGGTGACCGTCGAGGCCGGTCTCTCGAACGCCTCGACCGAACACGTCGTCCGCCACGAACTCGGCCACCTGCTCGGCATCGAACACGGCGAGGCGCCGCGGGAGGTGATGCGGGCCAACGCAACTCTCGAAACCGTCCCGCGACCCGACGCCACCGAGCGGGCGTTCCCCTGGCCCGACCGCTCGCTCTCGGTGTTCCTCGCCGTCGACGGCGACACCGACCGGCGGCAGGTCGGCCACGCACTCGACTACTACGAGCGCGGCCCCGACGGCGTGCCGGCGAACCTGAGCCTCACCACCACCGACAACCGCTCAGCGGCCGATATCGTCGTCCGTCGGGGCGACTGCGGCGGTACCGCGGCCTCCTGTTTCACCGTCCGCGGCCCCGACCCCGACGGCGACGACACGGTCGAGCAGTACCACCGTGCGGTGATCACCCTCGACGGCGTGCCCGCCGACGCCGTCGGCTGGCACGTCGGGAACTGGCTGGCGTACCTGTTCGGCGCCGAGGAGCCCGCCGAACGCCCGGAGCCGTTCCGCAACGCCAGCCCAGAGGACCGGCGGGACCGGTGGTGGGAGGATGGCTGAGGACCCAACGGTCGGCGAGGCCGACTTCGACCAGCCGACGTTGGCCGAGGCGCTCGCACGCTTCGGCGGCACGCCACAGGAGCGCCGCACCGTCGCCCGACAGGCCGTCGACCTGGCCGACGCCGGGGAGTACCGGCGTGACAGCGGCCGGACGCTGACGGTGTCGCTCATCCTCGACGAGCTCGACGACGCCGGCGAGGGGTCGCCGGCCGAGCGCTGGAACTGGTGGATGGGCGTGCTCTCCTTCGCCTACGGCGGCTACGAACAGTTCGTGGTGCGGCGCTACCCCGGCTCCGGAACCTGAGCGTCGGCGGGCCGCGGCGGGTGAGCGGCGGCCCCGGGACCGCCGCGTGTCACACGTTTATCGTGTCGGCGAGCGTGTGTGGGCTATGGACGAACGGCTCCGCAGTTTCCTCCTCGTCGGAATCGGCCTCGTCGTCGGCCTCGCCGTCGGCGTCCTGCTCGGCGTCCTACTCGGCACCCTGACCGCTGGCGCCGGCAGTCCGGTCGGGGGTACGACCGTCCCCTCCCACGGCGTCAGCACCGTGACCGGCTGTGCCGGCGACGAGCCGCGAGCGTGGGTCGCCACGACGCCGGACTCCGACCACCGGAGCGTCTACCTCGCGAACTACTCGTTCACCCACGACAGCCCCGGCGTCGACGTGCGGTCGACGCTGCGCGAGGGCGACGACGGCGCGTGGACGCTCGCACTCGCCACGACGCCGTCGGAGACCGACCGCGAGGTCCCCGCCGACTGCCGACCCCGAACCACCGTCGACGCGACGGTCGCGCTCCCGACCGGGGCGGACTCGCTGACCATCACCCTCGACGGCGAGCCTCTCGCGACCGTCGAGGTTGCCACCAACCGACCGCGGTTTCGCTACCTCGAGGAGTGAGCACCCGCTCCCGGCCGGCCACGACCCCCGGCAGCTATTTGCTGTCCGGGGCGAAACCGTCGGACAGGTATGCTCTCTAACAAGACTGTCATCGTGACTGGCGGGACGACCGGGATCGGGAAGGCCATCGCCGCGCGGTTCGTCGACGCCGGCGCGAACGTGGTCATCGCCGGCCGAACCGTCGAGACCGGCGAGGCGGCCGCCGAGGAACTCGACTGTACGTTCCACCGGTGTGACGTCTCCGAGTACGACCAGGTGGAGGCGCTGGTCGACGCCGTCGTCGCCGAGCACGGTCGGCTGGACACCATCGTCAACAACGCCGGCATCGGCGCCGTCGGGACTATCGAGGACCTGACCGTCGAGGACTGGCACCGCGTGCTCTCGGTGAACCTCTCGGGGGTGATGTACGGCTCCCGGGCGGCGATGCCGTTCCTCAAACAGAGCGACGGTTCGATCATCAACGTCGCTTCGATCTACGGGCTGGTCGGTGCGCCGGCGGCGTCGGCCTACGCCGCGGCCAAGGGCGGGGTCGTGAACCTCACCCGGAGCCTCGCGGTGGACTACGCCGGCGACGGCGTCCGGGTCAACAGCGTCTGTCCCGGCTTCGTCGAGACGCCGATGACCGACGAGTACCTCGATCAGGAGCAGTTCTACGAGTTCGTGCGCGGCCAGACGCCCATGGGGCGGGTGGCTCAGCCCGAGGAAATCGCGGGTATCGTCGCCTTCCTCGCCTCCGAGGACGCCTCCTACATCACCGGCGTCAACGTCCCCGTCGACGGCGGCTGGACGGCCCACTGAGGCGCCGTCTCCCCGTCAGAACACGACCGGCCAGAGGAGCGCGAACGACCCGAGCAGCATCGCCGTCGAGATGCCGATCATCAGCAGGTCGAGGCGACTCCCCGCCCGGAGCATCTCCCGGCGCCCGAGCGCGCCCGTGCCGAACGCGATGGCGTTGGGCGGCGTCGCCACCGGGAGCGCGAACCCGAGACTGGCGGCGACCCCCACCGTGACCGCGAGAAAGACCGCGGCGAGGTCCGGCGTCGTCCCGAGGGCGCCGGCGTAGCGCGGCCCGACGCCGAGCAGGACGGGGGCGAACACCGCCACGACCGCCGTGTTCGAGGCGAGTTCGCTGAGCAGCACCGTGACGGTGACGAGCGTGAGCACCACGGCGACCACCGGCGCTCCCGCGAGGCCGCCGAAGACGCCGGCGGCGAGCCACTCGGTCGCGTCAGTCGCCGCCAGCCCGTCCGCGAGGGCGAGGCCGCCGCCGAGCAACAACAGCGTCCCCCAGTCGATACCCTCCACGTCGTCCCACTCGATGCAGTCCCAGTACAGCAGCGCGGGCACGGCGGCGAGGCCGACCAGCACGTAGAACAATAGCCCCTGATGGGTCGCGCCGACGACGCTCCCGGCGCCGCCAAAG
This sequence comes from Halolamina litorea, assembly GCF_026616205.1. Lineage (NCBI taxonomy): Archaea > Methanobacteriati > Methanobacteriota > Halobacteria > Halobacteriales > Haloferacaceae > Halolamina > Halolamina litorea. The sequence continues at coordinate 531,029 of NZ_JANHGR010000002.1, forward strand.
AGCGTCGCGTACCACCCCGGCGGGAGCACACCCTCGAACAGGAAGTCGAGGCCGCCGAGCACCCACAGGCTCGCCGTGGTGCCGGCGATAGCCAGCGTCCGGCGACCGGCCGGTGAGACCGACCCAGCGGCCGCGAGTTCGCGCCGGGCGTGTGCCCGTGCGGCGCCGGCGTCGCCCACCTCGGGCGGGTAGAGGCGAACCAGCAGCAGCCACGCCGCCGGGAGCGATATCGCCACCAGCGGCAGCCCGATGGCCAGCCAGTCGACGAAGCCGACACGGACCCCGACCTCGCTCTCGATCAGCGAGACGACGATGGCGTTAGTCGGCGTCCCGATCAGCGTCCCCATCCCGCCGATACTGGCGGCGTACGCGGTTCCGAGCAACAGCGCGGTCTCGATGTTCGACTGCACGCCGCCGTCGGTCGCGACGTCCTCCGTCCCCGGCTTCCCCGTCGCCGCGTCGCTCGCCGCCACACGGTCCGTCGCCCCGTTCCCCATCGCGCCGGCGACGCCGAGGGCGACAGGGATCATCATCGCCGTCGTCGCCGAGTTCGAGACGATCATCGAGAGCGTCGCCGTCGCCGTCATCACGGCCAGCACGAGCCGTCGGGGCGAGGTGCCGAGCCGTGCGATCAGGTGGAAGGCGATACGCCGGTCCAGCCCGTGTTTCTGCAGCGCCGCCGCGAGGGCAAAGCCCGCGAGCAACAGGAAGATCACCGGGTCGGCGAAGCCCGCGAGCGCCTCGGCCATCGTGGGGACCACCCCGAACGCCGTGAGCAGGACCGGCACACAGAGCGCCGTCGCCGGCAGCGGCACCCCCTCGGTGATCCACAGCACCGCGGCGAACGCCGCCGTGGCGAGCGCGAACGACCCCGGGCGGGAGAGCCCCGGCAGCGGGGCGAGCGCGACAGCCGCCAGCACGGCGAACGCCAGCGCCACCGCCCGGGACCGACGCACGTCAGGCCCCCCAGGCCAGCGCCACGCCCGCGGCGGCCCCCTCGCGCCACCCGTCGTACCAGTTGCTGAACATGCCCCGACGTGTGCCAGCAGGGCGATAGTCGTTTCGGCGCTCCCCGCCCCCGGAAGGGATATGTTCACTCGGACGAACGTTTTGGCTACATGATCGCGGATCGGCAGCCCTCACGACGGCGGTTTCTCGCCGGTGTCGCCGCCGGCACCGTACTCGGCCTCGCGGGGTGTTCGACGCCCGGCACGAACTTCGCCAGCTACAGTACGGTCGGCGACAGCGTCGACGGCCTCGACTACGCCGGGACCCTCGACCGCGCCCGGTCGGCGGGCTACACGGTCGAGGCACCGTTCTACGTCAACGCGCGGCTCCGGATCGGCCTGCCCGCCGACGCGCCCGCGTTGACCAGCCGCTTCGGCGACGACGCCCGGGTCGTCCTGACGCAGTTCCGTTACTCCGAGACGCGGTTCGTCGAGGCGGACTTCACCGGCAGCGAGGCGCCGCGGCTGGTGATCTTCGACGAGGAACTGGGCTTCGAGCAGCCGTTCCGCCCGACGAACCTCCCGCCCGACGACTGGCTCCGCGAGCAGTTCGCGCTGCTGTTCCCCGACGGCGACGCCGCGGCGTTCGTCGCCGACGCGAAGGAGGTCGCCTCCAGGGCCGAGGAGAACTACGTCTCCGTGAGCGTCGAGGGGACGCCGGACTTCGAGGCCGTCACCACGGCGTTCGAGGCACGGGCGGCGGCGACGACGACCTCCGAGACACAGGGCGACGGCTGGATCACCCTCACGTACGCCGCCGACGGCGCCGAATTCGGCTCGTTCGCGGTCGTCGTCCCGAGCGCACAGATCGGTACCCGGGACTCGGGCCACCGCTACGAGATCAAACTCGACCGCGCCGGCGGCTTCCGGCTACAGGTACGACTCCCGGCCGGCGAGGAGATGCCCGAGTCGGAGTACCGCGCCGTGTTCCGCGAGATGTTCGAGGCGCTCGGACTGCCAGCCGACCGCGTCGCCGGCTACGAGTTCGAGTACAGCCCGAGCGTCTGGTGAGGGCGAACCGACGGAGGGAAACCCCGGGACCGCCGAAGGCGGACGAATGCAGCTACGCTTCCTCGGCGGCGCCGGCGAGGTCGGCCGCAGCGCCGTCCTCGTCGACGACTCCCTGCTGCTCGACTTCGGCCTGCTGACCGCCGAGCCGCCCCAGTACCCCGTCGGGGCGCCCGACCCCGACGCGGTCGTCGTCTCCCACGGCCACCTCGACCACGTCGGAACGATCCCCGCCCTCCTCTCGGGGTCGAACCGGCCGCCGATCCACTGGACGCCGCCGACCCGGGAGCTGGCGCTCACGCTCGCCCGGGACACGCTCAAACTCCACGGTCACTCCCCACACTGCCCGTTCACCGAGAACGACGTGAAACGCGTCACCGAGGTCTCACGGACCCACGGCTACCGCGAGACGTTCGACGCGGCGGGCTACGAGGTGACCTTCTACAACGCCGGCCACATCCCCGGCAGCGCGCACGTCCTCGTCGACGATGGGGAGACACGCCTCCTCTACACCGCCGACTTCCACCTCGACGAGCAGTCCGCCGCGGACCCGCCCGCGGGCTTCGACGCCGGCCGGCCGCCGGCCGGTCAGCGCCTCGTTCCCGGGTCGACGGCGCGGCCAGAGGCCGACGCGGTGATCTGTGAGAGCACCTACTCCGACGTCGACCACGAACCCCGCGCGACAGTCGAACACCGGTTCGCCCAGAGCGTGAAGACGACCCTGTGGGAGGGCGGCACCGTCGTCGTCCCCGCGTTCGCCATCGGCCGAACCCAAGAGATGCTCATGATCTGCGAGGCCCACGACATCCCCTGCTACGTCGACGGGATGGGGACGGACGTGACCGAGATGCTGCGCCGCCACCCCGAGTTCGTCCGCGACGCCGACGCGCTGCGCCGGGCGAAGTCCCACGCCCGGTTCGTGACGGGGCGGGACGGCCAGCGCAAACGGATCGCCGACCAGAAGGCCGCGATCATCACCACCAGCGGGATGCTCTCGGGCGGCCCGGCGATGACGTACATCCCCGAGATCCGGGCCAATCCGGTGAACAAGATCGCCATGACCGGCTACCAGGTCGAGGGCACCCCGGGCCGGGAGCTACTGGAGACGGGTCGGGCCGAGATCGACGGCCGCGTGACGCCCGTCAGCGCGCAGGTCGAGCAGTACGACTTCTCGGCTCACGCCGACCACGACGGCCTGCGGCGCTTCCTCGAGGGCTACGACGACGCGACGGTGCTCGTGAACCACGGCGACCGCTGTGGCGACTTCGCGGCGGAGCTCCGCGACGACGGCTACGACGCCGCGGCGCCCGAACTGGGCGCGACCGTCGAGGTCTGACTACGCGCCGAGGGAGCGTCCCGGGACCGGAAGCACGCCGAGCAACCACAGCGAGAGCGGCCCGACCGCGTAGGCGGCGGCGAACTCCCACCCGAGTGCGCCGCGGCTCCGGAGGAACGCCGACAGCACCACGAACGGGACGACCACGACCGCCCACGCCGCGAGCGCCCGCTGTTGGGCCTCGTCCATACCCGGACGTGTCGTCGGGGAGACGTAATTCCCCCGGGAACGGTTCCTTGACGTAACCCGGTTACGAGCAGTAACCCTAAACCCCTCGCGCCGCAGGGGCGAGCATGAGCGACGACCGCGGGGAGAAACTGCAGGTCTGGTGTGCGGGCGAGGAGTGGTGTCCGGTGACGGCGACGGCGTCGCTGGTCGGCAAGAAGTGGCACCCGGTGGTGATCCAGCGGCTGCTACGGCAGGGTCCGAGCGGCTTCAGCGAACTCGAAGAGAGCGTCGACGGCATCTCGAGCAAGGTGCTCTCGGACGTGCTCGGCGATCTGGAGGAGAAACTGCTCGTCAACCGCGAGATCGTGAACGAGAAGCCCGTCCGAACGGAGTACTCCCTGACCGACCACGGCGAGTCCCTCGAACCGGTCATCGTCGCCATGCGCGACTGGGGGGAACGGCACATCACCGAGGCCGAGGACCCGGACGCCTCGCTGGCCTGATCAGCCCTCTATCGACCCGTTCAGCACCTTCGCCGCGACGAGCACCGGGTCCCAGACCGGGCTGAACGGCGGCGCGTACGCCAGATCCAGCCGTTCGAGTTCCGCGACCGTCGCGTCGCCCTCGAGCGCCGTCGCCAGCGTGTCGATACGGATCGCGGCGCGGTCCTCGCCGACGATGGCGCCCCCGAGCAGTCGGCCCGTCCCCCGGTCGGCGGTCAGCGTCACCGTCGTGTCGGCGCCACCGGGGTAGTAGCCCGAGCGGGACCCGGCGGTGATCGTCTCGCTGACCGGATCGAAGCCGGCCTCGCGGGCCCGTTCGTGATCGATGATCCCGGTCCGGCCACACTCTGCCTCGAACGCTTTCACCACCGCGGTGCCCGCGATGTCGCCGACCGGCGTCGGCGTCCCGGCGACGGTCCGTCCGATGGCTCGGCCGGCGCGGTTCGCGGTCAGCCCCAGCGGCACCCAGTCGGGGTCGCCGGTCACGGCGTGGCGGTCCTCCGCACAGTCGCCCGCCGCGTAGACCCCCTCGCGGTTGGTTCGGCCGTACTCGTCGACGGCGACAGCGCCCGACGCGCCGAGTTCGACCCCGCTCCCGTCGAGCAGTTCGGTGTTGGGTTCGACCCCGACCCCGACGACGGCAGCGTCCACGGGCACTCGCTCGCTATCGGTGACGACGGCCTCGACGCTGTCACCCCCGTCGAGTCGCTCGACTTCGCTGTTCAGGTGGAGCGTGACCCCGTGGTCCCGGAGCGTCTCGGCGACGTGTTCGCCGACGGCTTCGCCGAACGTCGGCAGCGGGAACTCGGAGCGCTGGAACAGGTGTACGTCGAGGCCGCGTGCGCCGAGGGCCTCGGCCATCTCGACGCCGACGTAGCCGCCGCCGACGATTGCTGCCGACGCCGGCGGCTCGCGGTCGGCGTACGCGGCGACCCGTTCGTGATCGACGGGGAGATCGCCGAAATCGTCCGGTTCCTCGCCCGGCGGGGTCAGGAACGCCCGGAGCGCCGCGGCGGCGTCCATGCTGTGGATCGTGAAGACGCCATCGCGGTCGGCGCCGTCGACGGAGTCGTCGATCGCGTGGGCACCCGTCGCCACGAGCAGGTCGCCGTAGGGCTGCTCGACGCGTTCCCCGTCGCTCTCGACGGTGACGGTCCCCGCGTCGGCGTCGACGGCGACGACTTCGTGGCTCCGGCGGAGGTCGATCCCCCGGTCGGCGACGTCTCCCGGCGAGAGCGAGAGGAGGTCCCCGAGCGACTCGACTTCGCCTTTCACGTAGTAGGGCATGCCGCAGTGGGCAAAGGAGATCCAGCGCCCCTTCTCGAAGACGATCACCTCGCGGTCGGGCGCCTCGCGCTTGCATTTGCTGGCCGCGCTCAGCCCCGCGGCGTCACCACCGACGACGACGAACGGATCGGACATACGCTCGCCATCGGCGCCCGGCCACGTAACTCCCCCAGTGAGCCCGTGGTAACTGGCGTTTGATTACCCGGGCGCCCCTACCGACGGGCATGGACGAGTTCGACTTCCTGGTCATCGGCTCCGGGTCGGGCCTCGACGTGGCCAACGTCGCCGTGAACCGGGGTGAGTCCGTCGCCGTCGTCGAGAAGGGACCGCTCGGCGGGACCTGCCTCAACCGCGGCTGTATCCCCTCGAAACAGTTGCTCTACCACGCCGACGTCTACGAGACGGTCGAGCGCGCCGGGGAGTTCCACATCGACGCCGAGGTCGGAGGGGTGGAGTTCGCAGAGATAGTCAGCGAGGTCAACGCCGACGTGTCCGAGTCGGCCGAGTCGATCCGGCGGGGGCTCCGCGCTTCGCACCAGCACCGCCTCTACGAGGGTGAGGGGCGGTTCGTCGACGACCACACCGTCGAGATCCACGGCGGCGCGGACGACGGCGCCCGGGCCCGCGCGGAGACGGTACTGATCGCCGCGGGCACCCGGCCGGCGGTTCCACCCATCGACGGCATCGAGGACGTTGACTTCCTCACGAGCACCGACGCGCTCCAGTTGGCGGACCCGCCGGATCGGCTGGTGATCGTCGGCGGCGGCTACATCGCCGCCGAACTCGGCCACTTCTTCGGTACGTTCGGCAGCGACGTGACCATCATCGGCCGGCGGCCGAACCTCCTCCCAGAGGCTGACGAGGAGGTCGCCGCGGCGTTCACCGAGACCTACGGCGAGCGGTTCGCGGTCCAGACGGGCTATGCGGCCACCGAGGTTACGGCGGAGAACGGCGAGGTCACTGTCGAGGCACTCCCCTACAGCTACGGCGACGACGGCGGCGACGGAGCCGGGATCATCGAGGGCGGGGAGGCACTCAGCGTCACGGCCGACGAACTCCTCCTCGCCGCCGGTAGGGTCCCCAACACCGACACGCTCGACCTGGAGAACACCGGCGTCGAAACCGACGAGGCGGGGTTCGTCGAGACCGACGAGTACCTCCGGACCGACGCCGAGGGCGTCTGGGCGCTCGGCGACATCGTCGGCGAGTACCTGTTGAAACACAGCGCGAACCACGAAGCACGCGCGGTGATGCGGAACATGTTCGGCGAGGAGCCGGAGCCGGTCGACTACAGCGCGATGCCGTTCGCGGTGTTCGGCTCGCCGGAGGTCGCCGGCGTCGGCGCGACCGAGGAGGAGCTCCGGGCGGAGGGCGCCGACTACGCGACGAACACCTACCGCTACGACGACACCGCCCGGGGGAAGGCGATGCACGCCGACGGGTTCGTCAAGGTCATCGTCGACTTGGAGGGGGAGATACTCGGCTGTCACATCGTCGGGCCCGACGCCTCGACGCTGATTCAGGAGGTGGTGACGGCGATGACCGCCGGCAGCGGCACCGTGCGGGACATCCGGGAGTCGATCCACGTCCACCCGGCGCTGCCGGAGGTCGTCCAGCGGGCGTTCTCGGGGCAGTTCTCGCGGGGCGGCGACGGCGGCCACGAGCACCACCACCACTGAGGCGAGCCGTCAGTCCCCGGCGCGGGAGGCTTTTCCCCGCCGGCGTCGAACCGGGGACTGATGCCACCTACCGACCCCGCCGCGGACGACGACGGCGACGAGCGAGTCGCCTCGACGGACCGGCGCTCGCGGGTCGGGGAACCGGTCGTTCGTGCGGACCCCGAAGTCACCGGCGAGCGCGCCGACGAAGCCATCGACTTCGACCCCGACGACCCCGAGAGCGTCGCTCGGGCCGCCGACGTGCTCGAAGCGTTCGCGGCCGGCGAGAGCCCGGACGACTACCTCGACATGCTCCGCGGCGCGGCGGCGTGTGCGGCACTCGTCCGCGGCGTCGGCTCCTACCGCGAGGCCGCCGAGCGCGCCGGCGGCGTTTCGGTGTCGTTCATCCGAACGTGGGCGCGGGTCCACGACCTCCCGCAGTCGGTGCGCCGGCACGTCGCTCGCGGGGAGATCGCCCCCTCGGCGGCGAAACACCTCGCCCGCGTCGACGGCGCCGCGCGGCTCGATCTGGCGTGGGCGCTGCTCGACCACGACCTCACGGTCAGGGAGATACGTGCGCTCGCCAGCCGGGTCAACGACGGGGAACCGGCCCGCGAGGCGCTCCGATCGGTGGGGGTTGAACTCGGCGACCTCGAACTCTCGTTGCCGCCGGAAACGTACCGCGAACTGCGACGGGAAGCGTCGATGCGCAACACGACGCCGGGTGAGGTCGTCGCCGAGGCGCTCGCGGAACGCTACGACTGAAGGAACTGCACTGCGGTTTCGCCGATCGTTTCCCGGGCCTGCTCCACGTCCGCCCAGTCGATGGTCTCGTCGGGGAAGTGGGCCTGTTCGATCGTTCCGGGGCCGAACACGACCGTCGGGATGCCGGCGGCGACGTAGTGCCGGGAGTCGGCGCCGTAGGTCGCGCCCCGTGGCTCCGTCTCTGGGAGTCCGGTCTCCGCCATCGCCGCCTGTAGGGTCCGAACGATCGGTTCGTCGGCGTCGATCTCGGCAGAGTCGAACTGGATGCTGAACCGTTCGAACGTCGGCGGGTGCTCGGAGAGCCACTCGTCGTCGTCGACGACCGCTTGGAGGGCCGCCTCGTACTGTGCCTCCACTTCGTCGACGGTCTCGCCGGGGGCGACGCCGAAGCGCATCTCGGCGGTCAGCGAACTCGCGACCGAGGAGGCCCAGTTGCCGGCCTCGACGATGCCGATGACGATGGGCCACGGGACGGGGTACTCCTCGTACAGGGGGTGGGTGACGGTCTCGCCACGCTCGGCTTCGAGCTCCGAAAAGGCCGCACGGATGCGCTCGAAGCGCGGGAGCGGGTCCTCGCCGCGCCAGCGCGTGGCCGCGTGAGCCGCCCGGCCCGGTATCTCGAGGCGCTTCATCACGGTCCCCTCGACGGCCGTGACGGCGGTGAGTTCGGTCGGCTCGGCGACGATGGCGGCGTCGCGCTCGAAGGGGTATGGGTTCGACAGCGCCGCGGCGGCGGCGCCGATACCCCCCTCCTCCTCGCCGGCGACGGCTTCGACGACGAGGCGGCCGTTCAGGTCGGCCTCCTCGACCCGCTCGGCCACGTCCAGCGCGGCGAACACGCAGGCGGCGACGGGGGCCTTCATGTCGACGGCGCCGCGGGCGGTCAGGGTCTCCCCGCCCTCGTCGTTCTCACCCCACGTCGGCTCGAACGGCGGCGACGACCACGTGTCCTCGTCGGCGGGCACCACGTCGAGGTGGCCGTTGAGGACGAGCGTCGGCCCCGCGTCGGGGTCGCCGAACTCCAGCACGCCGGCGACGCTCGGCCGGCCGTCGGTGTCGATCAGCGCGGGGTCGTCGGGGAAGGAGTGGTGGGCCGCGAGTTCCTCGGCGTCGGCCTCCCACTCGTAGGTCTCGAACCCGAGTTCGTCGAGGCGCTCGCGGGTCCACGCTGCCGCCTCGGCTTCGTCGCCACCGACGGTCTCGAACTCGATTAGCCGCTCGGTGAGGTCGCGCATATCCATACCGGGGCGTCGGTGGCACACGGTTTAGCTCCACGGGAACCGTAAACGCTTACCCGGTGCTCTTCCTGGGTTCCGGTGAGGGCTGATAGCTCAGTTTGGGAGAGCGTCTGGCTTTTAACCAGACGGTCGGGGGTTCAAGTCCCTCTCAGCCCGTATAGGCCACCGAGCGACAGCGAGGTGTGCCGGTCGCCGTGGGAGGGACTGAACGCTGCCAGTCGCGCGCAGCGTAAGCGAGCACGTCTGGCCCCGTTCAACTCCCTCTCAGCCCACCTCCAAGCCCTCAGTTCTCCCCTTGATACGCCCCGTCGTAGGTCCCCTCGTGGTCGGCGTCGGCGACGACGAACTGGCCGATCCGGGCGCCCTGCTCGATCTCGATCTCGTGGCCCACCTGCAACAGCCCCTCGCCGCGGCCCTCGTAGCCGGCGTCCCAGACCGCGGTGTTCAGGGTACACGAGTTCCGAAGGAGCGTCGAGCGCGGGAGGACGAAGCCGACGCTGTCCTCCGGCACCGCGAGTCGCTCGCCGTAGCGGACCACGTAATCGCCCGGTTCGAGCCGGTAGACCGGCGGGTCGCCGCCGTGGGGGTCGACCTCCGAGCGGTCGCCGACCGACTTGTCGTCGCGCCCGACGTAGCCGGGGGAGGTCTGTTCGAACACCGCGGCGACGGTGAGGTCGACGCCGTTCGGCTGGACCGCGTCGTCGTCGGCGCCGTCGATGTCGTCGGCGACGCTGGCTCCGGAGCGGAACATACTGGGGGGTGTGGAGTCGTCGCCATAACCCTGCCGGAGGCGCGTGAGGGCGTCTCCGTCCCGTCCCCGACACTCTCGCCGACTGATCCGACTCTCGCCGGATTTATCACCGCTCCGAGCCCATCTGGGGACGATATGGGAAAGACAATCACGGAGAAAGTCCTTGACGATCACCTCGTCGAGGGCGAGCTGACCCCCGGCGAGGAGATCGGGATCGAGATCGATCAGGTGCTGACCCAGGACACCACCGGGACGATGGTGTGGCTGCAGTTCGAGGCGCTCGGCCTCGACGAGGTCCAGACCGAACTCGCCGCGCAGTACTGCGACCACCAGACCTACCAGTTCGACTTCAAGAACACCGACGACCACCGTTTCCTCCGCTCGGCGGCCGGTACCTACGGCGCGCACTTCTCTCGGCCCGGCAACGGTATCTGTCACAACGTCCACAAGGAGAACTTCGCCGCGCCCGGCAAGACGCTGCTCGGCTCGGACTCCCACACGCCCACGCCCGGTGGGCTGGGCCAGCTCGCGATCGGCGCGGGTGGCCTCGACATCACCGTCGCCATGGGCGGCGGCGCCTACTACGTCGACATGCCCGAGGTCGTCAACATCCGACTCGAGGGTGAACTCGGCGAGTGGGCTTCCGCGAAGGACGTGATCCTCGAACTGCTGCGACGCCTGAGCGTCAAGGGCGGCGTCGGCAAGGTGTTCGAGTACACCGGCCCCGGCGTGGAGACCCTCTCGGTGCCGGAGCGGACCACCATCACCAACATGGGGACCGAACTCGGCGCCACCTCCTCCATCTTCGGCACCGACGAGCGCACGAAGGAGTGGCTCGAGGAGGTCGACCGCCCCGAGGACTACGTCGAGCTCCAGCCCGACGAGGACGCCGAGTACGCCGACGAGATCGTCGTCGACCTCTCGGAGATCGAGCCCCTCATCGCCGAGCCGTCGATGCCCGACAACGTCGTGCCGGTCCGCGAGGCCGCGGGCCAGTCCGTCGAGCAGGTCATGATCGGCTCCTGTACCAACGGCGCCTACGAGGACATCCTCCCCGCCGCGAAGATGCTCGAGGGCCGCGAGGTCAACAAGAAGACCGAGATGATCATCGCGCCCGCCTCCAAGCAGGCCTCCGAGATGCTGGCCCGTGAGGGCTGGACGGCCGAACTGATGGCCGCCGGCGTGAACTTCTCCGAGGCGACCTGTGGTGCCTGTATCGGCATCGGCCACGTCCCCGGCAGCGACACCGTCTCGCTGCGTACCTTCAACCGCAACTTCGAGGGCCGCTCGGGCATCGAGGACGACTCCGTCTTCCTCTGCTCGCCGGAGGTCGCCACCGCCGCGGCGATCAAGGGCGAGATCATCGACCCGCGTGACCTCGCCGACGAACTCGGCGACCTCGAGGACCCCGGCTTCGAGATGGGGACCGGCTACGACCGCGAGGACGCCGACCTCATCGCCCCCGACGAGGCCGTCGACGACGAACTCGTCAAGGGCCCCAACATCGGCGACGTGCCGCTGAAGGACCCCCTTCAGTCGAACCTCAAGGGTGAGGTCCTCCTCCGGATGGACGACAACATCACGACCGACCACATCATCCCGGCGACGTCGGACATCCTGAAGTTCCGTTCGAACGTGCCCAAGCTCTCGGAGTTCACACTCTCGCGGGTCGACGACACGTTCGCCCAGCGCGCGCTGGACGCCGATGGCGGCTTCCTCGTCGCCGGCGAGAACTACGGACAGGGCTCCTCGCGTGAACACGCGGCCCTCTGTCCGATGTACCTCGGGATCGAGGGTGTGCTCGCACAGAGCTTTGCCCGCATCCACAAGGCAAACCTGTTCAACTTCGGCCTCGTCCCGCTGACGATCGACGAGGACGACTACGAGAAGATCGAGCAGGGCGACGACGTCCAGATCGTCGACGACGTGGGCGAGGGTGTCCGCTCGGGCGCGACCGAGTTCACCTTCCGCGTCAACGACGAGTGGGAGGGGACCGCCCACCTCGACGCCTCCGAGCGCGAGCGCGAGATCCTCGCGGCCGGTGGGAAGCTCTCCTGGACCCGCCAGCAGTACGACGAGAGCAGCGGCGCAGCGCCCGCCGACGACTGAACGACAGACCGGTGAGCGGCGACCGCCGCCGGGCGGTCGCCCCGTTCCCGTCGCCGTGACGGTGGCGACACCGCCCGCCGTGATCGGACGACCCTGATTACGGCCGGTGACCGTCTCTCTTCGCTTCTCCGCTCCCGATAGCGCCGTCGCCACCCAGCCGCCCTCCGGGGACGTACCGACAGTCGGCCCCGTCCCGGCCCGTCGGTTCGTCCTGTATGGCCACGCCGCTTATGCCCGCAAAGACCCTATCAGGCGTACGTGACTTCCAGCCCCCACGCGTCGGATGCGGAGGACCTCACCATCCGCGAGGCGGGGCAAGCGGACCTGCTCGCGGTGTTCCGCATCGAGAAAGCGGTGTTCCCCCAGCCGTGGCCATTCGCGTCGTTCGAGCAGTTCCTCGGCAAGCCCGGCTTTCTGGTGGCGACCGAGGACGGCGCCGTAGTCGGATACGCCATCGCCGACGTGACGACGAGCGCGGGGCGGGACCTCGGCCACCTGAAGGACATCGCCGTCCACCCGACGGCACAGGGTCGCGGTATCGGCCGGGCGCTGTTGCGGCGCGTGTTGCTCTCGATGGCCGTCGCCGGCGCGAGTGTCGTCAAACTCGAAGTGCGGGAGAGCAACGATATCGCCCAGTCGCTATACGACGACGTGGGGTTCGAGCGCGTTCGACGGGTCCCCGGCTACTACGACGACGGCGAGGACGCGTACGTCATGGTGTTGGACGTGGCCGACTGGCGGGGTTAGAGCACGCCGAGCAGGTCGGCGGCGAGATAGCGTTGAGCGAGGCCGGCGACGATCATCACCACACCCGCAGCCTGCTTGATGCGCCCGGTGTACCCGCCGACGGAGCGCCAGATGTCGACGCCGACGCCGGCGAGTGCCCGCCGTCGGTTCATGCCTCTCGCAGCGTGGTCAGGTCCTCGATGATCGTCTGCTGGTTGGGGGAGGAGGTCTGGTACGCCCGTTCGACGTAGCCGTCGGCGTTGACGAGCAGCGTCAGCGAGGTGTGGGCGAACATGTACATCTCCATGTCCTCGGGCTCGGTGCGCCGGAAGTCGACGCCGAACGCTTCCTGGACGACCGTCTTCGCCCGCGATTCGGACTCCGGGCGGAGGAACTGCCAGCCGTCCTCGGCGGTGGTGACGTTCATCTTCTCGCCGTAGCTCTCCAGTCGGTCAGCGGTGTCTCGGGCGGGGTCGAACGTCACCGGCGCGAACGCTACCTCGCCGGCGTAGTCGTTCGACTGGGCGTGGGCCTGGACGTTCCGGAGCGTGCTGATGAGGACGGGACAGACGGTCTGACAGTGGGAGTAGAAAAACGTGAGCAGGGTCGGCTTTCCGGGGTCCTGAAGCGCCAGTGAGCCACCGGCGAGCGGTGCGGGAAGCGTCACGTCGGCGACCTGCTGGCCCCACGCGGGGTAGGGAACGTCCTCGCTCTCGAACGGGCGGTCGGGCTCGCGCAGCGTCACGTCGGAGTTGCCCCCCAGCCCGACGGTGTCGAGACAGCCAGCCGTTGCACCGATGGCGGCGGCGGCGCCGGTCGATCTGATGAACGTCCGTCGATCCATACCCGTCGTTGGCGTGCTGTTCGGTTAGGCGGTCTGGTGCAAGCGTCGAAACGCCCGGTGCCCCCGTCGAGCGGTAGTGAACACATCTGTTTTGCCCCTTCGGGCCGACTCCCCGGTATGGGATACAGCTGTCCGGTCTGTGGCGCGCCCCAGCACGACGACGAGCACCTGGCGAACCACCTCGCGATGACGGCGATGCTCCACGGCGAGGACCACGAAGCGTGGCTCGACGACCACGTCGCCGAGTGGAGCGAACACACCCCACCAGAACTCGCCGCGGAGATCGTCGACGACGCCGAGGAAGTCGACTACGACGAGGCCACCGACGCCCGCGCCGACATCCCCACCGAAACGACCGACAGCCACGACCACGCCCACGACCACAGCCACGCCGACGGGAGCCACCCGACCGAGGAGTTGGCCGACCCCGCCGAGGTCCCCGACTCCGGCTTCATCGACGAGGCCGCCGAAGCCGCCGTCGCCGAGGCCCGCGAGATGACCCGCAAACGGCGAGAGAACGCCGCCGGTGAGGACGACGGCTCACCGACGCGAGCAGCCGGTGAGGACGACGGCTCGCCGACGCGAGCAGCCGGCGAGGACGGCCGCCCGGAAGGGTCCGCGCCCGAGGAAGAGGACGCCTGACTGGCCGGCACCGCCAGCGGTAAGCCGCTTCGCTCGGAGGTCGAACCATGCGAACGGAAGGCGTCTTCGCCCCCGAAACCCGGACCGAGGCGGCCGACTCCTTCGAGGCTGTCGGCCCGGCAGCACAGACCGTCGTCCGAGAGACGGCCAAGGCCATGGAGTTCGACCGTGAGGAGTACGACCAACGCGTCACCGGCGAGGTCGTCGAGACCGCCCGCGACGCCCTCTTTGCCTCTATGCTGGTCGTCACCGTCGCCGACCGCGAGACCTACGAGGAGTGGGTCGAATCCCACCCCGACTACGAGGTCCACGAAACCGGCGCCGAGAACGTCGATAACGTCGTCTGGCACGCGTCGCCGGCCACCGAAACCGTCGTCGCGGCGACGTTCCAGTCCGAACCCGACGCCGCCGTCGCCACCCTCCGGCGACAGGCGTTCGGCCGGATCTACCGCCCGATGCTGAAAGACGACGCCGGCGTCACGACCGAGTAGCGCCGTGAGCGACTACCCGCCCGAGGACGGCCGCCGACACGAATCGCTGCCGGTCCCGCACCCCGACTGGCCCGTCATCGAGAGCGTCCCCGAGTACGAGACGGGCTGGTTCGTCGGCGGCTACGACCTGGTCGAACAGCCGGACGGTAGCCGGAAGCGCTACTACTGGGCTGAGCTCCCGACGGCGGTGGTGGTCACCGCCGTCACCGACGATCAGGTACTGTTCGTCGAGCAGTATCGACCGACGATCCGCCACGAACAGCTCGAACTCCCCGCCGGCGTCGTCGAGGCGGGGGAGTCGTTCACTGCTGCAGCCCAGCGAGAACTGGAGGAGGAGACCGGGTTCCACGCGTCGTCGCTCTCGCTCATGCAGGAGGTCTGGGTCGCCACGGGGCTGCTCAGACACAAGCGCGCCTACGTGTTCGCCGAGGGCCTCGAACCGACCGAACAGGACCTCGACGACAACGAGTTCCTCACGCCCCGCTCGGTGCCCGTCGACGAGGCCATCCCGACGGTCCGCTCGCGGCCGACCAACGAGGCCACCCTACAGGGGCTGACGCTGGCCGACGAGGACGGCCTGCTCTAAACCGTCTCGTTCAGCGCCTCACGGACCCGTTCCGGGTCGATCCCAACGTCCTCGGCGATCTCCATCAACACGGCCTCGACGATCTCCGAGCCCTGCTCGGCGGCCTCGGCCACGTCGACGGCTTCGAGGTCGGTCCGCTCGGCGATGGCGACGAGCACGTTCTCCTTCGTTTCCGGGTCCGTCCACGACTCCGCATCTGTATCGGCGTCAGCGCCAGCGTCGGATTCCGTGTCGGCATCGGCCTCCGCACCGGCGTCGGCACCGACCCCGGCATCCGTTTCTTCGCTCCCCGAGTCGGCAGTTTCTGCGTCGTTGCTCACCTCGACGCTCGACCGGCCGTCGGCTGTCGCGCTCCCGGCGTCCTCGTCGTCGGCGGTACTCGACGCCGCCGCGGCCGTCGCCGCTGCGGCCGTCCCCCCGGACACGTCGTTCCAGCTCCCGATACCGTCGTCGGTGGTCGTCGCCTCCGGGTCGTCCCCGCTGCCGGTGGCGTCGTCGTCGAAGTTCTCGCCGCGGCCGTCGAACTGGTCGCCGTCGGCCGACGATCCGGCGGTGGGCCGACTGCCCCGCGGGCGTTCGATGACGACGCCGCTTTTGCCAACACCCACGTCCGGATCGCCGAGGGTGAGGTCGGTCAGCCCCGATCTGGTCGGTGACGGGACCTCCTCCCAGCGCTCCGTCCCGGTTCGCTGGAAGATGCTTCCGTCTGCGCCCAGTGCCACCATCTCCCGGGTGCCGTCCTCGTCACGGTAGACGTCGAGCGCCTGCAGGGACGTGCCGTCGGTGACGCCGATGGGCGTCCAGTTGTTGTAGGAGTCGTCGTAGCGGTAGAGCCGGCCGTCGCCGGCGGCCACGTACACCTCCTGGTTCGCCCCGGCGTAGATGTCGTAGAACTTCACCTGCGCGTTGACGATGCCGATGTCGACCCAGCCCTCCGTGGCGGTCGTCTTGAACGCGTTGCCGGAAGTGTCGACGCCGAAGCCGACGCCGTCGGGAGTGGCCGCGAGCGCGGCCATCTTCGACCCCTTCCCCGCCGGCTTCGCCAACTGCCCCCAGTCCACGTCGAAGCCGTCGATGGTGAACGGGAGCACCGCTCCCGAACCGTTCGCGGCCAGCGCCTTCTCGGCGCCGCGGTCCCCCGAGACAGCGATCCCTTCCCACGTCGAGGTCATCTCGTTGGGGTAGGAGTAGTCGAACTTCTTTCGCTCCTCCACGTCGTAGCAGGCCATCGCCCCCGACGAGCCGAGCATCCAGACGCGTTCGCCGTCGTCGGTGGCGTCGACCGCACGCAGTTGGTTGTCCCGCGTCGACGGGCCGTCGTCGAAGACGACCTCCCATCCGTCCCCCCGATCAGCGACCAGATGCCCCCCGGCCCCGACCGCGTACGGACCCTCGACGGTCTGTACGACCCCGAACAGCGGCACGTCGAACGGCGTCTCGGTGACACGCCACTCCGGCTCCGCCCCGTCATCGCCCAGTCTCCACATGCTTCGATCTCTCGGTCGATACGGATATATTCCCGACGTGGGGTGACCGTGGCGTTCAACTCCACGAGGCCGGTAGCGGGGGTATGGACGAGATTTCGCCCGAGCGCGTCGCCGATCTGCTGGAAAACGACGCGCCGCCGACGGTCGTCGATATCCGCGAGCCAGTCGCGTTCCGTCGAGGTCACATCCCCGGCAGCGAGAACGTGCCGTTCCGTCGGCTCCCCGAGCACGTCGCCGACCTCACCGACGCCGACCACGTCGTCACCGTCTGTCCCCACGGGAAATCGAGCGTGCAGGCCGCGAAGCTGATCGAGTCCTACGAGGGGATCGACGCGCCCGTCGAGAGCATGGCCGGCGGGCTGAGTGAGTGGGACGGAGCGATAGAGTCGGGCGCGGAGGACGGCCGCGCCGAACCCGACGAGGGGCCGTCGGCGCCGTTCTAAGCCGACCGGGTCGCCGTCGCGGTGCTTCGCTCGCCGCCCCCGCCATCGTCGTGGTGGCCCTCGATGATCGTCCCGTTCTTACAGACGGCCACGTCGGCCTGTCCGTCCTTCCCGAACGTGATGCCGCGAACCGTCGTGCCGCCGTTCCAGGGCACTCGGCCCCACTTGCTGTTGTTCTCGCGGTAGACGAGGTTGCCGGCGCCGCCGGCGAGCATCTCGCCGTCCCGGCGGGCCATGGCGCGAACCGTGAACCCACCGAGGTTGTGTGGCGTCCAGCGGCCGTCCGCCTCGCGCTCGTAGAGGAAGCCGCCGCCGCCGCCGACGAGGATCACCTCGCCGTCGATCTCGGCGGAGTACATAGAGTTGTCGGCGTCGAAGATGCCGATCTGCTCCCAGCCCTCGTCGGCGGTCGTCTCGTAGATGCGGCCGTTGTTGTCGACGGCGTAGCCGACGCCGGCGGTGTTCGACTCGATGGCTTTGATCGCGGTGTCGCCGGAGGGGCTGGAACTGAAGTTCCAGTCCATCTGGAGGTTGTTCTCCCCCTCGGCCTCGTCCATGTACGCCGGGAGGATGAGGCCGCTGGTGTCGGCGAACAGGAGCTTCTCGCGGCCGCGGTCACCGGCGACGGTCAGGGCGCCGATGGTGCCACTGAGGTTGCCCGACCCGGGGTTCCCCGCCAGCGTGTCGACGTTCGTGTAGTCGTTTCGCTCGCCGGACTCCAGGTCGTAGTAGCCGATGCTCTTGCCGTCGCCGGCGAACCAGATCCGCTTCCCGTCGTCGGTCGTCTCGACGGTCCGGAGCGCCCGGCCCTTGCCCGAGGGGCCGTTCTCGATCAGTACGCCCCACTCGCCGTCGGGCTTGCGACCGATGACCTTGCCCTTCCCACCGACCGCCGCGGGGCCGTTTTGGGTGCTCACCACGTCGTACAGCGGCGTGTTGACGGGAGACTCGACCTCCCTCCACTCCCCGGGATAGACCCCTTCGTCGAAATCCCACATGCGTTGTCCCCCGAACACAGTCGACGTACTTGGTGTTTGGCCCCGCCGCTACGGCCCGGATCGGCGCCGTCCTGCGATCGCCGCCCCGATCGCGACGAGTGCGACGACGGCCCCGAACCCGGGGATGCTCGTCCGCGTCGTGTCCGGTGTGTCGGACGCCCGTTCACCGACCCGTACGTCGATTTCGGTCCCCGCGACGCTGACGTGGTGGGAACCGGTTTCGGGCATCGTGACCTCGCTCGTGACGACCACTTGCTCGCCCGGGCCGACGGTGACCGTCCGCGTCGTCACCTGCTCGCCGTTGCGGCCGAACGTGAGGGTCGCGTTGCCCGGCACCGCGTCGTCGTTGGTCACCGTCGCGATCACGGTCACCTGCCCCCCGCGTTGGACGCTCGCCGGTTCGACGGTCACGTCGGTCACGGTCGGCGTCGCCGGCTCCCCGACGCGGACCTCGAACCGCTCGCCGCCGACGGAGACGACGTACCGGCCGGGTTCGCTGAACCGGTGGACGAGCGAAACGGTCTCGGTCTCGCCGGGTGCCAGCGTCCCGTTGTCGCTCGCGACGGGGGCGTCGTCGACGCGGAGTCCGATATCGTAGTCGCCGGTGGCGCTGCCGAGGTTCTCCACGGTCGTTCGGACCGCGAGCCGCTCACCGGCCGCGAGTGTCACCGGCGGACTCACGCCCCGGTCGCGGTACGGGCCGGTCGCGTACACGTCGCCAGCCGGGTCGACCTCGGCCCGGATGAGCGCGGCCCCGCCGCCGAACGCGTCGCGGTGGATCGATTGGTTCCAGACCTCCGGGGTCTCGTCGGTCCCCGTGTAGCGGTCGGCCGCCGCGCGCTGGTCGGCCGTCGCCACGTCCGCGACCGTGGCGAGCAGGTCCCGGTTCGTCACTGGCGTGGTCCGGTCGTTGAGCGCGGCGACGACCCGCTGGAGCGTGGCCCCGCCGTCTGTCGCCAGCCGGATCCGCCGGTCGATATCGCCGCTCACCAGCGCCCCCTTCCAGTAGTTCGCGTTGTTCTCCCAGCTCGCCGGGTCGGTCAGGACGGAGTCGCTCTGGGGCCTCGCGGTCCCCCGGGCGAGGTACTGCGAGAACTCCCGGTAGGCGCTCCCCGACTCCCGGTAGCCGAGCAGGGCGGCGTACCACGTCGCGCTGGCCTCGGTGAACCAGCGGGCCGACTCGGTGGTCCGAAACGCCTGTCTGGTGTGGACGTACTCGTGGAGCCACGTGCTGCCGACGCCGTCGACGGGTCGGCTCGCCCGCGCCCAGAAGTCGGCTTCGCCGGTCTGGAGCCCCTGTACCGCCCAGCCGACCTCGCCTGTCGGCGCGGCGACGGCGAACACCGACGGGTCGCGGTCGCCGACCCGTAGCGCCCGTGAGGCGTTCCCGAGTCCGTCGAGCACCGTCGCGGGCGGGTCGGCGAGGTCGGCGGCGGCGGGCACGACGAGCCGGATTTCCTGTCCGGCCACCTGCCGCGTGTGGAGTTCGTGGGCGCCGAGGAACGCCATCGTCCCGCCGACGGCGCCCTCGCCGTCGACGCGGGTCGTCCGGTTCACGTCGACCGTATCCCTTGCCCACCACTCGAGTCGGACGTTCGGCTGGCGGACGAGTGCCCACTCGCCCGTATCAACGAAGAGGTACGACCCGTCGGCACCCATCGGGCCGGACCCCGAAACGGTTCGGTTGGCCGCCTTGTCGTATCGGAGCCGCGGTTCGGCGGTCTCGCCGTCCCACGCCCACGTTCGCTCGTCGACCCTCTGGAAGCCGACCGTCGCCGTGACCGTCGATTCGGCGTCGAGGGTCACCCGGAGTTCGCTCACCTCGTCGGGCGTCCGGAACGTCTGGACGACGCCGATCGAGCCCGGGTCGTCGGGGGTCAGCGAGAGAGCGGTGTCCACGCTGATGGTGGGCGACGACGCCACGGCGGCCGTGGCGGCATCGGGCATCGGTGCGGCTGTCTCGGGGCTCTCGTCGACGCCGGCGGGCGCGCCCGGTGCCGAGAGCGCGACGGCCGGCTGTGCGACGAGGACCAGTACCAACACGATGGCGGCGGCGCTGCGCACGCTCGGTGCTTGTCGCGAGAAACCATAAGTGCGGCCGTCAGCACGGCCGCTAGCGATACTCGAAAGTCAGGCCGGCGGGGGAGGTCAGGCCACGTTGAAGCCTTTCTCGCGGAGGAAGTCCTCCACGCGGCCGCTGTGGTTGCCCTGGAGTTCGATGGAGCCGTCCTCGACGGTTCCGCCACACGCGAACTTGGACTTCAGGTCAGAGGACAGGCTGTCCACGTCCACGTCCTTCGGATCGAACCCCTCGATGATCGTTACCTCCTTGCCGTACCTGCGCTCGTCGATGCGGATGCTGATCTGCTGGGACTCCTTCGCGACGTCTTCGCAGACGCAGAGTTCCTCAGGCAGCCCGCACGTCGAGCAGACTTCGCCCATTACGGCTGGAAATTAGCTCCCCGCAGTACAAAACAGTATCGGGGCGACGACGCGACCAGTCCACGGCGCCGCCGGTTTCACCCCCCGAAATCGGGGCGGGATGGACAGGACCGGCCACCGGTCGACGATCCCGCCGACTCAGAGTGTGACTCGGACGCCCGCCCGGACCAGGATCGCCAGCCCCACGAGCGCGGTGACGCCGCCCGCGATCTGGGCCACGTCGATCTCCCACTCCTCGGCAACGTCCGCCTCGTTACCGGACTCCATCGCCGCCTTGCGAGCGGCCTGGTAGGGCGCGAATACCTGCGTTCCCCCCGCGATGAACAGGAACAGCCCGGCGAACAACGGCTGCCACAGTTCGTAGGCCATGCGGTCGGATTGTCACCGGACGTGGATATGGGTTCCGTCGTCGCCATCGTCGTCGCCTTCCACACCCACCGAAGAGTGATTACGACGCTGCGTGCAGGGTGGTCAATGAGCGAGTCACCGGCGGCGGCGATCAGGGCGGCAGTCGACCGCGAGACGACCGCGTGGGACGAGCGGGACGTGGAGACCCTGCTCGACCTGTTCCACCGGGATATGGTCTGGGCGTGGCCGCCGACCGCATACGACCACGACCCCGAGGAGTGGGACCTCGAGTTCGGTCGCTACGACCGGGAGCGCTGGCGCGAGAACTGGCAGACGCTGTTCGACACGCACGAACTCGCCCACAACGACCGGGAGACCCGTCGGGTCGCCGTCGACGACGGCGGGACCGGCGGGTTCGCCGTCGTGGACATCGACACCCGCTGGATCGACGAGGCCTCGGGCGAGGTGTTCCACTGGAAGGGGCGAACGACCAAACTGTACGCGCTCGTCGACGCGGGCTGGAAGATGACTGCCCAGTGGGGGGCACTGGCGTTCGACGAGGACGGCAGGCCACTCACCGGACCCGACGACGGCTGAGAACGCCTGCAGGAAGCCTGGACCGGGAGTCGAACCCGGGAAGTCTCGATTACAAGTCGAGTGCATGAACCACCCATGCTCTCCAGGCGCGACCGGCTCTACTCAGTCCTCCTTTGAGTGCGTGTCGCTTTCGGGCGCTTTCTCCATCTCGACTCGATGCTCGCCGTAGCCCTGCCGCTCGTAGAACCGACGGGCGGCCTCGTTCTCGGCCAGCACTTCGAGGCTGATCCGCTCGGCGCCCGCGGCGATCAACTCCTCCTCGGCGGCGACCAAGAGCGCCTCGCCGACCCCGTCGCCGCGGTGGGAGGGCCGCACGTAGATGTTCTCGATCAGCCCCCGTTCAACGTCCTGCCGGTAGCCGCCGGTCTCGGGGGCGAACTCGACGAAGCCGGCGATCGAGCCGTCGCTGAGGCGGGCGACGAACACCCCCTCGGTGACGATCGAGCGCGCCAGCCCCTCCCGAACCGACCCGCGGTTGGGTTCGGCCAACAGGTGCGAGCCGTGTGCGCGCTGGTCGCGTGCGAGGTCGACCCACAGCGCCGCCAGCCGGTCGGCGTCGTCCATCGTCGCCGCCTCGATCTCCATACTCGCAAACCTTGGACCTCCGCCGGGTAAGAGCTACCGGCTCCCGCCCGTGACCGCCGGCCGGCGCCGTGTCACCAGCCCGCCGCGGCCCATCCCGGCGTGATCCGTCTTCTCCCCGCCGAGACCACGCTGAACAACCCCGAGACAGTTCCTGACACGGCAGAGGGAAACGTTCAACCACCGGCCGGCCGACGGGAGCGGCATGGATATCGAGGAGATCGAGCGGATCGCGGTACTCGGCGCCGGAAACATGGGCCACGGCATCGCGGAGGTCGCCGCCCTGGCCGGCTACGACGTGACGATGCGGGACATCAACGAGGAGTTCGTCCGGAACGGCTACGAACAGATCGAGTGGAGCCTCGACAAACTGGCCGAGAAGGACCAGATCAGTCAGGCCGACGCCGACGGCGCACTCGAACGGGTCACGCCCGTCGTCGACCTCGACGTGGCGGTCGGCGACGCCGACGTGGTCATCGAGGCCGTCCCCGAGAAGATGGACATCAAAAAGCAGGTGTACCGCGACGTGGTCGAACACGCGCCCCCCGAGGCGATCTTCGCCACCAACACCTCCAGCCTCTCGGTGACGGAGCTCTCGGAGGTCAGCGACCGGCCCGAGCAGTTCTGCGGGATGCACTTCTTCAACCCGCCCGTGCGCATGCAGCTCGTCGAGGTCATCTCCGGCGCCCACACCGCCGACGAGACGATGGACACCATCGAGGCGCTCGCAGAGTCGATGGGCAAGACGCCGGTCCGCGTCCGTAAGGACTCGCCTGGCTTCATCGTCAACCGCATCCTCGTCCCGTTGATGAACGAGGCCGCGTGGATCGTTTCCGCCGACGACGCCACCATCGAGGAGGTCGACTCCACGACGAAGTTCGACATCGGCCTCCCGATGGGCTCGTTCGAACTCGCCGACCAGGTCGGCGTCGACGTGGGCTACCACGTGCTGGAGTACATGTACCAGGAGCTCGGCGACGCCTACCGACCCTGCCCGCTGCTGGCGGAGAAAGTCGAGAAGGAGGAACTCGGGAAGAAGACCGGTCAGGGCTTCTACAACTACGAGAACGGCGGCGTCCAGATCCCGACCGACGCCGGCCGTGAGGACGTCCACGAGCGCCTGCTCGCCGTGATGGCCAACGAGGTCGCCGGGCTGGTCGCCGAGGACGTGGCCGACCCCGCCGACATCGACCGCGCGGTGAAGCTGGGCGGCGGCTTCCCCGACGGCCCGGCGAAGATGGCCGACGACTACGGCCTCGCGCCGCTGGTCGAGACGCTCGACGACCTGTTCGAGGAGACCGACGAGGCCCGCTACATCGCCGAGGACACCCTGCGTGACCTCGCGGAGTCCGGCGACGGCTTCTACGGCCCCGCCGAGACGTCGACGGCCCCCGAGTACGAGACGCTGAACGTCGAGGTCGACGGCCACGTTGGCCACATCGAACTATCGCGGCCCCACCGCATGAACACGATCAGCGACGGGCTGCTCGAGGAGCTCTCGACGGCGATCGACGAACTCGATGAGGAGGACGTTCGCGCGCTCCTGATCACGGGCGAGGGCGACCGCGCGTTCTCCGCCGGCGCCGACGTACAGTCGATGGCCGGCGGCGGCGGCAACCCCATTGAGGCGGTCGAGCTCTCGAAGCTCGGCCAGGACACGTTCGGCAAGCTCGAAGCGTTCGACGCGCCGGTCGTCGCCGGCATCGACGGCTACTGCCTCGGCGGCGCGATGGAGCTGGCGACCTGTGCGGACATGCGCATCGCCAGCCGCCGCAGCGAACTCGGCCAGCCCGAACACAACCTCGGCCTGCTGCCGGGCTGGGGCGGCACCCAGCGCCTGCGCCACATCGTCGGCGAGGGGCGCGCCAAGGAGATCATCTTCACGGCCGACCGCTACAGCGCCGAGGAGATGGAGTCCTACGGCTTCGTCAACGAGGTCACCGAGGACAGCGAACTCCTCGACCGCGCCTGGGAGTTGGCCCGCGACCTCGCCGGCGGCCCGCCGATCGCCCAGATGTACACCAAGCGCGCCATGCTCGCCGGACGCGACGCGACCGAGGCCGGCCTCGAGATCGAGAACCAGGCGTTCGGCCACCTGATGAACACCGAGGACCTCATGACCGGCATGGCGGCGTTCATGAGCGACGAGGAGCCGGATTTCGACGGGAAGTAAGCCGAGACGTCCCCGACTCCCCCCTGCCTGACAGAGGCTCCCGAGGCCGATCGGAAAAGTAGGCTTTATACAGCCCCGACGAGCATATTCAGATGCGCTCGGTTGGTGTAGTCCGGCCAATCATTTCGGCCTTTCGAGCCGATGACCGGGGTTCAAATCCCCGACCGAGCATTCCTGCGGCGAGCAACGGTCCCGAGCGGCGGCCACGTGTCGTCGGGGGTTCTGAATCAGGGAGTGGCGCAACGCAGAACGACCGTAGTCAAACCCCCCGAATGAGCGTTCTTGCGGCGAGCAAGGGTCGCGAGCCGTTGCCTCGTGTCACGCCCGTCTTCGAGACGCAGCGCTCACGAGTGTTCTCCCGGTAGAACCGTGCCGTATCGAGGGCTGTACGTTCCGGACCGGTCGTCACCCACGGGACCGTCTCGAGCGGCCGCCTCTGACAGTCTCGAGCGGCCCGGAACGCGCGTCGCGGGGACCGTCCCGCCGACGAGCGTGTCGACGCCGGCGACCGTCGGTATCGGCACTCGGACCCACATCCGTCCCCGAACGGACGGAACCGAGACCTTCCGCTGGCTGACGATCGCCACCGTCGACGTCCCTTCCCGCGTGCTCGTCTCGACGCCGTCGCATCGCTCTCAGCATCGCCGGATCGAAGTCGTGACGGTCGTCAGCTTCCGGCTGGCGCCGTCTGACGGGCCATCCCTGTCCCGTCCGGTAGGGAGAATCGGCGTTCCCCCCCCACCCCGAACATCGCTCCCGTGTACCCGTGGTCCTCCGGAACGTCTCACCGTCCCACCGCAGCGGTCGCTCATCCTTCGACCACCATCGGCCGGTGCCCACGAACGCTCCATCGACCGTCGAGTCCACTCACACCCCGGCGCATTACGTCCCAATCCGGGGTGATCGGGAGTCGGTCGTCGCGGATCTCCTTCCGCACCCAGACGGACACGAGCGATCCCCTTTACATCGACTATCGCCCGTCTGTGGGGCTCCTGACGACGGTCTCACGACCTGACGAGCGCTTCAGGTACTGACGATCTCTGCAGGGGTTGCGTCGCACGGCCGAACGGACAAGGATTAACGGCCGAAACGTGGACGTTGCATCGAATGCGCCGATCGGGTACGGGCGGGCACGGGGAGCGACTCCGGGCAGTCGCGGTCGTGAGCCGCCTGTCCGCCACCGTCGGCTACAACGCTGCGTCGGTACTGCTCGCGGTCGGCCTCGGCGTCCACACCGGCGGCCCCCCGGGAACGGCGGCGCTCCTGGCCGCCGGCGGCTACGCGCTCGCGACCATGTTCGGGAAGCTCCAAGCGTCGGTCGCCGACGCCATCCACGACCGCGCCGCCGACGCCGCCAATCCCGAGAAGAGCACCATCGCTGCCGCGGTGGAGACGCTCGGCCTCCGCGGTGCGTGGGCCCTCCTCGTCGCTTACCTCCTCGCGGCGGTCGCGTTCTACGGCGTCGTCGCCGCACGCACCGGCGGCTGGGTGCTGGCCGCGGGGGCCGCCGTCATCGCGTTCGGCTTCACCTACTCCTACCCGCCGCGGTTCAAGGAGTGGGGCATCTGGAACCACGTCGTCACCACCGGCGTCGACGCCGGCCTGCTCGTCCTCCCGGTCGCCGTGTTGGTCGCGGGGGTGGTCGCGCCGGCCACCCTCGTCGCCGTCGGCGTCGTCGCCTGCTACAGCTTCGGCTACCACGTGCTCCACCAGGCGGCCGACGTGCACTTCGACCGGCAGGCCGGGATCGAGACGTTCGCGACGGCGCTGGGCGTCGCTGACTCGGTCAAGGTGGGCGCGCTCGCCACCGGCGCGGCTACCGGCTTCTCGCTCGCACTCGGCTACCCCATCGCCGCGGTCGTGCTCGGCGCCATCACGGCGTTCTACGTCGACACCTACTACGCGGTGCAGGGGACCGACCCGGAATCGGCGTCACGGGTGCTCTCCTCACGGTTCAACATCGCGTGGGTCGCGACGGTCGCCAACGGCGCACTCGCGGCAGCGGTCTGGCGACGTGCCCTCGGTGTCGGATTCGTGACGTTCTGAGGCTCCCGCGGCGGGAAACCGATTTACCACCGCGTTCCCGACTACCGGGTATGAACTCCGACGGCGTCGACGGAAAGCGCGTCCGAGACGTCCTCCGTAAGCGTGGTGACGTGCTCGCTGCACTCTCGGCCGGGCGACTCGACAAACGCGGGCTGGTCGACACGGTCGGGGTCTCCCGCTCGACGGTGGACCGCGCCATCGCCGACCTGACCGAGGCGGGGCTCGTCCGACAGGTCGGCGGCCGGTTCGAGCCGACACACGCCGGCCAGTTGGCACTCGAAACCCACAACGGCTACCGGGAGGTGACCGACACGCTCGGGGCCGCCGAGCCGTTGCTCGCCTCCATCCCGGACGACGCACCGATCAGCACCGAGATCCTCGACGGCGGCACGGTGACCTACGCCGACCCGTCGCTCCCCGAGGCCGCGCTCACGGAGGTGCTCTCCCGGCTACCCGAGGCCGAGACGCTCCGCGGGTTCGCGCCGGTCGTGAAGACAAACTACGCCTCGATGCTGGAGGACGCCGTCTTCGACGAGGGGCTGTCGGTCGAAATCATCGTGACGGCGGCCACACTCGACTCCCTCAAGCGGAGTACGGCCGCCCGCGCGGGCGTCGCCGATTTCTTCGCCGCCGACAACGTCGAGGTGTTCGTGACCGACGAGGAACTGCCCTACGCGCTCTGGCTGCTGAACGGGCCGTCGATGGAACACGCCGGCATCACCGTCCACGAGGGCGGCGCCGTGGTCGGCGTCCTGAGCAACGACCGCCCCGAGGCCGTCGCCAACTACCACGAGCAGTACGAGTCGATCCGCGAACGGGCGACCACCCTCGATACCGACGCGCTCACCGGGTAACCGACCCTCGCTTCCGCGGCCGTCGGCGTCTCCTCTTCCGACGCGTCGGATGCTCTCACCTACCGGCAGTTCTCTCCCGATCCGTGGTGCGTGTCGGTGCCGCTGTGGTCGCCGTGGTGCGACCAGCCCCCGCCGTGGTGCGTTTCGTTCCCACCGCTCCCGTGGCCGTGACAGCAGTCACAGTCCCCGCGCGGGCGCAGTTCCACGTCCGTGCCGGAACGCTCGACGTTGGGGACGAGCACGTAGCCGCCGTCGCGCTCTCGGACGACGGCGTCGACGACGAACGCGGTCGACTCGTCCCCGCCGACGGTGAACGGCTTCCGGACGGTCAGTCGCTCGTCCGGGAGCACCACGTCCGCGGACTCGCCCCCTTCCAGCGTGGCGTTCACGTCCGCGACGGTCACCGAGACGGCGTCGTACTCGCCGGCCGGGACGCCAACCGCGTGCAACAGCGACGCGTTCGCCCCGCGGAGTTCGGTCAGATCGACCGTCGTCGCGTTCAGGTCGTAGCTGGTCCAGTTCCCCCGGTGGCGGTGTCGATGGCGTCCGTCGTCGTCGTGTTCGTCGGGTGCCGTCGCCGACCGAACCGACAGTTGGGTGATCGTCACGTTCACGTGTTCGAACCGGTCGATCGCGCCCGGATCGTCGCTCACGTAGACGTGGAGGCTCGATCCGTCGGCCTCGGTCGTGTCCGCCACGCCGCCGGGCACCGATCCGGTACAGCCCGCGAGGACGATCAGCGTCGCGACCGCAAGCAGGCTCGTCGTTCGCATACCGACCCGACACACCCCATCGGTTTGGAACTGTGGGCCGGGCACTTTTCGCGGCGGCGGCCATCGGCGCCGACGATGGACCACCGGTCGTTCCAGTGGGACCGCATCGGCGCGTTCCTCCTCGGCGCGGTGACCCTCACCGGCCTGTTGTGGGCCACCCCCGACCTCCCGGATCCGATCGCCTACGGCGTCGTGGCGGTGCCGCTCGGGCTCTGTTACCACGGGTTCACGAGCAAGTCGGCGCGGTCGGTCGCTCGCTTGGCCGCGCTCGTCGCCGTCGGCCTCACGCTCGGGTCGTGGCTGGCCGACGCCGGCGTCCTCTAGTGGAACTTCTCGTAGGTCGCGTCGAGGTCGACCATCGGCTCGGGGTAGTCCTCGCCCAGCACGACGCCGTACTCCGCCTGTGTCGCCCGGTTCAGCTCCCACGGCTCGTGGACCTGTGCGGCCGGTAGCGGCTCCAGTTCCGGCAGCCAGTGGGTAACGTACTCGCCGTCGCTGTCGTACTTCTTCGCTTGCCCGACGACGTCGAAGTAGCTGTTCCGGCTGTCGTTGCCGACGCCGGCGATGTAGGCCCAGTTGCCGTAGTTCGACCCCGGGGCGTAGTCGATGAGCCGCGTCTCGAAGTAGGCGGCGCCGCGGCGCCAGTCGACCCGCAGGCTGTTGGCGAGGAAGGAGGCGGCGTTCTGTCGGCCGCGGTTGCTCATGTAGCCCGTCGCGTTGAGTTCGCGCATGGTGGCGTCGACAAAGGGGATGCCCGTCTCGCCGCGCGCCCAGCGTTCGAACTGTTCGCGGGCGGCCGGGTCGTGGTCGGGGCGCTGCCAGTCGATGTCGTCGCGCTCGCGGATGCCGCCGAGGCTGAAGAACTGCCCGCCGTGTTTGGCCGTCTGGAACGCCATGAAGTCCCGCCAGCGCAGTTCGAACAGCAGCCAGTAGGTGGAGTCGTTCGAGACCCGCTCGGCCTCGTACTCCTCGACCTCGGCGGCGACCCGCCGCGGCGAGAGACAGCCGGCGTTGAGCCACGGCGAGAGCTTCGAGGAGTAGTCCGGGCCGAGCATCCCGTTCCGGGTCTGTTTGTACTCCCGGAGGTGGTCGCCCTCCCAGAGGTAGTGATCCAGCCGGTCGAGCCCGGCCGCCTCACCGCCCTCGAACGCGAGCACGCCGCGGTCGTCGTGTGCCGGCTCAGGGAGGCCCAGTTCGTTGAGCGTCGGGAACGAGCCGAGGTCGCTCCCAGAGTCGTCGACGCCATCGAGGCGCGCGAGGTCCGGCGTCTCGGGGAGATCGGGTTCGGGGACCGGGTCCCGGACGCGGCTGTCGCGCTCGACGGACTGCCGGAACGGCGTGAACGTGTCGTCGATGCCCGAAATCCTGTCCGGGAGGTCGGCGACGTGGTGTAGCGTGTGGGTCCAGTGGCTCCGAGTGGTGACGCCCGCGTCCGAGAGCGCGCTCACGACCGCGCCCGCGGCGTCGCGCTCCTCGGGCGCCGGCAGCGCTTGGAAGTGGACCGCGTCAGCGTCGACGGCGTCGGCGACCTCGGGGAGCACGTCGTCGGGACGGCCCTCGCGGACGAGCAGGGCGGAGCCGGCGTCGTCCAGCGAGCCGCGGAGGTCGTCGACGGTCTCCTGCAGGAACCGCGTGCGGAACGCCCCGGTCTTCTCGAAGTCGAAGGAGTTCCGGCCGTCGTAGGGCTGCTCGCCGTAGCCCCGCGGGTCGACGACGTACACCGGGAGCAGTCGGTCGGCGTCGGCGGCGGCCGCGAGGGCGGCGTTGTCGTGCAGGCGGGCGTCGTTGCGGACCCACCAGAGCGCAGTCTCCATGCCGGAGGGTCGGTCGGGAGCAGTATGGTGGTTCGGGCCGCGGCCCGTGGGCGTTGGGGGCGCCGGCGGGGCGTCGACGGCCACCGGCGCCGACGGCGAGCGAGGGGTCTATCCCGCCGGCGCGCCGACGGGAGCGTATGGGACTGGACGCCCTGCCGGAGTCGTGGACCGTCTGGAACGAACAGCCCGGCGGCCGCGTCATCCTCGCCTACCGCCCGGACGTGTTCGACGCCGACGCGTTCCCGGCGCCGTGTCTCCCGACCATCTACGTCACCAACGGCTCGCGGGCGAACCGCCCCGGCGCGGGCCAGTACCGGACCGAGCAGTGGCACGCGACCCTCTTCGCCGAACCCGAGGTCGAACTGGCCAACGAGACCCGCGAGGACCGCGACGCCGCCGTCGACGCCGCCGTCGAGGTGGCCGAACGGTTCGCGGCCGGCGAGGTCGACTACCGCGCCGCCTACCGCCACCCCCGTGACGGCTTCCTCGAGGAACTCGACGCGCTGACCGGCCGGGACGCTTGAGCCGTCCGCTGGGCGGCGGGCGGGAGCCTTAACCCCGCCGCGTGGCTACTGACAACTATGTCTACCGTCACCCTCGTCGGCGCTCGCCTCGCCGAACCCGGCGAGGAGTTCGTCTACCAGAGCGAATCGTCGGCCTGTGAGGGCTGCCCGTACCGGAGCCAGTGTCTGAACCTCACCGAGGGGACCCGCTACCGGGTCACCGACGTCCGGGAGAACACCCAAGTGCTCGACTGTGCGGTCCACGACGTGGGCGTCCGCGCCGTCGAGGTCGAACCGGCACCGGTGCCCGCGAACGTCCCCTCGAAGTCCGCCTACTCCGGCAGCAAAGCCAAACTCGCGGGCGAGTGTCCTCATACGGAGTGCCCCTCCCACCCGTTCTGCGTGCCGCTGGGCGCCGACTTCGACGCCGAGTACCAGATCCAGGAAGTCGTCGGCGACCCGCCCCACGAGACCTGCAAACTCGACCGGGACCTGACGAAGGTGGAGTTGGCACCGACGGAGTGACGGCGACGCCGGCGGGAACCGACCCGTGAACCCCGGCACGTACTTCTCGCGGTTCGCGTAGAGTACGCGACGTTCGAGGCATCGAGCAGCAGGATCAGCACCGAGACGAGGGCCCCCGCCACGATCACGTGGTAGGCGGCGGTCGCCGTTACCAGCGAACAGAGCGACGAGCGGAACCATCCCCGACGCGGCCGAGCCAGAGCCCGGAGGACGCTCGGGCCGCCAGCGGCGAAACGATCCGCCCGCCGGCGGCGCGTTACCGCGCCGGCCGGTAGTCGTTGATCGCCGCCCGAACCCGCTCCCACGCCACCGGCGGTTCGGTCTCCCCGACTGCCGCTTCGAGGTCGGCCACCGTCTCCCCTGCCGTCGCCTCGACCCGCTCGCCGAGTGCCTCTCGCCGCGTCGCCAGCCGATCGAGGCGGTCTGCCGGTTCCTCCCAGTCCACCCCATCGTCCCCGGGCCAGTCACGCAGCGTCGAGAGTTCGGCACGGAGGTCCGCGATCAGCAGGCCGCTCACGACGTGGCTCGCGGCGGCGTCGATGGCCGCTCCATCGCCGTCGCCCGTCGCGTCGCCGTAGTCGGCGTCGCCGTCGAGTCGCTTTAGCGCCGTCTCGGTGCCGTCGATCGTCGAGGCCAGCGCGTCGAGGTCCGAGCTGAACTCCCGACGGCGCCGGTCGGCGCTCTCCAGCCACGCCTCCACCGTCTCGGCCTCGTCGATGAGTTCGTCGGCGGCGATCTGCTGGTCGTTGGCCCGCTCCCTGAGCTGCCGGAGGTCGGCGGCCACGCCGTAGAGTTCGCCCGGCTCGCCGGTTCGGT
The DNA here is from genome assembly GCF_026616205.1 of Halolamina litorea. NCBI lineage: Archaea > Methanobacteriati > Methanobacteriota > Halobacteria > Halobacteriales > Haloferacaceae > Halolamina > Halolamina litorea. Next base: position 562,549 of record NZ_JANHGR010000002.1, read on the forward strand.
CGGCGACGTCGCTCAGCGCCGGCGCCAGCTCCGACACGCTCTCGGAGACGGTGGCGAGCCGGTCGTCCAGCGCGCCGAGCCGGCGAACGACGGTCGGCTCGTCGGCGACGCCCGCCGCGGCCTCGTGTGCGTCGTCGACGGCCGCAGTCGCGAGTTCGAGTCGCGTCTCGGGGGTGGCGACGACTTTCGACACCGTCGCCAACTCCGCCTCCACGGCCTCCCAACTGACGGTCTCCTCATCGGCGGCGAGCCGGAGGGCCGACTCGACTGTCTCACGGTCGTCGTCGCCGGCAGCACGCTCGATCGCCGTTTCGAGTGGGAGGCCGTCGAGCGCGTCGTCGCCGTCCCGGTTCGTCACGCCGTCGCGTGTCCCGTCCATGTGCGCCGACTGTCGAGCCTCGGAGATACCTTTTTCGGCACGCTACGGGCTTCTGGGTCGGTTCTGGGGCATACCCAACAGTACCGCTATATAGCCCACCGTACGCCCACCGATCGATGGGGAGGTGACAGTTCTCGTATCTCCGTATATCGGGCGTTCTGAGGCCTCATAGTCGCCTATTATAAACGGCCTTTAGGTGCTACTCCGACGACTCAGTTGATGTCCAAGGACGCAGGCGGAGACACGATCGTATCGCGGCGACAGTTCATCGCGGCTTCGGGCGCCGTCGGCGCCGCGGGGCTCGCGGGCTGTTCGGGCGGGAGCGGGACCGACACCGAGGCGGGAAACGAGGGCGGTTCCGACGACACCGACTCCGGCAGCTCCGGCGACGACGGCGGTGACTCCTCGCCGACGATGCTGACCGCCGAGGGGTCGTCGACGGTCTACCCGATCGCCAACACCGGCGCCTCCTACTGGGCCTCGAACGCGCCGCCCAGCGACGGCGAGTACTGGGGCTCCAACGACGAGAACACCGTCCCCGGCTGGGACGAGATCGACACGGACATGCGACTCGCCGACTACTTCGCCAGCCGCTACGGCTTCGAGCCGACCGAGAAGCAGGCGAACCCGCCCTTCGCGGCCAGCATCGGCCTGAGCCACTCCGGGACCGGCTGTGAGTCGGTCCGGGACGGGCTCGTCGACATCGGGAACTCCTCGGGCCCGATCACGGCCGAACTCGGCATCAGCGAGTCCGAGGCCAAAGAGCAGTTCGTCGACCACGTCGTCGGCCGCGACGGCCAGCCGGTCGTCGTCAGCAGCGACATCTACGACGCCGGCGTCGAACAGCTGACCGGTGAGGAGGTCCGCGGCATCTACCAGGGCGACATCACCAACTGGAGCGAGGTCGGTGGCCCCGACCAGGAGATCTACGCCATCGGCCGCGCCGAGGGCTCGGGTACCGACACCGCGTTCCGCCTGAACATGCTCGGGAGCGCCGACGCCTCGATGGACGGCGTCGACACCCGCTTCGGCCAGAACCAGCAGGTCGCACAGGCCGTCCAGCAGAACGAGGGGGCCATCGCCTACATGGCGCTCGCGTTCACGGGCAACGGCGTGCTCCCGATCGGGATCAACTTCGAGGGGACGCTCTACGAGCCCGACCGCGACGCCGAGAACACCATCTTCGACAGCGCCTACCCGCTGAACCGCGACCTCCACCAGTACACGCTGATCACCGACGACGAGCCCAACGGCACGGACATGCGGGAGGCCGCGTTCATCAACATGTTCCTGACGACGTTCGGCCAGACCGTCTTCGTCGAGTCGAACAACTACATCCCGCTGCCGACCAAGGACATCGAGAACGAGAAGTCGAAGCTGCCCGACCAGGCCTGATCGGACCCGCGGTACTCCATTTTTATCTATGGCACACCTGCTCGACAGAAGCCGAACCGAACTGACGCGGCTGTCCCGGCGCTGGCGGGAGTTCGTCGCCACGACGCCGGCCGACGCGCTGTTGGCCGTCGCCGTCATCGCTTTGGGGCTCCTCGCGGGGCTCGCCGGGTTCCTGCTGGTCTCCCCGCTGACGGCGGTCCCGCTGGTCGCCGCGGGCGTCGCCACCGGCTACGGCTGGTGGCGCTACGAGGCGCTCACCGCGAAGACGCTGGCCCTGACCGCGACGGTCCTCACGGTGCTGGTGTTGTTGCTGATCGCGGTGTTCATCATCGCCGAGGCGATCCCGGTGATCAACTACGCCACCGTCGAGGCGTTCGGGATCCCGATCCCGGGACTGCGACTCCTCACCGAGACCGTCTGGTCGCCGGTGTCACAGCCGAACCGCTTCTCGATGGTGCCGCTGATCCACGGTACCGTGCTGGTGACGCTGATCGCGACCGCGGTCGCGGCGCCGCTGGGCATCGCCGCCGCGCTGTTCGTCTCCGAGATCGCGCCGCCGACGGTCCGTGAGTTCGTCAAGCCGGGCATCGAGATCCTCGCGGGGATCCCCTCGATCGTCTACGGCTTCATCGGCTTCACGGTCCTCAGCCCGTGGGCCTCCGACCAGTTCCGCATCGTCGGGCAGGGAACGTACCTGTTCGTCGGCATCGTCGTCGGCCTGATGGCGCTACCGACGGTCGTCTCCGTCGCCGAGGACGCCATCGACGCCGTCCCGGAGTCCATGAAGCAGGGCTCGCTCGCGATGGGGACGACCGACTGGCAGACCATGACCTCGATCACCCTCCCCGCGGCGTTCTCCGGCGTCTCCGCGGCCGTCCTGCTCGGTGTGGGCCGGGCGATCGGCGAGACGATGGCCGCGACGGTGATGCTCCGGGGAGTCCCCCGGCTCACCGAGCCGCTGTTCAACGTCTTCTACGGACAGGAGACGCTGACCTCGCTGATCGCGGCCCGCTACGGCGACGCCGACGGCCTCCAGATGAGCGCCCTGTTCGTCGCCGGCGCGATCCTGTTCGTGACGGTGCTCGCGCTCTCGATCACCTCACAGTACATCGAGGCCCGCATGAAGCGACAGCTCGGGGGTGAGGAGTGATGGCGGGCGCGACCCAGCCGTCACTCAGCGTCGACACGACCGACCGCACCCGCACGTTCGCCGGCGTCACCGTTGCCCTCTGTACGCTGCTGTTCGTCGCGGCGCTGGCCGCGCTGTTCGGCCAGATCAGCCTGACCGACCCCATCGCGGGCGTCCCTGCCCTGACGGTCATCGGCAGCACGCTCCTGCTGGTCGGCGGCGCGGTCGTCGGGCTGGGAGTCGCCTCCCGGACCGGCTACACCGTGACCGACCCGCGGCCGAGCGCCGGCGTGACCGTCGGACTCCTACTCGGCGCCGTCGGCGCGACCGTCGGCGGCGTCCTCGGGGGCGTCGTGCTCGGCCTCTCGGGGGCCTCCGTCTTCGCCGTCACGCTCCTGACGGGGTTCGCGTGCCTCGCGGCGACGGTGCTCCCGCGCGGCGACGTCGGGACGACGCTCGCTCCCGGCGTACTGACCGCGCTGGTCGGGCTGGTGTTCCTCTCCGGAATCATCGGGCCCGAGTGGGCGTGGTCGCTCGGCTGGGAGCAACAGGCCTCGCTCACCGCGGGCATCATCGTCCCGACGGCGACGCTGACCTGTGCCCTGCTCGGCGGCTGGGCCGCCGCAGTCGCCTCCCGCGGCTTCGGCGCCCGCGGCCGCCACGCCGGCGCCTACCTGCTCGTCTATCTCAACGCCAGCGCCATCATCGGCGTGCTGCTGGTCCTGGTCGCCTTCGTCGTCTACAAGGGGCTTCCCGGGCTGTTCCGTGGCGCCGCCGTCGGCCTCGGCGTCGGCCCTGACGTCTTCGGCGTGGCGCTGCCGGTCGACGTCCCCTTCGCGATGAACGGCGTCGCGCTGATGAACGACGTCAACGGCGTGCTCCCGGCCATCGTCGGCACGATCTGGCTGGTCGTCGGTGCGGTGCTGCTGGCGGTCCCCCTCGGCGTCGGTGCCGCGGTGTTCCTCACCGAATACGCGCCGCAGGGCCGGTTCACGCAGGTCGTCGAGGTCGCCACGAACGGCCTCTGGAGCACCCCCAGCATCGTCTTCGGCCTGTTCGGCTTCGCCTTCCTCGTGCCGCGCTTTGGCAACCAGAAGTCGCTGCTCGCCGGTGCGATCACGCTCGGGTTCATGCTGCTGCCGCTGGTGATCATCACCAGCCGCGAGGCGATGCTCTCGGTGCCCGACGAGTACCGCGACGCCAGCGCGGCGCTCGGCGTTTCGAAGTGGCAGACGATCCGCAGCGTCGTCCTCCCGGCGGCCGCGCCGGGCGTCGTCACGGGCGTCATCCTCGGCGTCGGCCGGATCGCCGGCGAGACGGCCCCGATCCTGCTGACGATGGCTGGCGGGGTGTTCGTCCCCGGCAGCCAGACCGTCGACGTGATCGGCGGCTTCCAGTTCACCGCCGCCCCGCCGTTCGTCTCGAACCCAGAACTGCTGCAGGCGACCTCGGCGCTGCCCTACCAGCTCTATGCCCTGATCACTGCCGGCGTGGGCGCCTCGGGCAACGTCGGCGACGCCGACGCCTTCCGCTGGGCGACCGCGCTGGTGTTGCTGGTGGTCGTCCTCAGCTTCTACGCGATCGGTATCGCCGCGCGACAGTACTTCCGACGGAAGATTCAGCGATGAGTAAGTCAACACAGACCACCGACGACAGCATCGACGCCGCGGCCGACGCCGGGACCGACCCGGCCTCGCCGTCGACGACGGCCGCCGGCGAGACCGAAGAACAGGTCCAGGAGTCGTGGCGCGACTACGCCTTCGAGGGCGAGCCCAAACTCAGCGTCTCGGACTTGGACGTGTTCTACGGCGACGACCACGCGCTGGACGGCGTCTCGATGGAGATCCCCGAGAACAGCGTCACCGCGCTGATCGGCCCCTCCGGTTGTGGGAAGTCGACGTTCCTCCGGTGTCTGAACCGGATGAACGACCGAATCCGCGTCGCCCGCGTCGACGGCTCGGTCCGACTCGACGGCGAGGAGATCTACGACGACGACACGGACCTCGTCTCGCTGCGCAAGCGCATCGGGATGGTGTTCCAGCAGCCCAACCCCTTCCCGAAGTCGATCCGGGACAACGTCTCCTACGGCCCGCGCAAGCACGGCGACCTCGACACCGGCCTGCTCGCGCGGCTGCTCGGCCGCGACGACACCGAGGAGGAGGCCGAACTGGTCGAGCGCGCGCTCCGGCAGGCCGCCCTCTGGGAGGAGGTCTCGGGGCGACTCGACGACAACGCCCTCGGCCTCTCGGGCGGGCAACAGCAGCGACTCTGCATCGCTCGGGCGCTCACCACCGACCCCGACGTGCTGCTCATGGACGAGCCCGCGTCGGCGCTCGACCCGGTGGCGACCGCGAAGATCGAGGATCTGATCGACGACCTCCGGGAGCAGTACACCGTGGTCGTCGTCACCCACAACATGCAGCAGGCAGCCCGCATCTCCGACCAGACCGCCGTCTTCCTCACCGGCGGCGAACTCGTCGAGTACGGCGCCACCGATCAGGTGTTCGAGGACCCGAAGAGCCAGCGCGTCGAGGACTACATCAGCGGGAAGTTCGGGTGATCGCGGGTGGAGACGCGTAAACTCCAGCGCGTCGGTGGGGGGACGATCACCGTCTCGCTCCCGAAGGAGTGGGCCGACCGCCACGGCCTCGACGCCGGCGACACCGTCGACGTGCACGGCCACGTCGAGGACGTGCTGACGATCCAGCCCGACGGGCTCCCCGCCGAGGACGGCGTGTCGCCGACGGTCCGCGTCGTCGACGACTGCACGCCCGAGAGCCTGCGCCGGACGCTTCAGGCCGCCTACGCTGCTGGCGCAGCCAGCGTCACGTTCCGGGCCGAGAACACGCTCCGGGAGGACCAGCGTCGCGCCGTCGAGTCCACGGCCCGGGCCCGATCTGGTCTCACCGTGGACGCGGCGAGCGCGGAGGCACTGACCGTCCGCTGCCTGCTCGACCCGGCCGAACTCTCGATCCAACAGTCGGTCCGACAGCTACAGTTCGTCGCCCTCTCCTCGGTCCGGCGTGCGGCTGAGGCGATCCGGGCGGGCGAGGAGGGCGTCACCGTCGAGGACGGCCAACCCGACCGCATCCGGGCGGCCGTCGAGCGGTCGTTCCGGCGGGGGCTGACCCGCCTCGACGAACTCGACACGCTGGGGGTCGACCGAACGACGCTGTTCGAGCTCCGGGAGACCGCCCGCTCGCTCGCGACGGTCGCCGAGGCAGCCGAGGATCTCGCTGCGGCGGCGGGGGCCGAGGGGGCGGCCACGCTCACGGACTCGGTCAGCTTGGCCGTCGAGGTCGTCGAGGACGCCGTCGCCGTCGTGCTCGACGACGGGCCGGCACGGGAGGCCCACCGCGCGCTGGCTGCTCGCGAGGCGCTCGCCGACGAACTCGGACGGGTCGAGGACTCGCTGGGTGACCGGGTCGATCCGCGACTGATCCGTGCTATCGACGCCGTCGACACGGTCGCGGCTGCCGGGGCGACTATCGCACGAGAAGGGCTGGGAAGCGCGGTCAGAAACGGAACCGTTGACGGCTCGGTCCCGGCCGTCACCGACGCCGCCGAGCGAGTGCCGGATCGGGAAGACGCCGACTCGTAGCCGGTCTACTCCAGGACGACCAGCACGTCGCCCATGTCGACGCTCTCGCCCTCGGAGACGAGGACCTGCGAGACCGTGCCGCCGCGCTCGGCGTCGATGTCGTTCTCCATCTTCATCGCTTCGAGCACCGCGACGGTGTCACCCGGCGCGACCTCGTCGCCCACCTCGACGTCGACGGAGAGGACGGTGCCCTGCATGTCGACGGCGACGGACTCGCCGCCCTCCGGGACCTCCGGGCCGTCGTCGCCGGCGCCGTCGTCGCTGCTGCCGGCCTGCGGGGGCCGCGAGCGGCCGCCGCTGCTCGTCTCGGGCGTCGGGATCGCGGGGGCGCCCTCCTCTTCGAGGTTCACTTCGAAGCGCTTGCCGTTGACCTCGACGGTGAACTCCCGCTGGGTGCTCTCGCCGTCGTCGCTTTCCCCGCCGGTATCCTCGGTGCCCCACTTCTCCTGTGCCGCCTCGATCCGGGCCGGGTCGAGTTCGTTGTCGAGGTACTTCGTGGTGTGCTCGCCGGCGACGAACGCGTCGTCCTCGAGCATCAGGCGGTGGAACGGGACGATGGTGACGACGCCCTCGATGTCGTACTCCGCGAGGGCCCGCTTCGAGCGGGCGATACACTCCTCGCGGTCGCTGCCGTGGACGATCAGCTTCGCGATCATCGAGTCGTAGTCGGTCACCAGGTCGTCGCCCTGCGAGAGCGCGTCGTCCATCCGGACGCCGATGCCGCCCGGCGGGTCGTACGTCGTGAGGGTGCCGCCGGTGGCGGGCTGGAACTCCTGGGCGGCGTTCTCGGCGTTGATCCGGAACTCCATCGCGTGGCCCGAGAGGTCGACCTCCTCCTGTGCGAAGTCGAGTTCCTCGCCGGCGGCGACCCGTAGCTGCCACTTCACGATGTCGATGCCCGTCAGTTCCTCCGTGACAGTGTGTTCGACCTGGATCCGGGTGTTGACCTCGAGGAAGTAGAAGTTCGCGTCGGGGCCGAGCAGTTCGCCGGCGTCGGCGTCGCGGTCCTCCTCCTCGACGAGGAACTCGAAGGTGCCGGCGTTGTAGTAGCCGGCGGCGTCGGCGCCGCGGCGGGCGGCCGCGCCGATCTCCTCGCGGAGTTCGTCGGTGAGTGCGGGGCTCGGTCCCTCCTCGATCACCTTCTGGTGACGCCGCTGGAGCGAGCAGTCACGCTCGCCGAGGTGCCGGACGTTGCCGTGCTCGTCGGCGAGGATCTGGACCTCGATGTGCCGAGGGTTCTCCAGATAGCGCTCGAGGTAGACGTTCGCGTTGTCGAAGTACGCCTCGCCCTCGCGTTTGGCGCTCTCGAACTGGCTTTCCGCCTCGTCGGCGCTCTCGACGATCTTCATCCCGCGGCCGCCGCCGCCGCCCTCGGCCTTGATGGCGACGGGGTAGCCGTACTCGTCGCCGAACTGCTTCACTTCCTCGGCGCTCTCGGCGGGTTCGGTCGTCCCGGGAACGATGGGCACGTCGGCCTCGTTCATCGTCTGGCGGGCCTTCGTCTTCTCGCCGAGTTGCTCCATCGCGTCGGCGGCCGGGCCGACCCACGTGATGTCGTCGTGGGCCTCGACCGTGCCGGCGAACTCGGCGTTCTCCGCGAGGAAGCCGTAGCCGGGGTGGATCGCGTCGGCGCCGGCCTTCTCGGCGGCCTCGATCACGGCCTCGTGGTCGAGGTAGGAGTCTGCTGCACGGGCGGGGCCGACGTTGTACGCCTCGTCGGCGTGGCGGACGTGGCCGCCGTGTTTGTCGGCCTCCGAGTAGACGGCGACGGTGTCGACGCCGAGTTCCTCACAGGCGCGCATGACTCGCACCGCGATTTCGCCGCGGTTAGCGACGAGCACCTTCTCGAACATTCTTGGAGGCCGTTCCCGTGGGCGGGACGTGATTCTGTCGGTCCGGGGCGAGCCTCAGTGGTCGTGGCCGTCGTCGCCGTGGCTGTGGTCGTGGTCGCCGTGTTTGTGCTCGCCTTCGCCGTGGCTGTGGCCGTCCTCGTCCCGACCCGCAAGCCCCGCCAGGTGGCCGGCCGTGGAGACGATCAGCTCTGCGCCCAGCGCGGCGGCGTTCTCGCTGCCCGGGAGACAGAAGACCGGGACGCCATCGGCGACGCCCGCGGTCGCTCGCGTGGCGACGACCATCGTGCCGATCTCCTCGTAGGAGCGCTGCCGGAACAGTTCGCCGAAACCGGGCAGTTCCTTCGCCAGCAGCGGCTTGACGGCCTCGACGGTCACGTCGTCGGGCGTGACGCCGGTGCCGCCGGTGGTGACGACGATATCCGTGTCCTTCCGGTCGACGAACCGCTCGACCGTGCCCTGAACGGCGTCGTAGTCATCGGGGACCAGATCCCGGGTGGCGACCTCGTGGCCCGCGTCCTGCATCGCCGACGCGATCCGGTCGCCCGCGGCGTCGTCGTCGAGGCTCCGCGAGGAGGAGACCGTGAGGATCGACACGCCGAGTTCGTCGCGGTCGTGGTGGTGGTGCTCGTGGGTGCCGGGCTCGCCGTGGTCGTGATCGTGGCTGTGCTCGCCGTCGTTCCCGTGCTCGCTCATGGCTCCCCCTGCGGGCGGGGGGAACAAAACTCCGGGCGCTCCGGCCTCCCGGCTGCGGGCGCCCCTGTGACTCAGTCGTCGGTCTCCTCGGCTTCTCTCCGGACCAGGTCACGTTCCTCCCACACGTCCACGCCGAACCAGATCAGCGCGGCCGCAACGATGATGATCACGCCGAGGACCGACGTGGCCGGCTCCGGGAAGAAAAACAGGACGATCCCGAGGATGATCGCGCCGGCGATGCCGATGCCGTCCCACCACTGCTGTGCTCTGGTCGCCATCTCAGCGAGCCTCCGCCGGGGACTGCTCGTTCGTTGTTGTCGACATATGCATCGACTCGTAGGCGTGATTTCCGTATTGTTACACGGCTCATTCACCCGCGATAGGGTCCGGGCAACGCGGCGCCAACCGTTATCCCGGACCCGCGTGAACCGCGGGCCATGAAGGCTGTCCAGTTCCACGGCCACGGCGGCCACGACGTGATCCAGTACGACGAAGTGCCCGAGCAGCCGCCGGGTCCCGACGAGGTCCGCTTCCGCGTGAAAGCCGCGGCGCTGAACCACCTCGACGTATGGACCCGGCGGGGGATGCCCGGGATCGACCTCGAGATGCCCCACACACCCGGCAGCGACGCCGCCGGCGTCGTCGTCGACGTCGGCGAGAACGTCGAGCGCTTCGAACAGAACGACCGCGTCGCCGTCTCGGCGGGCGTCGCCTGCGGCCGCTGTGAGTTCTGCCGCGACGGCGAGGAGTCGATGTGCGTGCGCTACCAGATCATCGGCGAGCACCGCCCCGGCGTCCACGCCGAGTACGCGACAGTCCCCGCCGACAACCTCGTGCCCGTGCCCGAGGGCGTCGACTGGGAGGTCGCCGGCTCTGCCTCGCTCGTCTTCCAGACCGCGTGGCGGATGCTGGTCAGTCGCGCCGACCTGTCGCCGACCGACTCGGTGCTCGTGCTGGGCGCCTCCGGCGGCGTCGGCCACGCGGCGGTCCAGATCGCCCACCACGTCGGCGGGGAGGTGTACGCCACCGCCTCAAGCGAGGAGAAACTCGGCTACGCCGCCGACTGCGGCGCCGACCACGTCATCGACTACACCGAGAAGAACTACGCCGAGGAGATCCGGTCGCTGACGGGCAAGCGCGGCGTCGACGTGGTGGTCGACCACGTCGCCGGCGAGTCGTGGTCGGACTCGCTGGGGTCGCTGGCAAAGGGTGGGAAACTGGTGACCTGCGGCGCCACGGCCGGCGGCCAGCCCCACACCGACGTGAACCGGATCTTCTGGAACCAACTCTCCGTCCTCGGGTCGACGATGGCCACCCCCGGCGAGGTCGACGACGCCCTCTCGCTGGTCTGGGACGGCACCTTCGAGCCCCGGGTCCGGGAGGTCGTCCCGATGTCCGAGGCGGCACGCGGCCACCGCATGCTGGAGGACCGGGAAGGCTTTGGGAAAGTGGTGCTTAAGCCGGATAGTGAGCTCTGAGAACGCCAGCGGGGACGACGCGTACGTCCACACCCCCGACAGCGTCGAGGACCCGGCGGACGACGCGAGCGCCGACGAGACGGAGTCGGGCGGCCCGAGCGGGCCGCTCCTCGTCGGCGTCGTCACGCTGGCGACGCTGGTGATCCCGGGGGTAATCTACCTCTACCCGACGCTGTTGGCCGACCACGTGCCGTTCCTCGTGGCGATGCTGGCGCTGCCGTTCATCCCGGCGCTGTTGCTGGGCGGGATGGGTGTCTGGGCGATGAAGGAGTAGTAGACGGCTTTCTCGCCCGGTTTTGTGCCTTCCGCGCCCGCATCAGCGACGGCGACAGGTCTCGGTGCATGGCCTCTGGACCGCCGTGTGCCGGACACAGGGTCCGGCACAGTACCGAGTCCCCACTCCTCCCCCCGCGGTCGTCGACAGTCGACGACCGCGAGGCGTCCACCGCTACTGCACGGTGGCGGTGGATCGGTGCGGTCACCAGCGGCCAACGATCGAGACGCTGTCGGTGGTCGCTCCCCGTTATCGTCGATCCCGCGAAAAGAACCGTCTCGCCCCCGATTACCGCTCGAAACCGACGCTGCCGTCGGCGACGGTGTTGCCCTCCTGATCGCGGCGCATCGCGATCTCGAACCACGGGCAGAGTCGAAGCTGGCGGTACCACTCGGGGTTCTCGTAGAGCAGGTCGTAGTCCGCCCAGAGCAGCCCCTCGATCTCCTCGGTGTCGGGGTCGAGGTCGGTGTCGGTCAGCGTGACCTTGAGGACGGCACAGACCTCCCACTCCAGGCCCTCGCGCTCGTAGCGCTGCTTGTACTCGAAGCGGTCGGTGACGCGGAGGTCGTCGTACTGGTCGGGCGTGACGCCCAGTTCCTCCTCCAGTCGCTGCTCGGTGGCGTCGACCTGACTCTGGCCCTCGATGGGGTGGGAGGCGACGGTGCCGTCCCAGCAGGTGTCCCAGAGGCGCTTGTTGGCGGCGCGCTGGGCGAGCAGAATGCGGTCGTCCTCGTCGAACACGAGCGCGGTGAAGGCCCGGTGGCGCTGGCCCTCGCCCGTGTGGGCGTCGAGGCGGTTGGCGAGTCCGGTCGGCTCGTCGTCGCCGTCGACGGCGACCACGTCCTGTGCGGCGTTGGGGTGGGGTTCGGCGTCGTCGCCGGCGCCCGTGTCGGCGTTCTCGGTGCTCATACGGGACCCATCGGCCACCGGGGGTAAGGTCGCTTCGATGCCGAGCGTGTCAGTCCGCTGGCGCGCCGATCAGGCGTCGACGGCCAGTTCGTCGAGCAGCGTCGTCGCCGCCGCGTGCGAGGAACCCGGGCCACGCGCCGTGACGAGGTCGCCGTCGACGGTCACGGAGGTCTCGGCGTCGAGTTCTGCGTCCCAGTTCCCGCCGGCGGCGACGACCTCGTCCTCGACCCAGTAGGGGAGCTTCCGGCCGTCGGGCAGGATGTCGTTCTCGTCGACGATCCCTTCCTCCCACGCGTTCGGGAAGCCGGTCACGTCCCGGCCGTCGACGAGCATCCCTCCCTCGGAGTCGCGCGTGAACGCGAGGATGCCGACGGTGTGACAGACGACGAGCGCGGTGCCGTCCTCGCCCTCGACGGCGGTGCGGAGCGCGGCGCGGGCGTGGCTGTCCTGCGTGAGGTCCCACTCGGCGCCGTGGCCGCCGGGGAAGACGACGGCGTCGTAGCTCCCGGGCTCGGCGGCGCCCAGCGCGATCGGATCGTTCAGTCGCTCGTCGCTCTCGTGGATCTCGCGGAGGCGCTCGGCCTCCGCCTCGCCGATGTCCTCGGGGTCGAGCGAGCGCTCGTCGACGACCGGCGGGCTCCCCGTCGGCGTCGCCACCGTGATGTCGACGCCCGCCTCGGTGAGCGTGGTGAGCGGCTCGATACACTCCTCGGCCCAGTAGCCTTCCTCGCTGACGATGAACATCGCGTCGGTCATTACACTCCACGGTCGGGGACTCGACGGCAAAAGGCCTCCCGCCGCGGCACGATCACGGGCGGTCGACGGACTCTTCCCTACGAGCCCAGCCGTTCGTCCAGAATGAGCCGCGTGGTGCTCTCCTCGACCTCCGCCTGCTCGCGGGCGCGGGAGATCAGTTCGTTCACCGCGCGGGTGTCGACGCAGTCGACGACGAGCACGATGTCGTCCTCGCCGGAGACCTGCCAGACGAAGTCGACCTCCTCCCACTCGGCCAGTCGGCTGCCGACCTCGTCGGTGTTGACGTCCATCGCCACCGATATCTCGATCATCGCCTTCACGTTCCCCGTTCGGGTGGTGACGGTGAACCGCTCGATGACGCCGTCTTCCACCATCCCCTCGACGCGGTTGCGGACCGTCCCCTCGCTGGTGCCGACCTGCTCGGCGATCTCGGTGTAGGGCGTCCGGGCGTCCCGCCGGAGGATGTTCAGGATCTCCCGATCCAGTTCGTCCATACAGCCCCGTGACGCTGAGTCGCCATACTCGTTACGAATTTCGTAAGAACACTTCGAACGACACAGTTATTACGCTCGCAAAGTTCGTATCTCGTAATGAGCGCGTACATCGCGCTGGCCGACGGTCGTGTCGTGGAGGGACGTTCGCGTGCCCCCGGCACGGGCCGAGGCGAGCTGGTGTTCACCACCGCCTACACCGGGTACGAGGAGAGTCTGACCGACCCCTCCTACGCCGAGCAGGTACTGACCTTCTCCTACCCGCTGATCGGGAACTACGGCGTGCGGGACGACCGCTTCGAGTCCGAGTCGGTTCAACCGCGCGTGGCGGTCGCCCGGGAGTTCACCGAGGACGTCGCGGAGTGGCTCGAAAGCGAGGGTATCCCGGCGGTCGACGGCGTCGACACGCGGGACCTCGTCACCGGGATCCGTGAGCAGGGGGCGATGCGCTGTGGCGTCGCCGCCGGTCCGGACGCCACGCCCGAGCAGGCCCGCGAACAGTTAGAGCAGTGTGTCGGCATGAGCGACCACGTCGACATCGGCGCGCAGGTCAGCGTCGACGGCCCCGAGGTCTACGACGGGACCGGCCCGCGCGTCACCCTGATCGACTGCGGCGCCAAGAAGTCGATAATCGACGCGCTGGTCGAGCGTGGCGCCGAGGTCCACCGCCTGCCTTACGACGCCACGCCGGCGGAGGTGGCCGACACCGATCCCGACGTCGTGTTCATCTCGAACGGCCCGGGCGACCCGGCGAACTTCACCGCCGCGGGTGCGGTCGTGGACCACTTCGCCGGCGAGGTGCCCATCGCGGGCATCTGTCTGGGACAGCAGGTCGTCGCCCGCTCGCTGGGCGGCGAGACCGAGAAGATGGAGTTCGGCCACCGCGGACTGAACCAGCCGGTGCGTGACTTGGAGACCGACCGCGTCATCATGACTACCCAGAACCACGGCTACAGCGTCGCCGACCCCGGCGAGCTTTCGGTCACGCAGGTCAACGTCAACGACGACACCGCCGAGGGGCTGGAGGGCGTCGGCATCGACGTACTCACCCGCCAGTACCACCCCGAGGCGAACCCCGGGCCCCACGACTCGCTGGGCTTCTTCGACGACGTGCTGGCGATGGCCGAGAGCCCCACGCCGCCGGTCACGTCGGACTGAGCCGCCGCTTCTCCCGTTTTCACGTCCGGTCTTTATTGCTCTCGCTCGCGAACTGTGACGAAAATGGCGTATCCGATGATCGCGCTGACGGCCGACGGCACGACGTTCGCCGCCGCGGGGATCTCGTTGACCGAGACGGGCATCGCCGTGCTCGACGAAGGGGGGAGCCGGCAGGGGTTCGTCCCGTACGACTCGCTCGCCTACGTCGCGCCGAGCGCCGACGCCGCGGTGACGGAGCGCTCGCGGACGGTCGTGACGACCGACGGATCGGAGTTCGGCGCCGCCTCCACCTCCCAGACCGGCGCCGGCGTCGCCGTGCTCGACGAGAGCGGCGCGCGGATCGGCTTCGTCCCGCACGACTCGCTGGCCCACGTTCTCCCGCGCTCGAAGATGGGCGGATCGCTCCCGGCGAAGACGAAGCCCGCCGCGGGTATCGCGTTCGCCGACGACGGCGAGGCGGACCCCAATGCCGCACCGATATGGGACGAGGAGGACGACGAGCGGGACGAGAACGGGAACGACAACGACTCGGACCCTGATGGGTACGACCCCAGCGGGAACGACAACGACTCGGACCCGGACGGGGACGAGACGGAACCCAGCGAGCAACCGGCCGACGACGCCGACCGCGATGTCGGCAGCGACGACCCCGTCTGGGGCGGTGAGCCGGCCGCGGAGTCAGAGCGTGGCGACGACGAGCCGACCGACGACGGCGCCCCGGAGTCCCCCCGCGAGTCGGCTGCCGAGGGTGAAACGGGTGCCGACGACGGGCCGACCGACGACGCCGGCGAGCGCGAGGAGGCCGAGGAGTCCGAACTCGTCGTCGAGTGGTCCTTCGGCGACGAGTAGGGGAGACGGCGCGCGATTCGGCCGTTGAGCCGGCGCACAACCTTTTTCACCCCGTTTCACGTCGGATACGTATGAGCTACGACGCGGTCGTGTTCGACAACGACGGCGTTCTGGTGGACACCACCGACTACGACGTGCTGCACGAAGCGGGCTGGCAGGCCTTCGAGGAGGCCGGGATCGAGGATCCCGACCCCGAACACGTCGAGGAGATCGTCGTCGGTGTGACCCCCGAATCGCTGTCTACGATCTGTGAGTTGTACGACCTCTCCGTCGAGGAGTTCTGGGAGATCCGCGACCGGACCGCCCACGAGGCCCAGCGCGAGCACGTCCGCGCCGGCGGGAAGCCGCTGTTCGAGGACGTCTCGACGCTTTCGGACCTCGACCTCCCGATGGGTGTGGTGAGTTCGAACCAGCAGGCCACGGTCGACTTCCTGCTCGATCACTTCGGCGTCTCGGGGCTGTTCGAGACGGCCTACGGCCGCCAGCCGACGATGCTCGACCTCGAACGCAAGAAGCCCGACCCGCACTTCCTCGAGCAGGCGCTCGCGGACCTGGACGCCGACGACGCCCTCTACGTCGGCGATCGGGAGAGCGACGTGACCGCGGCGTTCAACGCCGGCGTGGACTCGGCGTTCATCCGCCGACCGCACCGCCGACACCACGAACTGTCCGTCCAGCCGACCCACGTCGTCGACGACCTCCACGACGTGCGCGCGCTCTGTCGGTAACGCTCGACCGTTCGCGTTCTGTGGCCGACCGGCGGAAGCGTTAGCCCCCCGCAGCCCCAACAACGACCATGAGCGAGTCCAAGCCCGAGAAGTCCGACGCGGAGTGGCGCGAAGAGCTCACCGACGAGGAGTACGAGGTCATGCGCGAGCGCGGGACCGAGGCCCGCTTCAGCGGCGAACACGTCGACCGCGACGACGACGGCGTCTACCGCTGTAAGGGCTGTGGCGAGGTGCTGTTCGAGTCCGAGACGAAGTACGACTCGGGCTGTGGCTGGCCCAGCTTCTACGCCGCCGAGAACGACGCCGTCGCCACCCGCGAGGACAACCGCCACGGCATGAAGCGCATCGAGGTTGTCTGTGCCAACTGTGAGAGCCACCTCGGCCACGTCTTCGACGACGGCCCCGAGCCGACTGGCAAGCGGTTCTGTATCAACTCGGTCGCGTTGGAGTTCGAGGACGAGTAGCCACCTCGACCACGCCTTCGACAGTGGTCATGCGGGCGGGGCGACCGTGACCTTGCCGGGCTGCGACGCTGACGGCGCCGGCCGCTGCGTGCAACGGTTCCGCACGCTGGTTCCATTTTTACATACTTCGACTGTGTGCGTTCAGGTAGATGGGGGAATCGAGCGACGACGCCGGAACGTTCGAGTTCGATCAGCTATCGGACTCCGGCGACGACCCCCCCGACCAACCAGACCCCCCTGACGGGGCCGGTGACCGGAACGCCCCTAGCCGGTCACAGAACCACGACGGCCGAGGAGCCACGGCGAGGAAGGGAGCGAGTAGTGAACGCGACGAGGAGTTCGACTTCGACTCCGTGCCGGAGGACACCCCGCCGGATGGAGCCACTGGCCCCGAATCGGGTGCCGAGGCGGCAGTGAGTAACGAGCCGACAGCCAAGGACGGGTGGGGCGACGGCGAGGCCGCCGGCGGCGACGACAGCCCCGGCGACGGCGAGGAGGCCAGCGGATCGAGTGCCGGAAGCGACGACCCGGACCCGCCGGACCCCTCCGACGGCAGCGGTGAGTCGGGATCCGGCTTCGAGTTCGACCCGGTAACCGAGTCCCGGAAGGCGTTCCACTTCGCGGAGAAGCAGTCGCGTGCGGCCGCCGAGACGGCCTACAGCCGAGTCAAGGGGACGTGGCTGTGGAACCTCGTCAAGCGGTACACCAGTCCGGAGGTCCGAAAGCGGCTGGACGAGGTGTTCAGCCGCCGGATGCTCGGCTCCGTCCTCGTCGGCGGGGCGTTCACCCAGATCATCACGGTCACCATCGACGCCGTACTCCACGACACGGCGTGGTGGGAGATATTCGTCTGGGTGGGCGTCTTCTTCGCCTCGCTGATCATCTTCGTCTGGTGGGAGCGGCTGGCTCACAGCGCCTCCGAAGCGGCCGCACAGGCCGCCGAGAAGGCGACCGAGACCGCCGAGAAAGCCAGCGAGGCGGCGAGTCAGGCGGCCGAGAAAGCCAGCGAGGCGGCGGACGAAGCGACCGACGACACCCCGGAGCAACACACCGCCGAGGTGGTCGGTGCCGGCGTCCGTCGGGCGTCAGACCGCCGCGATGGCGGCGGGACGAAGCCGTCGAACGGCGCCAACGGGGCGAAGCCGATGGGTGCGACCGCCGCCACGCGTGCCGGTGGCAAGCGCCCTTCGGCGGTCCGTAGCCGGGCACGGGGCCCCGAGCGCCAGCCGAACAAACGCTACGAGACCGAGCGCGTCACCGACGGGGTCGCCGGTCGCGACCCCCCGGCGGTGTTCGAAGGTGGGAAGTTCGCCAACCCCGGCGACGACGATTAGGGCAGGTATCGAACGCTGACGACGCCCGGCTCCGACCGGATCTCGACCCGGTTCACGCCGAGGCGGGCCGCCCGGCCCAGCGTCGCCTCGCGGTCCTCGAGCACGTCCTCGACAGCCGCTTCGGTCTGTTCTTCGGGCACGGTGATGATGTGGAGTTCGCCGATGCCGGCGCGCTCGGTTCGGGTGAGTTCGCCGACCGGCTGGTCGGCGGCGATCTCCCGCTCCTGTTTCGTCGGCGGCTCCTCGCTCGCCCGGATGGAGAGCGAGCGGCGCTCCTCGACCTCGACCAGTTCCGCGGTCACTTCGAGCGGCGGCTCCGGCGCGACGACGCCCTCGACGGCGTCGTCCACGGAGAGCCCGGGGTTCGAGGAGAGGGTGTGGACCTGTCCGCGCTCTACGTCCCGGAGCACCGCGCTGTCGTCGTCGGCGTGGGTGACGAGGAAGACGCCCTCGCTCGCGCCGTCGATGGTGTCGCTCATACCCGGTCTGGGCGCCGGAGGCCTTTCCGGATTTCGCCCGCGGCCGAGCGCCGCCGTCAGCGCAGCCAGCGGTGGATCACGACGATCAGCGCCGCCGCCCCGGCCGGGATCAGCGGCGACGCGGTCGGCGGAACGGCGTACAGTGCGGCGACGACCGGCGCGAACAGCCCCGAGGCTTCGGGCCGCGTGACCGTCTCGCCGTCGAGGGTGAACGTCTCGGGCATCGACGCCACCAGCCCGAGGTAGAGCGAGAGCAAGAAGAGGTACCCCCCGACAGCGAGCAGCGGCTCGTACCCCCGCGGCGGCTCGAAGCGGTCGTCCTCGGCCACCCCCCGGCGGCGGGTCCGGGCGGCCAACAGCACCGGCGCGACCACCGGCACGACCGCCAGCAGCCCCAGTAGCGCGATGAACGACCGCGAGAGCGTGAAGTTCCCGCCGCGGGCCCCGGCGGTCTGACCGAACACCACGACCACCGCGAGGACACAGACCAGCGCTAGCAGGACCGTCGCGAGTCCGCCGACGAGGACGTACGACCTGAACAGCCGCGAGTCGCTCCGCCGGAACGCGTAGGGGAACGCACCGAGGATGCCGCCGTAGTCGTCTGCCATCGTTCGGGGTTGTCGCCGGCGAGAGTTAAACGCCGCGAGGTTCGGCTCTGACCTCCCACCTCTCGATGGCTCGACGGCCCATCGCTGCCGAAAACACGTACAGCGCCCGACACGGTCGCGCTCGCGGGGCTGTTGTTGCAGGCGGTCTCGCCGCCGTGGCTGATCCGCGCACTCGACGTCGGCGCCGGGCGGAGCGAGTTCGAGTGGGCCGAGCCGGAGGCCTGAGCCGAGAAACGCTTTTGCTCGCCCGGCGGACAGTTCAACCGAGCCGATGGTCTCGCTCCCCGACTCACTCGACGACCTCTCGCGACGGAACCGCTATATCGTCTACTACGCCGTCGGGCTGGTGGCGGTCGTCCTGCTCTACGCGACCGTCTACTTCTACGGGATGCGGACGCTCGAGGGGGCGACCACGGACTACACCTTCTTCAACGCGTTCCAGACGGTCGTCGAGACGATGACGACGACGGGCTACGGCGCCGACTCGCCGTGGTCCCACCCACTGATGAACCTCTTCATGGTGTTCATCCAACTGACCGGCATCGCTGTCGGCTTCTTCACCCTCCGGCTGGTGGTGATCCCCCTGTTCAACGAGGCGGAGGTCGACCTCGACAGCCGGCTTTCGCCCAAGCGCGACCACGTCATCATCTGTGAGTACAGCCGTGACTCGGCGGTGCTGCTCGACGAACTCCGCGAACTGGACGTGGACTACGTGCTGATCTCCTCGGACGAGGAGAACGCCAGGGCGCTCGCCGACGACGGCTACGCGGCGATCCACGGCTCCCCGCAGGACGCCGAGGCGTTCGAACGTGCGAGCATCGGCGCCGCGCGGGCGGTGATCACCGACGCCGGCGACGCCACCGTCAACACGATCCTCACGGTGCGCTCCATCGACGAGGAGATCGAGGTGATCGCGCTGACCGACGAGGGCGACATGTCCGAGGTGCTGGGCTCTGTCGGCGCCGACACGGTCCTCTCGCCCCACGCCGTGCTCGGCCAGCGGCTGGCCGCGA
This sequence comes from Halolamina litorea, assembly GCF_026616205.1. Lineage (NCBI taxonomy): Archaea > Methanobacteriati > Methanobacteriota > Halobacteria > Halobacteriales > Haloferacaceae > Halolamina > Halolamina litorea. The sequence continues at coordinate 582,140 of NZ_JANHGR010000002.1, forward strand.
AGGCCGTCGACTCCTTCACCGCAGAGATCCGGGACACCGTCGACCTCGGGGGCGACATCGAGGTCGCGGAGGTGCCCGTCCCCCACGGCAGCGCGCTGGTCGGCCGCCCGATCCGGGAGTCGGGGCTCGGCGAACGCACCGGCGTCAACGTCATCGGCGCGTGGATCGACGGCGAACTCCAACTGCCGCCGGACCCCGACGCGGAGATCCGTGACAACACCGTCCTGCTGGTGTCGGGGACCACCGAGAGCATCGAGTCCCTGGCGGCGTTCTCCCGTCCCCCCCGGGCGGTCCGCCGACACGACCGCATCGTGATCGCCGGCCTCGGCGAGGTCGGGCGGGCCGCCCGCGAGACGATCGAAGCGGCGGGGATCGAGACGGTCACGGTGGACGTGGCCGACGCCGAGGGCGTCGACGTGGTCGCCGACGCGAGCACGCGCGAGGGCCTCACGGCGGCCGGGACCGACAGCGCCGACGCCATCGTGATCGGGCTTCCCGACGACTCGAAGTCGCTGCTCGCGGCGGTGCTCGCCCAGGAGATGAACCCCGACCTCGAGGTGCTCGTCCGGGTGACCGACACCGACGCGACCCGGAAGGCCCTGAGTGCCGGTGCCGACTACGTGCTCTCGGTGCCGCGGGTGAGCGCCCGGATGATCGCCAAAGAACTGCGCGAGGAGGAGATCCTCGACCCCGGCGGGCAGGGCCGGCTGATCCGCGTGCCAGCGGCGCCCTTTGCGGGCGCGACCATCGCCGAGACCGACATCGCGGCGACCGGCTGTCGCGTCATCGCCGTCAAGGACGCCGCGGGGCGGACGACCGTCGTCGACCCTGGCCGGGAGCTCTCGGCGGACGACGAACTGACGCTGGTGGGGACCGACGAGTCGGTCCAGCGGTTCCTGAGTCGCTACGACGTGACGCCGACCGAGGAAGCGAGCGCCTGACTACTCGGCGCGGGGGAACTCCCCGATCGTGTCCTCGCGGAACGCGTCCTCGTCGAACTCGGCGTCCTCGAGGAAGTCGACGACCGTGTGGGCGTCCCGCATCGCGTTTTTCAGGCAGGTCGAGGCGCCCGGCGAGGGCGTGATGTTGAAGATCACGTCGTCGCCGACGATCTTCGCCTCGCCCATGTCCAGCGATTTGGCCTCCGTGTCGACGATCTGCGGGCGGACGCCGCCGTAGCCCTTCGCACGCTCGATGTCGTCGAGGCCGACGCTCGGGACGACCTTCTGGACCTGCGGGAGGAACTTCCGGGGACCGACCTCGGGCACGTCGTAGACGAGGTTCCGCAGCACGTACGGCAGGAGGATCCGGTCGGCGAGGATGTTGGCGTAGCTCGCGAAGGAGGCGACGTTCAGCCCGAACACGTCGAAGAAGTCGCCGACGGTGGAGAGGCGGCCGCGTTCGAGTGCGGGCACGAGCTTCGCCGTCGGGCCGAAGCGAGTGACGCTGGCGTCGTGGACGTCGGCGTCGCCGTGGATCGCGGCGAAGGGGAGCTTCTTCATCTGGAGGGTGTACACCTTCCCGTTCAGCAGGTCGTCCGCGAGGAAGAAGCTCCCCGCGACCGGCAGCAGCGCCTTGTTCTCGCCGTAGCCCAGTTCCTTGGCGATCTGGAGGCTGTGAGAGCCGGCGGCGACGACGGTCGCGGGCGCCTCGAAGCGGCCCGCGTCGGTGGCGATGGTGTGGCCGTCGAGCGTCGGCGTGATGTCGCTGACTTTCGTCCCCGTGTGTACGTCGACGCCGTCCTCGTCCTTCGCGGCCTCGACGAACGACTTGGCGACCTCGCCGTAGTCGACGACGTAGCCGTCGGGGGTCTGGAGCGCGAGCAGGTCCGTCTCGGGGTCACGACCCTCGACGACCTTGGGTTCGAGTTCGCCGATCTCCTCGCGCTCGATGGGGCGCAGTTTGGGGAACAGGTCGCCGAACCCGTTCTCCTCGTAGCGGCGTTCGAGCTTCCTGACCTCCTCGTCGCCGACGCCGAGGACCATCTTGCTGCGCTTTGCGTGCATCTCGCGGTCCGGGTCGTGGTTCTCGAGGTAGCCCGCGAGCAGTTCGGCGCCCTCCTTGACGGACTCGGCTTTCTCGAGCGTGTAGTTGGTCTCGATGTCGCCGAAGTGCAGCGTCTGGGAGTTGTTCGTGTGGTGGGAGTTGATCGCGCCGATCTCGGGCTCCTTCTCGATCAGGGCGATCGAGTCGATGTCGGTGAACTTCGCGGTCGTGTAAAGCAGCGACGCGCCGCTGATGCCGCCGCCGACGATGACGAGGTCGTACTTGCCGGACATTGCTCTTGGCCCCACGCTCGTGCTCCGCACTGATAACCGGTCTTCTTCGTCCGCCGAGTTCGACGATCGACGTAAGAGATATCGACGCTACTTGCGGGTTTCGGCGGTTTCAGGCGTTAGAGGGTGCCCGTCGACCGAACGATCGCTTCCACGATCGGGACGAACAGTCGCAGGTCGAGTGCGACGACGAGCACGGTGCCGACGGCGTCGAACACCAGGTCGAGGGCGGTGTCGCGGCGCCCGTAGTGGACGAGCACCGGTTCGATGTCGTAGCGACTGGCGACTTCCCGAGCGAGCAACTCCCCGATCTCCCAGACGACGCCCAGCGTCAGCGTTACCACGACCGTTCCGACGACGGCGACGCCCGGGGCGACGACGAGCAGGCTCGCGTACAGCAGCGCCGCGAGGAGCGCGGCCGAGAGCGTGTGGGTGAGGTGGTCCCACCACCACACCGACTCGTAGCGCCCGAGCATCCCGAGACTGTGGAGGAAGCCGGCGACGGCGACCCAGAACGTGGCGACGAGGAACCCGTCACCCTCGGCGCCGACGACGCCGGCGACGGCCGGCGGCACGAGCGTGAGCACGGCGGCGCCGGCCGTGTTGGCCACTGCTGGGGTGTTCTCCCGGCGGTAGCCGACGTAGAGGAGTGCGAGCAGGGCCGCTTCGACGAGGACCACGCCGACCGTTACGGCGTTCATGCCCCCTAGGAGGCCCACCGGAAGCAAGTAGCTTCTGCCGAGTTACGACTCGTCGTCCTCGGCGTCTTCCTCGTCGTCGCGGTCCGCTTCGTCCGCGGCTTTCTCCTCTGCCTCGGTCTTCTTGACGGTCTCTTCGACGGTCTGTTCGACCTTTTCGGACACCTCCTCGGAGACCTTCTCGGAGACCTCCTCCGAGACTTTCTCCGAGACTTCCTCGGTGACCTTCTCGGAGACCTCCTCGGTCACTTCCTCGCTCACCGTCTCGCTGACCTCCTCGCTGACGGTGTCGGAGACCTTGTCGGCGACCTCGTCGACCTCCTTGCTGACTGTCTCCTCGACTTCCTTGCTCACCGTCTGTTCGACCTCCTCGCTGACGGTCTGTTCGACCTCCTTGCTGACTGTCTCCTCGACCTTCTCGGAGACCTCCTCGGTGACCTTCTCGGAGACCTCCTCGGTGACCTCCTCGCTGACGGCTTCGGTCACCTGATCGACCTCCTTGCTGACGGTCTGTTCGACCTCCTGGCTGACGGTGTCGGAGACCTTTTCGGTGACTTCCTCGCTCACCGTGTCGGAGACTTTCTCGGTGACCTCCTCGCTGACGGTCTCCTCGACTTGTTGGGCGACCTCCTGGGTCATCCAGTCGGGGTCGAACCGCGCCATCTTCCACGCGATGTGGATGACGTAGGAGAGCAACACCCCGAGGCCGAAGGCGACGCCCACCAGCGTCCCCACTTCGAGCATCAACACGATCGCGATGAAGATGGTGACGCCGTAGGCGAGGTCGGTCACGAAGTCCACGCGCGACGGGTTCATCGACCCACCTCCCGCTGTCGAGATTCGTCCATACGGGAGAACGTGGTTCCACACAGGTATACCCACCTCTCCCGGTGGCGCCGGCCGGGTTCGGCCGAAACCGTCAAATAACTTAAGAACTGGCCGTCCGACCTCCCCGCATGGTCGAGGCGCTCCTGCTCGTCGGGATCGCGGTGGCCCTCTTCGTCGGCTTCAACATCGGTGGGTCGACGACGGGGCCGGCGTTCGGCCCGGCGGTCGGCGCCGACGCGATCTCGAAAGCCGGCGCCGCGGCGCTGATGGCGGTCTGTTTCGCGGTCGGCGCGTGGACGCTCGGCAGGCGCGTCGTCGACAAACTCGGCGGGGAGCTACTGGCCGACCCCGGCGTGTTCACCGTCGAGACGAGCATCGTCGTGCTCTTTTTCGTCGGTGGCGCGCTGTTCGTGGGCAACTACGTCGGCGTCCCCGCCTCCACGTCGATGACTGCGGTCGGGTCGATCGCGGGGCTGGGTGTCGCGGCCGGCGAACTCGACTGGACCGTCATGGGTGAAATCGCGCTCTGGTGGATCGTCGCCCCCGTCGTCGGCTTCTGGCTCTCTGGGACCATCGGTCGGTACTTCTACCCGCGGATCGATCGGTGGGTGGCGATCGACAGCACCGACGGGCCGCTGTTCGTCCTCGACCGCTCCGGGACGCTCCCCCGACCGGCCGCCGGCCCGAACACGACACGCCGGGAGATGGCCGGCAGCGCCGTCGTCGTCGCCATCGGTTGCCTGATGGCGTTCTCCTCGGGCACGTCGAACGTCGCCAACGCCATCGCGCCGCTGGTCGGCGCCGGCGTCGACGTGGACACGATGATCCTGCTCGGCTGTGGCGCCGTCGCGGTCGGCGCGTTCACCATCGCCCGCCGTACCCTCGACACGCTGGGCAACGACATCACCGACCTGCCCCTCACCGCCGCCATCGTCGTCGCGGTCGTCTCCTCGACCATCGTGATCGGGCTCTCGGCCATCGGTATCCCGGCCTCGTTCGTCATCATCGCCACCACCTCGATCATCGGTCTCGGCTGGGGACGGGCGACCCGCACGGTGACGGTCTCGGCCGGCGTCCGCGGCGAGGCGGAACCGGCAGTCTCGGTCGGCGCGTTGGCCGCCGACGAGGAGGGTGAACCGGTGCCAGAGATCGGCGAGGAGGACCCTGCGGACATCCCGCCGGCCGCGGACCTGTTCGACCCGTCGACGACCGCGCGGGTGCTCCTGATGCAGAACGTGGTACCCGTACTTTCGACGGTCGGGGCTTACGTCGGGTTCACGGTGTTGTTCCGCTTCGTCTGGTGACGCCGGCTCCGGGAGCGCCCGGTCCAGAAATCAGTCGGCGTCGTCGGCCGACGGCTGCCCGGCCGCGGGACGTCCGCCGTCGCCGGCGTCGATGCTGCCCGTCTCTGGGATCACCTCCTCGCCCACTGCGGCCTGACCTTTCCGGCGACGACGGCGAGCGCGTAGATGCCGGCTGCGACGAGCACCACGATGCCGCCGGCGGTCGCGCCGACGTAGTAGGAGTTCGCGATGCCCAACAGCACTGCGAGTTCGGCCATCACCACGGAGAGCAGCAGCGACTCGGTGAAGCTCCGGGGAGACCTGCGCCGCGCCGGCGACCGGCACCACCAGCATCGTCGCAACGAGGATCACGCCCATGATCTGCATGGCGCCGCCGCCGACCACCGTGAGGTAGGGGCTCACCCCGAGGTCGATGACCGCGTTCAGGAACAGACCGACGGCGACGCCCGCGAACGCCGTGTGCGCGCGCGGCCGATCAGCGCCAGTTGGCGGTGGACGAGGAACGTCCCGATCAGCGACGCGATGATGCCGACACAGAGGCCGACCACCTTGCGGACGGTGATGGGAATCTCCTTCGAGGCGCCCGCGTGCTGGGCGACGTAGCCCAGTCGCGACCTCTCGTCGAACTCGTGGGCCGGTTCGCCGAACAGGCGGGCCGTCCCCGAGTCGGGGCGGAGCAAACCGAGCATCAGCTTCATCAGCGTCGACTGACCAGGGCTATGGAACCGACCGGGACCGATCTCCGGCCCGACTGCCCCCGTTCGCCGAAAAACTCTTGGTGTGTTTCTTGTTGGGTAGGACCATGGACTACGGACTCTCTCCAGAGCAAGAGCAGCTCCGCGACGAAGTGCGGCGGTTCGCGGAGAACGAGATCGCACCTGTCGCGAGCGAGTACGACCGCGAGGAGAAGTACCCCGCCGCGATCGTCGAGAAGGCGTCGGAGATGGGGCTGACCGGCGCACACTTCCCGATGGAGTACGGCGGCGTCGGCTACTCGACGCTCGACATGGCCATTGTGACCGAGGAGCTGTTCGCGGTCGACCCCGGGATCGGGCTCTGTGTCACCAGCGCCGGCTTCGGCGCGGAGGCGATCATGGAGTTCGGCACCGAGGAGCAGAAAGCGGAGTACCTCCCGCCGATCGCGAACGGCGAGGCGGTGATGGGCGCGGCGATCAGCGAACCCCACGCCGGTTCGGACGTGAGTTCGCTCTCTACCCGGGCCGAGAAGGACGGCGACGAGTGGGTGCTCAACGGCTCGAAGATGTGGATCACCAACGGTTCGGTCGGGGACTACTTCGTCGTGATGTGTGAGACCGACCCCGACGTGGGCGACCGCTACACCGGCTTCTCCCAGATCCTCGTCGAGCGCGAGCGCGACGGGTTCGAGAGCGAGAAGATCACCGGGAAGATGGGCATCCGCGCGAGCGACACCGCCGAACTCCGGTTCGACGACGTGCGCGTCCCCGAGGAGAACCTCGTCGGCCAGCGCGGGATGGGGTTCCCCCAACTGATGCAGTTCTTCGACGAGACCCGGACGATGGTCGCCGCACAGGCGGTCGGGATCGCCAAGGGCGCCGCCGAGCGCGCGCTGTCCTACGCCGAGGAACGCGAGCAGTTCGGCCGCGAGATCTCGGAGTTCCAAGCGATCCGCCACAAACTGTCGGACATGCACACCCGGACCGAGGCGGCGCGCCAACTCACCTACAAGTCGGCATGGAGCGTCGACAACGCCGAGGAGGACCTGACGATGTTGGCTTCGATGGCCAAGGAGTTCGCCTCGGACGTGGCGACCGACGCCGCCGACGAGGCGGTCCAAATTCACGGCGGCGCGGGGTTCGTCGACGACTTCGACGTCGAGCGGCTCTACCGCGACTCGAAGATCACCCAGATCTACGAGGGTACCACCGAGATCCAGAAGAACATCGTCGCGCGGGAACTGTTGGACGAGGGGTACTGAACACCGCGGGGCCGGCTGCTCGGAGCGCGCGAACCGCGGCCGACCACGCAGTCAGCCCGTACGACCCTTTTCGTGGGCGCCCCACGGCCCGCCGGCGGTTATCTGCCCCGAACGCGGGACTAATCGAGTTAAATGCGGGTGAATCGAGGTTGGGCGTGCCCCCGCTTTTCCCGGGTCCAGTTCGTTCGGGGTGAGTGCATGAGCGACACAACGACGACACGGCGGAACTATCTCAGAGCGGCGGGCGCGGTCGGCCTCGCCGGGATAACCGGGCTCGCGGGCTGCTCAGGCGGGACGGCCACGGGTACGCTCGCGACGGTCGTGAAGGACGCGCCCGGGGACATCGCCGATTTCGAGCGCTGCGTCGTCACCGTCGAGGGGTTCTGGCTGGCGGAGGGCGGCGAGGGCGGCGACGACGGCGGGGACGGCGACGACGGCGGGGAGAACACCGCCACGACCGACGAGGACGCCGTCACCACACAGAACGAGGAAGACGTTGACCAGAGCGACGACCGGACGTACTACGAGTACGACGAGCCACAGGAGGCCGACCTCGTCCAACTCCAGGACGGGGAGACGAAACTGGTCGACGAACACGAGATCGAGACGGGCACGTACGCCTACCTCCAACTCGACGTGTCCGGCGTCGACGCGACGCTCACCGGCGGCGACTCGGCGGAGGTCGTGACGCCCGGGGAGGCGCCGCTGCAGTTCAACGAGTCCTTCGAGGTGCGCGCCGACCAGCGAACGACGTTCACCGCTGACTTCACGCCGGTCCAGCGCGGCGGCTCCAACGGGTACATCCTCCAGCCAGTCGCCTCCGGCACCGAGGTCTCCTACGAGGCCACGGAGACCGAGACCGACGCAGAGTAACCCAGCGCGCTGCTGCCCCGGGGACCCTCCACTCTTTCCCCGGCGGCGCAGCCGACTGGTGACGCAGGTCCCCGCTGACGCTCGCCCGGCCCAACGTTTTCTCCCGCGAACCCCTACCGGCCACGGATGGACGCCGAACGCTGGTGGTCGCCGTTCGTCGGGGTGGCGACGGCCGTCTGGATCGCGCTGTTCGCCGTCGACCTCGCGGTCACGTTCGACGTTCTCGCTCTCGCGCCGCCGACCGTCGACGCCGTCCGTCGAGCCCTCCGAGGGCTGTTGGCCGTGTTCCTCATCGATCTGGCGTTGCTCTACCGGTGGTCCGAGCAGCGCCCGCTGGTGTTCCTCCGCGAGAACTGGTTTCTCGTCCTCACGGCGGTCCCGTGGTTCCGGCCGCTCCGACTGCTCCGTGCCGGCCGGTCGGTCCGTGCGCTCCGCCTCCTCGCGCGCTCGCGGCGCGTCGGCGCGCTGCTCACCAAACTCCGCCGGACCGCCCGAGTGCTCTGGCAACGACTACGCGAGTGAGCCGGGCGCCGTCAGCAGCGGCCAGCCGTCGAAGGGCCACCACGTGAACGGCCACCAGCCGCCCGACCTCGCCCCGGCGTCCTGGGCCGGCGCGCGCTGGTAGTCGACGAACCGAACGTCGACCCGGACCGGTCGCCCCGTTCGGTCGTCGATCGCAGCCCGGAGGGCCATCGCCAGCCTCTCGTGTTCGCGGTCGGTCGTCCGCCCGACGGTCACCGTCACCGCGATCTCGTCGCTGAAGGCGCCGGCGTCGTTGTACTCGGTCTCGACGCCCTCGAGTTCGAGCGACCGGTACTGCTCCTCGGCCAGCACCGTCTGGATCGCGTCGTTGGCCCGCTGTTCGAACACGAGGTGTTGGTACGTCCCCGCGACGGTCCCGCCGGCGACGACGAGAAAGAGGAGGACGATCACGGCGTACCCCCCGGTTCGTAACGAGACGGTCCCCCCGCGCAGGCCGCGGAACACCGACGTTCGGTAGCCAAGCGCGACGAACGCGAGGTACGCGGTGAGGTTGATGAAGACGATGTTCATCAGGAGCAGGACGGTCGCGCCGGCGACGATGAGCGGCTCCCCCCACGCCGTCCCGATGCCGGCCACGGCGGCGGCGGGGACGATGGCCGCGGCGACGGCGACGCCGGCGATGGAGACCGGCAGGTCGGTCGCCAGCGCGAGCGCACCGGCGAGTCCGGCCGAGATGGCGATGGCGAGGGCCAGGAGGTTCGGCGTGACGAACGCCCCTACCTGCCCGATGTTTCCCACGTCGAGCGTCGACGGCACGAAGCCGCTCCACTGGAGGAAGCGGCTCATCGCCACCCCGCCGACGTAGGCGACGACCAGCCCCGTGATCTGCGACGTGGCGCTGTCGACGACCATCTCCCGGTCGCTCGTCACGGCGCCGACGCTGGCCGAGAGCGTCGACCCGGCGAACGGGGCGATCACCATCGCGCCCACGATGACGATGGCGGAGTCGAGCAACAGTCCACCCACGGCGACGACGGCGCTGGTGAGCGCGAACGCGAGGTACGTCGCCGTGTCGGGTGTCAGGTCCGCCGCCCGTTCCCGGATCTCGGCGTTCGACGCGCCACGCCCGCGCGGCCCCTCGACGTAGCGGTCCGTGAGGGTATCGACGTTCTGGACGGTCGCGCGGTCGACGTCGGTGACGACGGTGTAGGTGTCCCGCGGGAGTCCGGCCTCGTGCAGTCGGCCGAGAACTGTATCGACGGCGCCGGTCGGCACCGGTATCGACGCCAGCGTCCCCTCGCGGTGTCCGTTGGCCTCGGTGAACACGAACTCGACCCCCATCTCCGAGAGCGTCTCCCGAACCGCGTCTCGGTCGTCGCCGGGGACGAACACCTGGACGAGGCGCATACCGCCCGCTCGGCGTGCGCTCCTTTCACTACAAACCGACTACTCGCGTCTAACACGGCCATACCCGTCCGTGACCGCTGCAGCCTGCACCTGTGGCGTTTCGGGGAGGCGCTGGCCCTGCCCGACTGCTCCTGCGCTGGGCGGCGCCGGTACAGCGGTTTCACCCTCCGAGCACGGCTTCGACGGGGGTGGTTATGAACTCCTTTCCCCCCCGTTGCTCGTTCATACTAAACCCGGCCAAGAGCCAAGGCTGTCGGTACGAAGATGACGGACACCCACTCCACGAACGAACGGGCCCTGATCCCCACGGGACACGACGCGGCCAGTTACACCTGTGTTCGGTCGCTCGCCCGGCGAGGGATCGGGTCGATCATCGCGTCGGAGAAAGATGGGGTGCCCGCCGCTTCCTCCCGCTACTGCGACGAGTCGGTGTCGGTTCCGGACCCCCGCGAGGGACTCCTGGCGTACCGTGACGAACTCCTCGAACTGGCGGCGCGGCCGGACGTGCGGACGGTGATCCCGGTCCGCCCGGAGGACTCCTACCTGCTCTCGCGGTACCGGGAGGCGTTCGCCGAACACGTCTCGCTGGTCGTACCGACGATGGAGCAACTGCTAGCCGCCACCGACCGACTGCAGTTGGCTGCCGCCGCCGACGCCGCGGGCGTACCGGTCCCCGAGACCCGACTGCTCGCCGACGTGGGCGACTGGAGCGAGGACCTGCTGATCAAGTCACGGTACAACTTCCTCACCGACGACTCCCTCGAACACCTGACGCCCGACGACATGGACGTGGTCAAGGAGATCCACCACGTCGTCCATGAGGACCCCCCGGACCCGGAGGCGGTTCGGCGCTCGATGGGTCACGACCCCATCGTTCAGGAGTTCATCCACACCGACGACGAGTTCATGTTCACCGGGCTGTACGACCACGGCGAACCGCTGGCGACGTTCCAACACCGCCAGATCCGCGGCAACTCCTACACCGGCGGCGGCGGCGTCTACCGCCGATCCATCTACGAACCCGAGTTGGAGCGCGTCGGCCGGGCGCTGCTGGCCGAACTCGACTGGCACGGCCTCGCCTGTATCGAGTACATGCGGGACGCAGCGACCGGCGAGTACGTGCTCACCGAGATCAACCCCCGAATGTGGCAGTCGCTCCCCTCGACGGTCCGGGCGGGCGCCGACTACCCCTACTACTACTGGCTGGCGGCGACGGGGCGCGCCGACGAGATCGACTGCACGTACGAACTGGGCGTCGGGACGCACATGCTCCACGGGGAGTTGGGCTACCTACTGAGCGTGCTCACCGAGGAGTCACCGTACGTCGAGCGGCCGTCCGTGCCCGGTACGGTCTGGGAGATCGGTCGTTCCATCGTCCGGGAACCGCGCTTTGACTACCTCGCGCTCGACGACCCCGGCCCGTTCCTCGCGGGCCTCCGAACCGTGCTCCCCGGCAGCGTCGCCGACCGGCTTCCGGTGCATCGGCTCGCCGACGTGGTGAGTCGCCGGCCGCGGCGCTCCTGACCGCTGCCGGCCGCCGACATCGCGGTAGCGCCGGCTTCGTTCGGGGTCGGCCGATCAGTCACTTTCCACGCGCTCGACCTGTACCATGGCTGCCGGCTCGGACCAGTCGTAGACGTCCGGGTCGAGGTCGCCCGTCCCCTGGATACCGGGGTGAGGCGTGATGACCCCGTCCTCGGCGAGGTCCGGGTCGCTCTCGACCGTCCCCTCGGCCTCGCCGCCGACGATGAGCGTCTTCGCCGGCGGGACGAGGTCGGCGAACTCCTCGGTGTTCTCCTCGGTGCCGACGTCGTAGCCGTTCGCGTAGTACGTCCGGGACTCGTTGACCGCCTCCGGCAGCGGGACCGTGTCCAGCCCCACGATGCCGTCGTTCGTGGCCACAAGCATGCTCACGAAGGTGAGGTGGGTCGCGCTGGCGTCGGCCGCCAGGTCGAGCGTCGTGAAGTAGGGGTTCCCGGTGTCGCCCGGGTCGTCTTTCGGCACCAGCGGCGCCTCGCCGACGGCGGCGCCACGGATCGCGTTCGTCTCCTCGATCAGCTGTGCCAGCGGCCCGAGGTTCCCGTTCTCGGCGAGTTGCTGTGTCGCCTCGTTCGCGGGGTCGCCGACCGAGAACACCTCGACGCTGGGTTGGTGGGCGGCGACGGCCGGCGGCGTGAACGGCTGTCCGGGCGTGTTGTTCATCACCGTGACCCGATAGTTGCGTGCGGCGTTGCCGCCGTTGCCACCGTTGCCGTCGCCGTTCCCGTCCCCGTTCTCGTCGCCGTTGCCGTTCTCCTGTGAGGCCGCCACGACGCCCGTGCCGAGGGCGCCGCCGGCCAGTGTCAGCCCGCCGGCAGCGAGTGCGCCACGCCGTGTGAGGCTGCTGCGGTCGTTCGTCGTCGGTACGTCGTCCCGTCGGTCGTCAGTGTCGTTCGGTTGTTGGGTCATGTCTCTCCCCCCGTCAGAGGGGGAGACTACCCTACGACTCCCACGCGCTTTGTTACGAAGCGAGCCGTCGACCCCGCCGTCTCCGCAGGAGCGATCCTACTCGGCGGGCGCTCTGTTGTCCCACCGCCTCCCCCGATCTCGGCCTCCGCTCCCGGTACGGCGGGATTTCGGCTCGGTTGGGCGGTCTTACGGACCCTCGCCATCGACCCGGTCCGCACGGGTCGAGGCCGAGCGTTTAGCCCCTCCGGCCCCAACGCCGACACGATCCATGTCGACGGACGACCGACAGTACGACCTCGTCGTGTGGGGTGCCACGGGCTTCGCGGGCCGCTTGACCGCCGAGTACCTCACTGAACGGTACGGACCGTCCACGCTCTCGCTGGCGCTCGGTGGCCGGGACCCCGACCGACTCGATTCGGTCGCGGCCGACCTCGCGGCCCGGAGCGAGTGGGACGACCTGCCGACGGTCGTCGGCGACGCGACTGAGCCGGAGAGCCTCGGCGATATCGCCCGCAGCACTCGGGTCGTCTGTACGACCGTCGGCCCGTACACGCGCTACGGCACGCCACTGGTCGAGGCGTGCGTCGAGGCCGGCACCGACTACTGCGATCTGACCGGCGAGGTGAACTGGATGCGCGAGACGATCGACCGCTACCACGACGAGGCGGTCGAGGCTGGGGCACGGATCGTCCACGGCTGCGGCTTCGACTCCGTGCCCGCGGACATCGGCACCCTGCTCGTGCAGTCCCACGCGCTCGACGCGTTCGACGCCCCCTGTGAGTCCGTCCGGATCTACGTCGACGACGCCAGCGGCGGCGTCAGCGGCGGGACGCTTTCGAGCATGGCGGAGGTGTTCGAGGCGGCGTCGACGGACCCGCTGGCCCGGGAGACGCTCCGAAATCCCTACTCTCTGGCCCCCGCGGGGGAGCGCGACGGCGTCGACGCCGGCGCGGGACCGTGGCCCCAGAAGGACCGGCTCAGAGGCGTCTGGACCGCACCGTCGCCGATGGCGCAGGTGAACGAGCGCGTGGTCCGGCGCAGTAACGCGCTGCTGGGCTACCCGTGGGGGCGCGAGTTCCGCTGTTCGGAGGTCGTCACCACCGGTCGCGGCGCCGAGGGGGCGGTGACTGCGGCCCTCCTCACCGGCGGACTCGGCTTGTTCACGGCGGCGATGACTGTCGCCCCGCTGCGGTCGGCGATCCGTCGGCACGTGTTTCCCGATCCCGGCGAGGGCCCGAGCCGTGACCGGATCGAGAACGGCCACTTCACCGTTCGTGTCGTCGGCCGAGGGACGGCCAGGGAGGGATCGTTCACCGTCGAGGCCGAGTTCGGCACCGACCTCGACCCGGGCTACGGCGCGGCCGCACGGATGCTCGGGGAGTCGGCGGTCTGTCTCGTCCGCGGCGACGTGGACTCGTCGCTCGACGGCGGCGTGCTGACGCCGGCCTCGGGGATCGGGATGCCGCTCGTCGAACGGCTCCGGGATGCGGGCTTCACGGCGGCCGTCAGCGACACGGAGACGCCGCCCGGAGACGCTGGTGCGGATCACGGCTGAGGTGCCCCGACGCCGAGGTGTCCCTAACGTGTCCCGAACGGGGCGAGACCTATCGACAACTGGGAGATACTGCCTTATTGCTGTGTGCCGACAGGTCGGATATGTCCGAGTCCTCAGTGACCGAGGCGGAGATGGACGAGACGTCGACGTGGCCGGAACTGGCGGTCGGCCTCTACGACAAACTGACCGGCCGCGGCGCCGAGATCACCTACGAGTTCGAGGAGATGACCGTCGACGTGCCGAGCAAGGTCGGTGAGGACGCCGACCACGCCCGGTGGCAACTCGACGGCACGCTCCGCATCAGCACCCGCGAGCGTGAGTAACGTTGCCGAGGGCGGTACGGCGCCGCTCACGGTCGCTGCCGACCTGACGCTGACCGTCGGCGGGACGGAGGCGCCGCTGCGCTCGACGGGCGAGCGGCTGTTTCTCGAGTTCCCCTCGCTCGTCTCGGCGGTGCGAGCGCTCCGGGGCCTGCCGCCCTCGGAGCGCCGCCGACTCCACACGGTGCTGACGGCGGCCGACCTCGCGGTGGAAATCCGGGCCCGGGACCGCACGCTCGTCGCGCTCGGTGCCGGAACCCGGTCGGGCCCCCTGGCGCGTTGGATCGGCGCCGACCCGGCGGAGATCAGACCCTGTGGCGCCGTCGCGGCGGCCAGAGCCGGAGTCGCGGCGACAATCGATCGGTTCCGGTAGCGACGTGCGGCGCCGGCGGCCTCGGTACCGTCGCCGACCACGACACCGATTTTCCCGACTCACTCCAACTGGTGGTAGTCGAGTTCGTAGCCGGCGTCGAGCGCTTCCTGCACGGCCTCGCTGGGGCTCCCGACTGGCTCGGTCGACAGCCGCGCGGCGCCGACGCTGTCCCGTTCGACGAGGACGTTCCGCCGCCACTCGGCGTCGGTGTCGGGGTAGTCGGTACGGAAGTGAGCCCCGCGGGACTCCGTCCGCTCCCGGGCGGCCCGAAGGACGGTGTCCGCAACCGTCACCCCGAAGCCAAGGTTCAGGGCGAACTCGTAGCTCCGACTCGTCGTGCCGTTGACGGCGAGGTCGGTCGCCCGGGCCCGGAGTTCTTCGAGTCGCTCCAACCCCGCCGCGAGCCCGTCGTCGTCACGGAGGATGCCCGCGTGTTCCCGGAGGAGCGAGCGCAGGTCCTCCAGCAGCGCCGCCGGATCGTTCGCCCCGTCACTGTTCGCGAGCGCGGACAGGCCCTGCAGGTGGGCCACCGCGGCGTCGTGGAGTGCGTTGTCGGCTGGCTCGCGCTCGCCCGCCATCAGGCGCTCGGCGATCGCCGCGCCGGCCACCTCGCCGAAGGCGATGGTCTCCGCCAGCGAGTTGCCGCCGAGGCGGTTCGCCCCGTGGACGCCCGCCATCGTCTCCCCGATAGCGTAGAGGCCATCGACCGCCGTCTCCCCCTCGTCGTCGACGGCGACGCCACCCATGCCGTAGTGGGCCGTCGGCGCCACCTCGACCGGCTCCTCGGCCATGTCGACTCCCAACTCCGCGAAGCGCTCGTACATCCGCGGGAGTCGCTCCTCGATGAACGACCGCTCCCGGTGGGAGATGTCGAGGTAGACGCCGCCGGAGTCGGTGCCGCGGCCGGCCTCGATCTCCTCGGCGATGGCCCGGGCGACCACGTCCCGCGCGTCGAGTTCCATCTGGTCGGGCGAGTAGCGCTCCATGAACCGCTCGCCAGCGGCGTTGTAGAGCCGGCCCCCCTCGCCTCGGACCGCCTCGGTGACCAGTCGGCCGTCCCAGTCCTCCCCGTAGCGATCGCCGACCATCCCCGTCGGGTGGAACTGGACGAACTCAACGTCCATCAGTGACGCGCCGGCTTCGACGGCCAGCGCGAGGCCGTCGCCAGTGTTCTCGTCGTCACGCGAGGAGTGGCGCTCGAACAGGCCGGTGTAGCCGCCGGCGGCCAGCACCACCACGTCGGCGTCGAAGACGACGAACTCCCCCGTGTCGAGGTCGGTCCCGGCAGCCCCGAGGACGCGGTTCTCGTCCGTGAGCAGCTGCGAGAGGAAGACGTTCTCCCGCTTGGGGACCGAGCGCGCTCGGGCCTCTTCGACGAGCGTGTCGAGCAGCGCCTCGCCGGTGTAGTCGCCGGCGAAGGCGGTCCGGCGGAACGACTGCGCGCCGAAGTAGCGCTGGTCGATCTCGCCGTCGTCGGTCCGGCTGTAGTCCATCCCCCACTCGTCGAGTTGGCGGAGCAGTCGCGGCATCCGCCGGGTGACGGTCTCGACCTTCCCGGGGTCGTTGACGTGGTGGCCCTCGTTGAGTGTGTCCGCGGCGTGGATCGTCCAGTCGTCCTCCGGGTCGAGCGTTCCGAGCGCCCCGTTGACCCCGCCGCGGGCCCACGTCGTGTGGGCATCGCCGTGCTGGCGCTTGCCGACGACCAGCACGTCCTCGGGGTCGACGCCGCGGTCGACCAACTCGATCGCTGCCCGGGCTCCCGCAGCCCCCGCACCGATCACGAGCACGTCGACCTCGACGGTGTCGTACTCGACTGCCGCAGCCGACTCACCTGTGGCTGTCGGGGGTACGTCCCTCATGTTCTAAGGGAGGCGCTCTGGAGGATTACCTTCATTGTCGGTGGCAGCTCTGGAGGGCACCGATACGTGGATAGGGACGGCGCTCCTACTTCGATGGTCTCAGGAAACGACGCTGCTGACGGCGTCCTCGAAGGGGCGACCGACTACTCGACGCGTCGCTGCATCGACGAGAGGTACGCCGCCGCGGCGGCGTAGTCGTCGTTGTCCCCGTCCTCCAGCAGCGCTCGGACCCGCTCACAGCCGTGCTGGAGGCGCCGCCGCTGTTCGCTCTCCGGCAGCTTGTTCGACGCGACCTCGTCGACGCTGTCGACGGCGGTACGGGCGGCCTCGTGGTCCCGCTCGCCGATGGCCACCTGGGCCTCCGCCAGGAGCTGTCCGAGGACCGCGTGCACGTCCGACGGGAGGTCGTCCATGGGCCGTCGCTAGGGCGCACGGGGCATCAGGGCGTCGGTGGCCGCCGTCCGAGCAGCCCGGTCCACTCCCGTGGTCGCTGTGAACCGCCTCGCCTACAACTGCACGACGGACAGGTACGTCGAGACCCGACTCCCCCCGATACGGAGTTGACTGTCCTCGTACTGTTCGACCTCCAGGTGGAACGAGTCGCCGCTACCAACGCCCAGGACGGGACGGCTCGCTTGGAGCTGCAGGCCGTTCGGACCCTGTGCGAACGCCTGCGCGACCCCGATGTTGTCGTTCCTCTTGATGGTGAACCAGTGGTTCGTTCCGGACGAGGGCTCGTCGCGCCAGAAGACACCGCCGGAGACCAGATAGTTCCCCGGCTCGGTGACTTCGACGGTGTAGTTCGAACTGTCCCACTGGCTCCGCTGGTCGGTCTCGACGTTCTGGAACTCGATCGTCGTCTGCGTTCCGGACGGGATCGACTGGCCGTAGGCGCCCCAGACGGTCGTACCGGCGTCGCTCGCGACGACCGTATCGGCCTCGACTCGATTGGCGCTGACCGTGTTCGGGGAGATATCGTCGCCGGAGTGCGAGTGGACCGAGTCGGCCTTGTCGGAGAGTTCGGACTGCCGAACGACGTCTTTGTTCGAACTCGGCGCGTTCTCGACGCGCAGCGAATTGAACGTCGGGTTCTCCCCCGTCGTCGCCAGCCGATTCCAGTTGCTCCCGTCACCGATGTAGGCTGCCCCCGTGTCGGTCGCGAAAAACTTCGCGCCGGCTTTGGCAACGTAGTCCCCGCGGTTCGCCTCGCGGTCGCGGACCTCGACGTCGCCGTCGAGTCGTTCGAAGTTGTCGTTCAACGGTGCGTGCCACTCTGTCGCCCCCTTCGTCGGTGTGTTGTAGCTGTGATTATCGGTCATGATGCAGTCAGCGGGTTCCCCCGTAGCCGTACTGTCCGTAGCCCTGCTCCCCGTAGTCGTCTTCCGGCACGGACGTCCCCGTTCGGGTCGCTGCGTCCGTCGCGGTCCGCGTGCCGGTCCGTGTGGTCGTGGAAGTGGGTCTACTCGTTCGGGTTTCACTCGCGGTTGGCGTGGCGGTGCTCTCGGGCGTCGGAGTTCCACCGTAGCCGTAGGTGGGCGTGGCGTCCCCGGCATCGTCGCCGTCGAAGAAGCTCTCGACCCGACTGCAACCGGCGAGACTGGTTAGGCCCGTCGCCGAAGCGAGCCGTAGCAGCCCACGCCGGTCGAGCACCGACATTCGGGTCGACCCATCGCTCGCCGTCGAGGGGTCTGACCCCTCCACCGGTGTCTCTTCCGGCCGATTACCTGTCACCATTCGACAAGTGGTAACATACGACAGTATATAGTGGTGTCGGAGATCTAACGTACCGTTGAGGCGGGTCTGATGCCGGATTCTGGTCCACTTCCGATTTTCGGCGTTGCACTTCCCCAGATCACGAATGTAACGGAGGGCCGAGTTAGCGGTCCGAACCCGTCTGGGACGAACAAGACCGGTGCCCGAAAAGTCGTCAGTCGCGTTCAGCTGACCATTCTGCACCGGCTGGGGACGTCTCTCGTTGCGAGGAAAGGGACTGTCAGCGGCACACGGTCGGGTCGAAAGTCGGCCTCGGCACTCATAGGGCTCGTCGTCGCCGGATGCCGAGTCCGGCTCGGCCCGGTGCCGTCGTCATCGGCCGGTCGTCGATAGCCCCCGCCCCCGGAAGGCCGTTACTGTTCCAGCCGGTCGAGCACGTCCGAGAGCGTCGCCGCCGCCGCTGCTACCGACTCGTCGTCGTGGCGCTCGGCGGCTTCTCGCCGACGGCGACGACTCGGAGCGGATCGGACATGCCCAGTTCGTCCGCCCCCGCGGCGGTGTAGCTTCCGGCCCGTGTCGTCGCGTTCATCTCTCCCCGGGGCCACCGTCGGGTATGGCCACTACGTTCGAAGGCACGATCCTCCGGGGGGAGTCGTTCGATCCCGTCGAGGGCCGCGTCGTCGTCGAGGACGGAACGATCACGGCAGTCGAGGAGGCTCCCACGGACTCGACGGACATCGTCCTGCCAGCCTTTGTCAACGCCCACACCCACATCGGCGACTCGATCGCCAAGGAGGCCGGCGGCGGCCTCTCGCTCGACGACCTCGTGGCGCCGCCGGACGGCCTCAAGCACCGCCTCCTCCGCGCGGCCAGCCGCGAGGAGAAAGTCGAGGCGATGGCCCGGAGCCTCCGGTTCATGGAGACCTCCGGCACGGCGGCGTTCATGGAGTTCCGCGAGGGCGGCGTCGAGGGCGTCGAAGCGATCCGCGACGCGCTCGCCGACCGCGAGATCGACCCGGTGATCTTCGGCCGCGAGAGCGCCGACGCCATGCGGGCCGCCGACGGCTTCGGCGCCAGCGGCGCCCGCGACAGCGAGTTCGGCGACCTGTGCGAGGCCTGCCGCGAGGAAGGCAAGCCATTCGCCATTCACGCCGGCGAGCGCGATCCTCACGACCTCACGCCGGCGATGGACCTCGACCCGGCGTACCTGATCCACGTCGTTCACCCTCGGGACGAGCACCTCGACAGGATCGAGGCCGAGGAACTGCCGGTCGTGGTCTGCCCGCGCTCGAACCTCGTGACCAACGTCGGCGTTGCCCCCATTCGGGAACTGACCGATCGCACGACCGTCGCGCTCGGCACCGACAACGTGATGCTGAACTCCCCGTCGATGTTCCGCGAGATGGAGTTCACCGCCAAACTTGCCGACGTGTCCGCGGAGACGGTGCTCCGGATGGCGACCCGCAACGGAGCCGAAATCGCGGGCAAGGAGTACGGCCTGATCGAGGCGGGCCGGCCCGCGAAGCTGTTGACCATGGACGGCGACTCGGACAACCTCACGGGCGCCGAGGACCCCGTTCGGGCGGTCGTTCGACGGGCCGGCGTGGCCGACGTAAAGGACGTGACGCTATAGCGATCCGACGTCGTCGGCCGAGTCTGTCGAAGCCGAGTAGTCCCCGACGAACGCTACGGGAACGGGTGGTACGCCCGCCCGGGCTTCGCCTCGTACCCCATCGACGCCGCCACCCGAGCCAGGCGGTCGCCGAAGAACGGCTCGCCGGTGAACAGCGGCTGGGCCTTCGGCACCACCACGCGGACGCCCTCGAAGCCCAGCCCCGCCACGTCGCGGGTCGTCGTCCGTGCGGCGTAAGCGCTCAGGCCAGCGTCGTCGGCACGCTCGATGAGCGCGTCGAGGGCCGCCTCGCCGCTGCGGTCCGCGGCGTCGTCGGCGACCGAGTCGGCCGGAATCGTCGTCTCCGGGTGGGTGAGCTCCCGGGCGCGCCGGGGGAAGTCGGCGTACTCGCCGATGGCGCCGCCCTCCTCGCTCGCCTGTTCGGGGCCCATGTCCCGGAGTTCGATCCAGTTCTGGAGCGCCTCCGCGAGCGCGCCGGTGGCGGCCGCCACGGGGTCGAGGTCGGCGCCGGAGCCGGCGGCGAAGCGGGGCCACGCACCGCCCTCGCGGTGGACCGTCGCGGCGACGACCGGAACGTCAACGTCCTGTGTGAGCAGGGTGACCGTGACGTCAAGTTCCTCGCTCGCGGCGCGCTTCCGGAGCGCCGCGAAGCGGTCGTCGTCGACCGAGAGCCCGAGTGGCTCGTAGTCGGAGTACCACGAGAGCATCGTCGCGTCGCGCTCGATGACCTCCGAGAGCCCCGAAACCGTCGCTTCGACCGTCGAGCTACCGAGGCCCAACCCGGTCGTGATCGGTGGCTTGATCCGGGTCTCCGGTGGGGGGTAGTGGACGACTTCCGCGGGGAGCCAGACGCCGTCCTCCGAGTCGAGGTCCAGCCCCGGGACCCAGGGACGCTCGACGCTCGGGTCCGGGTCGTACCGGTCGGCCGTGACGAATCGCGTCGGCGAGACGGCGTCGTCGAGCGCCGTGGCGGGTGCACGGCGGAACTCGGCGTTCCGGTAGATCCCGGCGGCGTAGCGCTCCATCGCCTCGCCCAGCGCCTTCATGTACGCCTCGTTCCAGTCGACGGCGGCGCCGGCGGCGAAGGGCGCCGCGCTAGCGTCGGAGAACCCCGTCGTCTCGGAGTTGGCCGCCATGTAGTACGGCAGCGGGAAGGAGGCCTGCTCGCCGACCTGTTCGATCATGCCTACGCGCTCGTCGACGGCGGCCTCGGCGCGGGTGAGCGTCGGGTCGAGTTCCGTTTCCTCGTAGTCGAGCGAGAGCATCCGGTCGCGGCCGGGGTGACAGCCACAGAACGGGACCGGCTGGAACTCGCGCTCGGCGCCCTCGACTTCGACCACGGTGCCGCCGAGGTCCTCGCCGGTCAGGACCCGGGTGGCCCGGCGGCCCGCCAGCGCGCCAGCGAAGCGTACGGCGCTCGTTGACGCCGAGGGGCTCTCGTCGGTCGGTTCGGTCGTGGCGGCGACGCGCTGCTGGAGGCAGTGGTAGCAGCCGGACGAAGGGGTGAACGTCGACACTGTGGCGTCGGTCCCTTCGACGGCGTAGCCGCCGATGCCGCCGATTTCGACGGCGACCCAGCGGGAGAGCGCGTCGCTGTCGGCCGCGGCGCCGAACGCGTCCGCGCCGGTCGCGCCGACGACGAAACAGAACCCGACGTCGGCGAAGTCGCCGCTTCCGATCTCGACGATGCGTGCGTCGAGGTCGGCCATAGCCGCCTCGATCGCGTCGGCGGCCGGGCCGGTCCCGACGATTCCGATGTCCATGTCACCGGAGGGGGGCGCGGCTCGCAAAAAGGCGCGGGTGCCGGCTCAGGCGTCGATCATCGACTGGGCGATCGAGGCGAACTCCCCGGCGTCGGCGCCACGGAGTTGATCGTCGCCGAGCTTGAGGCGCAGGCGCGGTCGGCCCACGTCGATGGGCACCTTCTCGGTGTCGATCAGGCCCAGTTCCTCGAGTCGGGTCTTCGTCCGGGAGAACGTCGCCTTCGAGGCGATCCCCACGTCCTCGCCCCACTTGCTGATGTCGTAGAGGAGCACGTCGTTCTTCGCGGCGACCAGCAGCGAGATGGTGACCTCGTCGAGGCCGTCGCCGTCGCCGCGGGCGGTTTCGAGCGAGTCGAGCACGGCGTCGAAGTCCTCGCGGGCCTGTTCGCCGATGTCCGCGGCCATCGTCTCGCGGATGCGGGAGATGGCCGGCGTCCGGAGGTTGAACGTTTCGGCGGCGTCGAAGCGCTCGCTGTAGTCCGCGTGGGCGAGTTCGACGAACGCCGCGTCGTCGGTCGCCAGCCCGGCGACGGCGTCGCCGGCGCTCACGACGGCGACGGTCCGATCGTCGGTGATGAGCAGGGCGTTGTCGGTGTCGGCACCGAGGTTCCGAAGTTCGAGGGTGCCGGCCTCGACGAGATCAGCGGCGTTGCTCGCCACCAGGAAGTCGTCCATCACGTCTTTCAGCATCCGCTCGTCGGCGAGCAGCTTCACCGTCGGGAGCTCCCCGTCGAAGCCGACACCGAGCTCGACTAGGGCCTCGACGGCCGCTGCGGAGGGATCGACGAACAACAGCTCCTCGCCGGCCTCCTCGATGCTCTGGCGGAGGATATCCTCGATTTCCTCGCCGAGTAAATTCGATGTCATTACTATGAGAGTGTATGGAATACTCCGTATTTAATATTAACGGGAATACTGGCGTCTCAGCGCTTCTAACGGAAATTACTGGGTCGGACTGTATCGGAATTATATAAGTAGTGAACGTTTAACTAAACTTACTGTTGGGCGGTCGGACCGACCTCTTCGAGGCGACGGAGTGCCGTGGTGTCGCGGTCGACGCCGTGGCGGCGTCGACGGTGCCACGAGCGCGTCGCCGACAGTCAGGCTTAACCCGGCCGTCCCCGCCCGTGCGTGTATGGAGCACGATCACGTCCGACAGGTCGACCCCGAGGTCGCCGACGCGCTCGAAGCCGAGATCGGCCGCCAGCAGGACACGCTCTCGCTGATCGCCAGCGAGAACCACGTCTCCGAGGCCGTGATGGACGCACAGGGGAGCGCCCTCACGAACAAGTACGCCGAGGGCTACCCCGGCCGACGCTACTACGGCGGCTGTGAACACGCCGACACCGTCGAACAGTTGGCCATCGACCGCGCCAAGGATCTCTGGGGCGCCGAGCACGTCAACGTCCAGCCCCACTCCGGTTCGCAGGCCAACATGGCCGTCTACATCGCGGCGCTGGAGCCAGGCGACAAGATCCTCAGCCTCGACCTGACCCACGGCGGCCACCTCAGCCACGGCCACCACGCCAACTTCGTCGGCGAGCACTTCGACGTGGAACACTACGAGTGCGACGACGAGACGGGCTACGTCGACTACGAGGCCCTGCGCGAGAAG
Organism: Halolamina litorea; assembly: GCF_026616205.1. Classification (NCBI taxonomy): domain Archaea; kingdom Methanobacteriati; phylum Methanobacteriota; class Halobacteria; order Halobacteriales; family Haloferacaceae; genus Halolamina; species Halolamina litorea. The sequence goes on from NZ_JANHGR010000002.1 coordinate 605,245, forward strand.
GCGGAGGCGTTCGACCCCGACATGATCGTCTCGGGCTACTCCGCCTACCCCCGCGAGGTCGAGTGGGAGCGCGTGCAGGCGGCCGCCGAGGCCGTCGGCGCCCACCACCTCGCGGACATCGCCCACATCACCGGTCTCGTCGCCGCGGGCGTCCACGAGTCGCCGGTCGGAATCGCCGACTTCGTCACCGGCTCGACGCACAAGACGATCCGCGCCGGCCGCGGCGGAATGGTGATGTGCGGCGAGGACTGGGCCGAGGCCGTCGACAAGGCCGTCATCCCCGGGATGCAGGGCGGCCCGTTGATGCACAACATCGCCGGCAAGGCCGTCGGGTTCAAGGAGGCGCTCACCCCCGAGTTCGAGGAGTACGCCAGCCGCGTCGTCACGAACGCCGAAGCGATGGCCGAGCGACTGAGCGAGCGCGGCCTCGACCTGGTCTCCGGCGGCACCGACACCCACCTGGTCCTCGCCGACCTGCGACCGTCCCACCCCGACACGACCGGGAAGGACGTCGAGGAAGCCCTGGAGGCGGCCGGCATCGTCCTCAACGCCAACACCGTCCCCGGCGAGACGCGTTCGCCGTTCAACCCCTCCGGTATCCGTGTCGGGACGCCCGCCATCACGACCCGCGGGTTCACCGCCAGCGACTGCCGGACCGTCGCCGACTGCATCGTCGACGTGGTCGACGCGCCCGACGACGAGGACGTGATCGCCCAGGTGGCCGAGACGGTCGGCGACCTCACCGAGAAGCACCCGATCTACGAGTAACGACCGAGCGGGAGGGGTTTATCTGTCCGCCCCTCAACGTCCCGATAGATGGGGTTCCTTTGGATCGGCGAATCAGCTCCTCCACCCTCGGTTGCGGCCGTCGCCCGACGGCACGACCGGGCGCTCCTGACTGCCGACCCGGCGGGCGCCGCGGCTGCGGCCGCCCGACACCGCACAGACGTGATTTTCCTCGATACCGCCGACGCCGACGTCGACGCCGTTCGAGCGGCCGCGCCGTCGGCGTCGATCATCTACTGTCCCCCGAAAACGACCGCCGACGGCGTGGCTGCAGCCGACGCGGCGGGGGTGGAGACGGTGTTGCCACAGGACGCCGAGGCGTGGGGCGCCGACCGACTCGCCGAACGCGTGGCCGACGCGCTCGCCAGCGCCACGCGACCCGGCCGGGCGGTCTCGGTTTCCGACGGCGCCGGCTCGGCCGATGGGACGACCGGCAGCGCGGGCGAACCGCCGGCGGTCCCGGCGAACGAGGCGCCGGTCCGCCCGACGGAACGGCCCCCGGCCCGCGGTATCCTCACCGTCGACGGGGACGGCCGGATCAGCTACGTCGGCGAGCGCGCCGCGGACCTGCTCGGCCGAGAAGCGACGGCGCTGCTCGACACCGACCTCGCCGAGGCGTTGCCGTGGGCCGACCTCGGACAGGTCGAACGCGGGGCCGACGACCTCGGCCCGGACGACGACTCGGTGTCGACGGTCAAGCGACTGATGCCGGCGAACCGCTGGCTCTCGCTCTCCACGCACTCGACCGGCGACGGCGCCGCGATCACGATCCACGAACTCGGTGCCGACGAACGCCGGCGGATCGTGCTCGACCGCCTCCACGGGGTTAGCCGACGCCTGTTCGCCGCTGAGACCCCCGAGGCGGTGGCGAATATCGCCGCCGAGGCCGTCCGGGACGTACTCGGCCTCGAAGTCGTCGTCGTCCGACTCACGGACTCGGCCGGCGAACGGCTCGTACCGGTCGCCCAGACCGAGGCCGTAGACGAGACCATGCCCGACCGGCCGACCTACGCCGTCGGCGAGGGGATGGCCGGCACGGCGTTCGAGACCGACAGCCCCCAGATCCGCTCCGATCTCGGCGACGACGGGTTCGGGACGGTCCGATCGGCCATCTGCCTGCCGCTCGACGACTACGGTACGATCAGTATCGGTTCCAGGGTGCCAGACGCGTTCAACGAGGACGACGTCTCTCTCGCGCGACTACTCTCGACGACGGTTCGGGTCGCCCTGGAGCGCGCCGAGCGCGAGAGCCAACTGCGGCGCAGGGAGGCGGTTCTCGAGTCGCTCAGGGGGTTGGTGTTCGTCCTCGACGAGGACCGGGCCATCGACTACGTCTCGACCGCGCTGGCCGAGCGACTGGGCAGGACTCGGGAGGCGTTGGTGGGCGAACACGTGGTCGAGTTCATCGACGTGACGGCGTTCTACCGGGCCGAACAGCGGATCCGGGAGGGCGACGACGAGATCACGCTCGACCTCCGGATCGACCCGCCCGGCGGGGGGGGGTTCCCCGCGCAGGTCGAACTCTCGGTGCTCGAGCGGACCGACGACGGCGAGTCCATCGTCGGCGTCGTCGAGGACCGCTCGACCCTCGCGGAGACGCGTGCGGACCTCCGCCGGAAACACGAGCGGCTGTGGACCCTGTTCGAGAACCTCCCCGATCCGGTCGTCGACGCCGAACACGTCGAGGGCGGCCCGGTGATCCGGGCGGCCAACGACGCCTTCGCCGAGGTGTTCGACTGTGACCGCGACGCCATCGTGGGTGAACCGATCGACGAGGTGCTGGACTCGCCGGCGAGCAACTCCCCGGGGAGCATGCCGCCCGAAGCCATCAACGAACAGGTCAACGAGGGCGAGGTGACCGGAGCGAAGATCCAACGCGAGACCGGCCGCGGCGCGCGGACCTTCCTCTTCCGTGGCATCCCGTACGCCGAGGAGGGGACGGTCCGGGCGTTCGGCATCTACACCGACGTGACAGAGATCGAGCGCCGCGAGCGCCACGTCAAGGTGCTCGATCGGCTGCTCAGACACAACCTCCGGAACGACCTGGGCGTGGTCATCGGCCGCGCCGAGAACGTCCTCAAAGGCAGCGACGACCCCGAGATACGCGAGGAGGCGCGAAAGCTGGTCGACGCCGCCGACGGCCTGATCGACCTCAGCGAGACCGCAAAGCGCATCCGCCGCATCATCGAGGAACCGGCGACCGACCGCTACCGGGTGACGGTCACGGACCTGCTCGATCAGGTGGCCGCCGACGCGCGCCAGCAGTCACCAGACGCGGCCATCGAGGCTGCTCCCGGGGACCCGGACGTGGCGGTGCTCGCTACCCCGGACCTCCAACTCGCCCTCGAGGAGTTGGTCGACAACGCGCTCGCCCACGGTGGGGACTCCCCGACGGTCGAACTCCGCGCCGAGGCGTTCGACCCGGCCCCCGACGAGTGGGTGGACCTGTTGGTCGTCGACGACGGCCCCGGTATCCCCGAGACGGAGCGTGCACCCGTCACCGGCGACCGAGACATCACCCAACTGCAGCACGGCAGCGGCCTCGGGCTCTGGCTCGTCCGCTGGGCCGTCGAGTCCGTCGGCGGCGACCTCGGGTTCGAACGTCGGGACGGCCGCACCGTCGTCCGGCTCCGACTGCGGCGCGCGCCGCCCGAGTGATGCACGTTTGTGATCAATAGTCTGTTTTCGAGGGCTGACCTATGCAGGAACCCGAGGGTTCAAGTGTGAACGGCGCCCCCTTTCCGGTGTGAACGAGGCCATTCAGGAGCGATCGGGCCGTGCGGACGTGATCGACGGCGAGGCCGTCGCCGCGGCGGTGCGGGAGTCAGTCGCCGAGGCGGTTTCCCGACTCGACGAGGTCGGCGTGACCCCCGGGCTGGCGACCGTCCTGATGAGCGACGACCCGGCCAGCGAGACGTACGTGCGGATGAAGCAGCGGGACTGTGCGGAGGTCGGCATCGAGAGCCGGCACGTCGAGATCGACACCGACGCCCCGGCGTCCGAACTGTTCGCGACGATCGAGGAACTGAACGACGACCCCGCGATCGACGGCATCCTCGTCCAGCGCCCCCTGACCGAGGGCGTCGACGAACCCGCGGCGCTGCGGCGCGTCGACCCCCGGAAGGACGTCGACGGCTTCCACCCGGAGAACGTTGGGCGACTCGTCACGGGCGACCCGCGATTCGTCCCCTGTACCCCCCTCGGCGTGCAGCGCCTGCTGACCGAGGCCGGCGTCGAGATCCCGGGTTCGGACGTGGTCGTCGTCGGCCGCTCGGAGCTGGTCGGCAAGCCGCTGGCGAACCTCCTGCTCAACCGCGGCGACGACGCCGACGCGACCGTGACAGTCTGTCACTCGAAGACCGACGACCTGGCCGCACACGTCTCCCGTGCGGACGTGGTGGTCGTCGCCGCCGGCGTCCCCGGACTCGTCGACGGCGAGATGCTCTCGGCGGACGCGACGGTGATCGACGTGGGGATCAACGCCGTGGGCGAGGGCGACGACCGGAAGCTGATCGGCGACGTGGACTACGAGAGCGCCAGCGAGGTCGCCCGCGCGATCACGCCCGTTCCCGGCGGCGTCGGCCCGATGACGCGGGCGATGCTGCTCAAGAACACGGTGACTGCCGCGGCCAACCAGGCCGCGGTCGATATCGACCTCGGACTCGACTGAGTCCGGTTCCGACGGCACGATCTCTCCGAGTCAGGACGCCGATAGCGGCGGCCGTCCTCGCTCCCGTGCCGTGATCGGCGTTACTCCGTGACGACGGTGACCGGTCCTTCGAAGTCGAGAATGACTCGCTGGGTCACGTCGCCGAAGATCGCCTTCCCGGTCGGCGAGCGGCGCTGGCCCGTCAGGAAGACGTGGTCACAGCCGTGCTTCTTCGCGCCCTGCAGCACCGTCTCGGCGCGGTCGCCGACGGCGCCGGCGGTCTCGTACTCGATGTCGACGCCGTCGAGCGCTTCGACGCCGACGTCGCTCGCGAAGCTCCGTGCGCCTTCGAGGGCCTGGTCGACCGAGTAGCTCACGTCGGCTTCCGGGATGGCCTCCAGGGCCTCCCGTTCGTCGGCGTACTCGTCCTCGCTGACCACACAGAGCAGGGTGAGTCGCGCGTCGACGCCCGCGGCGAGCTCCCCCGCCTCCCGAACAAGATCCTTCGCCACGTCTTCCGGACCGACGACGGCGAGTGCGTGTTCCATACCTCCTCATGCGGGGGTCCACTGATAAAACTGGGTGAAAACGCGGTAGCAAATGGCACGTTACACGAGCGCACATGACGCTGCCGCCCCTCGGTTACGCCAGCGTGTCGAGGTGTGCGGTGGCTTCCGCGAGCGATTCGGACTCGCCGTTCAGGTAGCGCTCCAGCGCCCGGCACGCGTCGATCAGTTCCTCCGCGATTTCCGGCTCCACGTCGCCGCCGAGGGCGTGCAGGCGCTTTTGCTGGTCGCGGACCCGTTCGAGGATGCGCTTGGCCCCCTCGTCAGGCTCGTCTTCGAGGTACGTCGATACGTCCTCGCGGTAGTCCTCGACGGCGCTCGCGTACGCCAACCCACGGGCGGCGGTCAGGGAGTCGGCCACGTCGGCTGGCTCGGGTCGCTCACCGTCTTCGGCGCCGCGGATGAGGCTCAGGAGGTAGCGCTCGGCGTCCTCGTCGCCGAAGTCGCCCCGGTCGACGCCGAGGGACGACGTCCCTCGGGCAGCCGGATGTGATCCGGCGACCCCGACGCGCTCGTCCCGGCTGTAGTCCGCGATGGCCGCCCGGAGTTCGCTCACCGCGAGGAAGGTGTCGTCGAGCGGGAGGAGTTCGCCGCCGCGGATGAACCCCCGTTTGCGGAGGTACGCCCGGCAGTCCCGCTCCACGCCGTCGGCCACGTCGACGATGGCGGCCCCGTCGGCCAGCGAACTCCGGTAGGGGCCGAGGTCGATCTCGGCGGGGCTGTCGGTGTGGCGCCGGCGCTCGTCTTCGACGGCGACGCTCCGGAGGCTCCCACACTCAGGGCAGGCCGTCTCGCCCGTCTCGTAGTAGGACCAGCGCGCCCCGCAGGACTTGCACTCGCGCTCGCCGCGGATCTTCATACCCGGGGGTGGGGCCGCCGGCGGCAAAACGACCCCGGTCGGACTGGGCCGAGACGACCCCGCCGCGAGCCGAGCGAACCCGCGGGTGCCACGGCGTCAACGCTTATCTCGGCGCGGGCCCTCCGCCCGGCCATGACGTTCTCCATCGTCGCCGCCGAGGGCGACGCCATCGGGATCGCGGTCCAGTCGAAGTTCGTGAGCGTGGGTTCGGTCGTCCCCTTCGCCGCCGCCGACGCGGGTGCGGTCGCCACCCAGAGCTTCGCCAACGTCGCGTACGGCGCCGACGGGCTCGAGCACCTCCGGGACGGCCTGACTGCCGAGGAGACGATCGAGAAACTGACCGGGGAAGACGACGAGGCCGAGCGCCGGCAGGTCGGCGTCGTCGGGGCGGACGGCTCCGTCGCCGGCTTCACCGGCGAGGACTGCTTCGACACCGCGCTGGACGTGCAGGGCGAGAACTACACGGCGCAGGGCAACATCCTCGAGAACGAGGAGACGATCCACGCGATGGCCGAGACGTTCGAAACTGCCGACGGCGGTCTGCCCGAGCGCCTGCTCGCGGCGCTCGAAGCCGGCGACGACGCGGGCGGCGACAGCCGGGGCAAGCAGGCCGCGGCGCTGTACGTCGTCAAGCCCGAGGGGGGATACGACGGCGGCAACGACCGCTGGATCGACGTGCGCGTCGACGACCACGAGACCCCGATCGCCGAACTGGAGCGGGTGTTCAAACTCTACGACGTGACCCTCCTGTCGCGGGAGGAACCCGACGACGTGCGCGAACTGACCGGCGAGACCGCCGCGGAAGTCGCCGGGACGCTCGCGGAACTGGGCCACCTCGCCGGCGAGGAGGCGGCCGTGGGCGACGACGGGTTCGGCGAGAGCCAGCGCGAGGCGTTGGAGGCGTTCCGCGGGATGAACAACTTCGAGAACCACTCCCTCGCGGTCGTCGAGGACGCGCTGGCTCGTGGCTGGGACGACGCCGAGGGAGAGGGCGAGGACCGGATGGTCGACGCCATCTGGCACGGGCTGCAGCGACTCAGCCGGAAATAGGGACCTGACCTCCCGGCGCCGTCGGCGCCACGCCCGCCACACCCAAGCGCCCGCGGGCCCAACGGCGCCCATGCGTGACGAAGCGGAGATCCGCGAGCAGTACGAGTACCTCGAGGAACAGCTCGACAGCGAGGAGATGAACCACGAGGGCGTCAGGGAGATGTTCACCTACTACAAGCGGGCGCTGGGCTGGGTGCTCGAGGAGGAACACATCTGAGACCTGTCGGTCCACCGGCAACGCTACGTTTAAGTCATGCCATGGACAAGCACGGGTGACGCTTCGTCTGGAGGGCCGAAGCGTCAGCGGGGACCGTTTCGACCGCCGGGCGACGGCGGGGGCTTTTCTCCCGCGCCTGCCCGGCGTTCACTTTCGACGTATCACACGACAGCGATTAGCCTGTCGTGGTGTTGCCGTTCCGTTGACCGAAGCGTTACCTGATGTGTTCGATTCGGACATAGAGTGGCGATAGACGGCCGAGAAGCCAATTCCTGCGAAAAGTTCATCAGTACTCCGAAACAACAGCCCCACGAACAGATGTACGATCTCACCGGGTTCCAACGCGATCTGCTGTACGTCATCGCGGGGAAGGACGAACCCCACGGGCTGGCGATCAAAGAGGAGTTAGAGGAGTACTACGAGTCCGAGATCCACCACGGGCGGCTCTATCCGAACCTCGACACGCTCGTCGACAAGGGGTTGGTGGAGAAGGGCCAACGTGATCGTCGGACGAACTACTACACACTGACCCGCCGTGGAACCCGGGAGATCGACGCCCGCCGGGAGTGGGAAGCGCAGTACGTCGACCTCGACTAAGCGTCCCCGTCTGACTCCTTTAGGTCGCCCTCTGGCTCCGGGGCGGTCTCGTTCGACACCGCGTCCAGCGAGCCGGGTTCCGCCTCGTCGAACTCGAACTCGGCGGTCTGGACGGCCATCTGGCTGGGATCGATCGCGTACGGTTCGATCGGGCTGGCCGAGAGCAGTTCCGGGAGCACGATCCGGGCGAAGTGGACCACCAGCACCAGCAGCATCGGCATCAGGAAGATGCCGTACCACCCGAACAGCAGCGGCCCGAGCGTGTAGGCGAGCATCAGCGCGCCGACGTGGAGCGACCGGCCCGAGACGTACGGTCGAAGCACCAGGTCCGGGATCGTATCGACGATGACGAACGAGACGGCGACGAACGCGATCACGAACGCGATCCCCCCCGGGGTCCCGTTGAGCAGCGCCTGTCCCAGCAGTACGACGGCGACCGGGACGTACACCAACTTCATGCCGACCACGGGGATCAGGCTCGCGATTCCGGCGAGCAGGCCGACCAGCGCGGCCGCCGGGATGGCGACCCCCTCGGGGGCGAACACATTGAGCAGCGAGTAGGTGATGACGCCGATGGTGCCGGTCAGCACCGCGTTGAGGATGTTCCCGAAGAAGATCGAGTTGAAGTCCCGATCGACCGCGCTGAAAAACGTCTGGAGGATCCCCCGGTCGTCGCCGAAGCGGTAGAAGAACCACCGCGAGAGCCGGTGGTCCTCACGGAGCAGGTAGAACGCCATCGCCAGCATCACGAACAGGTGGATCGCGGCGATGCCCACGACAGCGACGGTCCCGAACGCGGAGTTGAGCGAGCCGACCACGTCGCCGACGTTCGCTCCCGAGAGCAGTCCCTCCATCCCGTTCTGGATCAGGCTCTCGGGGTCGGCGATCCCCCCGAAGTCGTCCGGGTCGATGCCGAACCGTTCCACGTCGATGCTCGCGTTCTGGGCGTAGCGGTCGATCTCCTGGAGGACGATGGTGAGCGCGTAGCCGACGAGCGCGAGCGCCGGCAACACGAGCGCGAACAGGGAGATGCCGGCCGCGAGGCTGGGGCTGTCGAGGGCACGCCGGAGCTGGCGGTAGATCGGTCTGGTCGCGTAGTAGACGAACAGGCCGAACACGAACGTCCCGACGAACGAGTAGGCGACGAACGCCACCGAACCGGCCAGGGCGAGCCCGAACGAGCCCCACGCGAGCCGACCCTTGTCCACCTCCGAGTACTCCATATCGTCCGAGGGAACCGGCGAGGAGATAAGCGTGTTCCCGTTCCCATTTATCAGGGGGGCGCTCCTACGCCATCGCCCGATGGTTCCGATCCCCCTACAGGCCGACACCGTCTTCGCCGCGCCGCTGTCGGAGCCGGTGGTCAGGCTGTTGATCGCGGGCGCGCTCGGCCTGTTCCTCGGCCTCGAACGCGAGTGGTCCGAGAAGTCCGCGGGGGTCCGGACGTTCTCGTTGCTGACGCTCTCGGGGGCGACGGCAACGCTGCTGGCCGAGCGCGTCGACGCGGGCGGCGCGTTGCTCGCGGTCGGGGGGTTACTGGTGTTGCTGATGGGGGCTCTGCTCGCGGTGCGTGAACTCCGGCGCGGGACCGAAGAGCCCTCACTCTCGCTGACGACCAGCGTCTCGATGTTCGTCGCCTACGGCATCGGCGCGCTCGTCGCCAGCGGCCTCGTGACCGAGGGGGTGACGGTGGCGGTCATCTCCTCGGCGCTGTTGGTGCTCAAGCGCGAACTCCACTCCTTCGCGGGCGGGCTGGACCGACAGGAACTCCGCTCCTCGACGGAGTTCGCGGTGCTGGCGTTCGTCATCTACCCGCTGCTCCCGTCCGAGTCGGTGTCGCTGTTCGGCGTCGCGTTCCCGCCCCGCGTCGCGTGGCTGATGGTCGTCACCGTCGCGGGCATCGGGATCGCCAACTACGCGCTGGTCCGGAGCTACGGCGGCCGCGGCGTGGCGATCACGGGCTTCTTCGGCGGCTTGGCGTCGTCGACGGCCGTCGTCGGCTCGATGCTGGACCACGCCCGCCAGCGCGAGTCGGTGACGGAGTACGCCGTCGCCGCGGTGCTGTTGGCCGACGCCGCGATGGCCGCCCGGAACCTCGCCATCGTCCTCTTTTTCACCCTCACCTCGGGGCCGGGGACGCTCGTCGCTGCCGCCGTCCCGTTGGGCGCGTTGGTGCTCGCGAGCGTCGCCGCCGCCGCGGTGACCGCCGACTGGGACGCGGAGTTGGAGGTCGATCTGGAGAGCCCGTTCTCGCTGCGGAACGCGCTGGCGTTCGGCGGCGTCTTCGCGGTGATCCTCGCCGGCTCGGCGTTCGCTCAGGCACGCTTTGGCACCGCGGGGCTCTACATCAGCGCGGTGCTCTCCGGGTTGGTCTCCTCGGCGGGGGCGACCACGTCGGCGACGCTGCTGTACCTCGGGGGCGGCGTCGGCGGCGGGCCGGCGGTGGTCGCGGTCCTGCTCGCGTCGGCGTCGAGCATCGCCGTGAAGGCGGGGTTGACGCTCTCGGGGCCGCGGCCGTTCGCCCGCGCGGTGACGCTCTGGTCGGCGGTCCTGCTGGTGGTGACGGGAGTCGCGGCGGCGGCGTCGGTGCTGTTCGGCGGCGGGTTCTAACCCTCACGAACGACCGCCAGCTTAACAACCGATGGCTCGCTCGCCTAAGCATGGACCGGGATACCGTCGAACCGGAGGTCGACAGCCTCCCCGGAGACCGCGCGCAGGAGTGGGTAGATTACCACCATCAGTTCGCCGCGCCGAGCACGTACGTCTACGAGTTCGTCTGGGACCACACTGCCCCCGCGGAGGGGCCGTTCTGTACCGACGTGGACGGGAACGTCCTCATGGACTTCACGAGCCACGTCGCCGCAGCGCCCCTGGGGTACAACAACCCGAAGATCATGGAGCCGCTGTCGGAGTTCGATCTCGTCGATCCGCTGAAGATCGCCGGACAGGACTTCTACGTCTCCGACGCCAACGCGCCGGGCGAGGGCTTCCCCGGCCCGGCCGGGCTGATGGACCGCATCGTCGCCATCACCGAGCAGTTCGGGATGGACACCGTCTTCATGTCGAACTCCGGCGCCGAGGCCGTCGAGAACGCGATGAAGATCGCCTACGACCACAACCCCCTCGGGAAGTACGCGCTGACCTTCGAGGGGGCGTTCCACGGCCGCACGCTGGGGGCCCTCTCGATGAACCGTTCGAAGGAGGTCTATCGCCGACGCTTCCCCGAGATCGCGAGCGTCCACGACTTCCCGTACTGTAACTGCGACGGTGCTCCCGAGAACTGCCAGTGTGGCTACTTCCGCGGCGGCGAGTCGGCGCTGCGCTCGAAACTCGACCCCAAGTCGGGCCACGTCAACCCCGAGGAGGTCGCGTTCCTGATCATGGAGCCGATCCAGGGCGAGGGCGGCTACCGCTTCCCCAGCGAGGCGTTCGCCGAGGACGTGGCGGCGGTCACCGACGAGCACGACATCACCCTCATCGCCGACGAGATTCAGGCCGGGATGGGCCGTACCGGCGAGTGGTGGGCCTCCGAGCACTACGCCTTCGAGCCGGACGTGATCACCTCCGCGAAGGGGATGCGCGTCGGCGCGACGGTCTCCGACACCGAGATCTTCCCCGAGGAGAAGGGTCGCCTCTCCTCGACGTGGGGTGCTGGCGACGTGATCGGGGCCGCACAGGGGGCGTTCACCATCGACGCCATCGCGGAGTACGACCTCCTCGACAACGCGACCGAGCGCGGCCGGCAGTTCCAGGAGATCATGCGCGACGCCGACCTAGACGGCGTGACCAGCGTGCGCGGGAAGGGCCTCATGCTGGGTCTCGACTTCGCCTCGAAGGACCTGCGTGACGATATCGTCGACGCGGCCTTCCAGCGCGGCCTGCTCCTGCTCGCCTGCGGGCAGAAGACGATCCGCGTGCTGCCGCCGATGGACGTGACCGAACGCGAGATCGAACTCGGCGCGGAGCTGTTCATCGACGCCATCGAGGCGTCGAACTGAGGCGCCGACCCGCCGACCGTCCCGCGGAGCAGTCCCTTTTCGACGCCGCCACTGAAGCCCTCTGAACCGACCGCGCAGTGGCATCGCTCTCGGCCACGGTGGAGCTCCGTTCCCCCACCAGGGTTAGCAACCACGGCTCTCGAAAAGCCAAGGATTATTAGAAACGAAGATAGTGTTAACAACATAGATGGGATTCACCAGACGGCAGCTGATGGCCGTGGCAGCTGGAACGGCGGGAATCACGGCGCTCGCTGGCTGTACCGACGGGGAAGGCAGTTCAGGGACGGAATCGGGCCGGACGAGCGCCGCGTCCTCCTTTTTCGTCTTCGGGGACGTGACCGCCGAAGTCGCCGGCGACGTTGCCGCGGCCGACCTGCTGGTCCCGGTCGGCCAGCACGGGCACGGGTGGGAACCCGGCCCGCGCGTCCGCGCGGACATCCGCGACGCGGACCTGTTCGTCCACGGAATGGAGGGGTTCCAGCCGTGGGTCGACGGGATCGTCGGGGACCTCGCCGCCGACGGCGCCGACGTGACGACCGTCGACGCCAGCCGTGACGTGGACCTGCTCCCGGCGGACGGCGAGCACGAGGAGCACGAGTCCGGTGACGGGGACCACGACGGTCACGACGAGACGCACACCACCGACCACGACGGTCACGACGAGACGCACACCACCGAACACGACGGTCACAACGAGACGCACACCACCGAACACGACGGTCACAACGAGACGCACACCACCGAACACGACGGTCACAACGAGACGCACACCACCGAACACGAGGGAACCCACACCGGGGAGGAGCACGACGAACACGACCACGGCAGCGTCGACCCGCACTTCTGGATGGACCCGACCCGGGTGGTCGACGCCGTCGACACCATCGAGGCGGCCCTCGCAGAGGCCGACGGGGACAACGCCGACGCCTACGCCGAGAACGCCGAGTCGTTCCGGACGGCGCTGACCGACCTCGACGCGCGGATCGAGGAGACCGTCGCGGCGGGCGGCACCGACACGCTGCTGGTCGCCGGCCACGACTCCTTCGGCTACTTCGAGGACCGATACGGGGTCCACGTCGAGGCGCTGACGAACGTCTCGCCCGACGACCAGCCGACGACGCGGGACATCCAGCACGCACAGGAGGTCATCGCCGAACACGACCTGCAGTACGTCTGTGCGGACCCGCTGGAGTCACAGGAGGCGGCCGAGCAGCTCGTCGCCGAGACCGACGCCGAGGCGGTGCTGCCGCTGACGGCGATGCCGGGGCTGACCGAGGAGTGGGAGGCCGAGGGCTGGGGCTACGTCGACGTGATGACGGAGGTGAACCTCCCGACGCTCGAACGGGGGCTGGACGCCTGATGGCGGTGATCGAGGTCGAGGACGCCACGTTCGCCTACGGCGATCAGCCGGTCGTCGAGGACGTCTCCCTGACCGTCGAGGAGGGGGAGTTCCTCGGGCTGGTCGGGCCGAACGGCTCGGGCAAGACGACGCTGCTCGGGCTGATGATCGGGCTCCGACAGCCCGACAGCGGCTCGGTTCGGCTGTTCGGCGAGCCGGCGGGCAGTCGGGAGACGGGTCAGCGCGTGGGCTACGTTCCCCAGGACGTGGCCGGCGACGAGCGGGGGATGCCTGTCACCGTTCGCGAGGCGGTTCGGATGGGGCGCTACCCCAGCCGGCCGTTCGGCCGCTTCGGCGACGATGATCACGCGGCCGTCGACGCCGCGCTGGAGCGGGTCGGCATCACGGACCTCGTGGACCGGAGGGTTGGCCGCCTCTCCGGCGGCCAACGCCAGCGGGTCTTCATCGCCCGCGCGCTCGCCGCCGAGGCGGACCTGCTGGCGCTCGACGAGCCCACCGTCGGCGTCGACGCCGAGTCCCGCGAGGCGTTCTACGACCTGCTCGGTGACCTCAACGAGGACGGCATGACCATCGTGCTGATCGAACACGACATCGGCGTCGTTACCACCCACGCGAGCGAGATTGCGTGTCTGAACCGCGAACTCTACTTCCACGGCGACCCCGAGACGTTCGTCGAGACCGACGCCCTGGCCGAGGCCTACGGCGGCTCGCAGTCGGTCGTCCACCACCAGCACTGATGACGGGGATCACCACCGCGGCCGTTCGGCCGCTTCAGAGTCTTGACGGCGTGATCTCGTTCGTCCTCGACGACCTCTGGGGGTCGGTGATGGACCTCCTCGCCGGGCTGACCGGGATCGAGATGCTCGGCTTCCCGTTCATGCAGCGGGCCTACCTCGCGGCGATCTGTATCGCCGTGATCGGGCCGCTCGTCGGGAGTTTTCTGGTCCACCGGGAGATGGCGATGATCGGCGACACGCTCGCCCACTCGGCCTTTGCCGGCGTCGCCGCGGGGCTGTTCGTCAACAGCCTGTTCGCGGTGGCGGTGCCGCCGCTGCTGTCGGCGCTCGTCGTCGCCGCCGTCGCCGCGCTGGTGGTCCAGGCGCTGATCGACCGTGCCGGCGCGTACCGCGACACGTCGCTGGCGATCGTGCTCACCGGCTCCTTCGCCGTCGGGAGCGTCCTCATCACGGCGACCGACGGCGGGATCGCGGTCGGGATCAACGCCTACCTGTTCGGCTCGCTGGCGACGGTCTCGCGAGCCAACGCAGCGATCCTGCTGGCGATGAGCGCCGTCGTCGCCGCGACAGTCGCCGTCGCCTACCGGCCGCTGCTCTACGTGACCTTCGACGAGGTCGGTGCCCGCGCGGCGGGAATCCCTGTCGGCCACTACAACCGACTGCTGGCGGTGCTGACGGCCGTGGTCGTCGTCGCCGCGATGCAGATCATGGGCGTGATCCTCGTCGCCGCGATGCTGGTGATCCCCACCGCCGCGGCGGCGCCGGCTCGGGGGTTCAAGCGGTCGGTCGCCGGCGGCGTGGGTGCGGGCCTGTTCGCCACGCTCTCGGGGGTGACGCTCTCGTACCTCTTCGACGTGGCTGCCGGGGGAACGATCGTACTCGTCGCTATCGCCGTCTACGCGGCGTCGATGGTCGCGGTCCGACTGTGGAACGAGCGGGGCCGTGCGGCGGCTGCGGAGAACTGAGGTCGCGGCGCGGTGCGGCCGGCTGCGAGGCCGTGTACCGCGAGCGACCAGCGGGAGCGAGCGGGCCGACGAACGACCATCGGGAGTGAGGAGGCTTTTGATCGAGCTTTTGCTAGGGAGGCGCCTCCGGCGCCGACCGCAGCAAAAGGCGAGGTTTACATCTGGTAGCGGCGCTCGTCGTCGCGCTCGGGGTAGCGGTCGGCGCCGGTCATCTCCTCGTAGGTCGTCCCCGCGAGGTACTCGTCGTAGGTCACGTCGTAGCCGCTGCGGAGGTGGAAGTCGAGGTTCCCGCTGCGGACGGCCTGCTGGAACAGCGCGTGGACGCCGCGGCGGAGCAGTTCGTCGGTGTCGGTGCCCATCGCCGCCGACAGCATCGCCAGTTCGTTTCGGGTCTCCGGGTCGAGTTCCACCGTCGTCTCCTCGCCCAGCGCGGTGTAGTTCGCAGTGACGTTCTCGTCGAGGTCGTCGAGGCTCATAGTCGGTGGTTCGGCGGGAGCCGAATACGGTTTGTGGCTTCCTCGGCGGCGTGGGGTGGCTCGCCCGGCGGCGACGGTTCGGCGTCGGCGACAGTCCCCGTCGACGGTCGGGCGTCGGCGACAGTCCCCGTCGACGGCCGACGAGCCATCGAAACCGTTTTGCGCCCGTCCGGCGGATTCGGAGACACGAGATGGCGACTCCACGCCGCCCCAGCACGTCCATCGCCGGCCGTCGAGTGGGCAGTCAGTCGCCCGTCGCGACCAATACGCCTGCGTGAGCAGGCACACCAGTATCTTCCTTCGACCGACGCCCGACCACACAGCACTCAGACAACCCTCAGCCGGCGGGTAGCCGGCACCGACACACGAATGCTCGAACGCACCTACATCGACGACGTATCGGCAGAGGACGAGACGACCACCATCGCGGGCCACGTCCACGACACCCGTGACCTGGGCGGCATCCTGTTCGTCATGGTCCGGGACCGGACCGGGACCATGCAGGCCGTCTTCAAGGAGGACCGCGAGCCGGAACTGTTCGCCGAGGCCGAGGAACTGGACCGTGAGACGGTCGTCCAACTGGGCGGCGAGGTTTCAGAGACCGATCAGGCTCCCGGCGGCGTCGAACTCGTCCCGACTGACCTGACCGTGATCAGCGAAGCCAAGGAAGCGCCCACGATGGAGATCTCGAAGGACGTGGACGCTGACCTCTCGACGCGGCTCGACAACCGCCACCTCGACGTGCGCACCCCGGAGACCCGCGCGGTGTTCTCGCTGCGCTCGAAGGCGATGGAGGCGATGAAGCAGTACTTCTACGACGAGGAGTTCGAGGAGGTCGACACGCCCGCGCTCTCGACGGCCGGCGCCGAGGGTGGCGCGGACCTGTTCCCCGTCGTCTACTACGACAAGGAGGCCTACCTCTCCCAGAGCCCGCAGCTCTACAAACAGCTGCTCGTCGCCGCCGGCTTCGACCGACTGTTCGAGGTCGGTCACGCCTTCCGTGCCGAGGAGTTCGCCACCTCGCGGCACGTCTCCGAGATCGCAATGTTCGACGTTGAACTGGGCTACATCGAGGACCACCACGACGTGATGGACGTTCAGGAGGAGTCCCTCCGCGCGGCCATCGAGGCGGTCCAGGAGAACGCCCAGCGCGAACTCGAACTGCTCGACGCCGACCCCGTGCTCCCCGAGGAGCCGTTCCCGCGCCTGACCTTCGACGAGGCGCTCGACATCCTCGAAGAGGAGTTCGGCCACTTCCCCGACGACCCGACCGACCTCGACACGAAGGGCGAGCGACTGCTCGGCGAGCACTTCGCCGAGCAGGGCCACCCCGCAATCTTCGTCGTCGGCTACCCCGAGGAGAAGTTCTACTACAAGCAGGGCGTCGAGGGCGACGACGTGGCCTCCCGGAAGTTCGACCTCATCTACCGCGGCGAGGAACTCTCCTCGGGCGGCCAGCGTGAACACGACGTGGACCGCCTGATCGAGGTCATGGAGGAGCAGGGCGTCAACCCCGAGAACTTCGAGTTCTACCTCGACGCGTTCCGCTACGGCGCGCCGCCCCACGGCGGCTACGGGCTGGGTATCGACCGCCTGATCAAGGGTCTCGCCGACCTCGACAACGTCAAGGAGGCGATCCTCTTCCCGCGCGACCCCGACCGGCTCGAACCCTAAGCAGTCGACTCGGCGACTCGGCGACCCAGCGGTTCTTTTTCGGCACTGCTCGGGCCGACCAGCGACGCTTGGCGTGTAACGTCCGCCCCGCGACGCCCGGCCCGCGACCGCGCCGCATAAGCGACCCCCGACCCGATTCGCAGCCATGACCGAGGACGCCGACTCGCCGCTCCCGCCCGACCTCGACCTCGACGCCGTCCGAGAGGCCTTGATCGAGTGGTACGAGGCGGACCACCGGCCGTTCCCGTGGCGCGAGACCGACGACGCCTACGAGATCCACGTCAGCGAAGTGATGAGCCAGCAGACCCAACTCGACCGCGTGGTCTCGGCGTGGGAGGACTTCCGTGACCGCTGGCCGACCGTCGACGCCCTCGCCGACGCCGACCGGAGCGACGTGGTGGGGTTCTGGACCGACCACTCGCTGGGCTACAACAACCGCGCGAAGTACCTCCACGAGGCCGCCGGGCAGGTCGTCGACGACTACGGCGGCGAGTACCCCGAGACGCCCGAGGAGCTACAGGAGCTGATGGGCGTCGGCCCCTACACCGCCAACGCCGTCGCTTCCTTCGCGTTCAACAACGGGAACGCCGTCGTCGACACGAACGTCGAGCGCGTCACCTACCGCGCCTTCGACGTGCCCGACGACGACGACGCCTTCGAGCAGGCAGCCCGGGAGCTGATGCCCGAGGGTGAGTCCCGCGTCTGGAACAACGCGATCATGGAACTCGGTGGGGTGGCCTGCACGAAATCCCCCTCCTGTGACGAGGCAGGCTGCCCGTGGCGCACCTGGTGTCACGCCTACGAGAGCGGCGACTTCACCGCGCCGGACGTGCCGACCCAGCCGAGTTTCGAGGGCAGCCGCCGACAGTTCCGCGGGCGCGTGGTCCGACTCCTCGGCGAACACGACGAACTC
Organism: Halolamina litorea; assembly: GCF_026616205.1. Taxonomy (NCBI): domain Archaea; kingdom Methanobacteriati; phylum Methanobacteriota; class Halobacteria; order Halobacteriales; family Haloferacaceae; genus Halolamina; species Halolamina litorea. Next base: position 623,092 of record NZ_JANHGR010000002.1, read on the forward strand.
GCCCTCGACACCATCGGCCACCGCATCCGCGTGGATTACGCGCCGGAGGGCGAACACGGCCGCGAGTGGCTCCGTGGCCTCCTCTCGGACCTGACCGAGGACGGGCTACTCACCGTCGACGAGTCGGGGGAGACGGCGACCGCCCGCCTCCGGAAGTAGGGTATCGCGGGCGCGGCCCCGTTCTCGGCGTGGCACTCAGTCCCCGCGGAAGCCGAGCAGTCGGAGACCGTTCAGCGAGACGATCACCGTCGACCCCTCGTGGCCGACCACTGCGAGCGGGAGCGGGATGCCCCGGAGCAGGATCGTCCCCACCATGAGTCCGATCGCCCCGAACGCGATGGCGAGGTTGACTGTCAGCGTCCGTCGGGTCTTTCGTCCGAGGCTGAGGATGTAGGGGATCTTGCTGAGGTCGTCGCCCATCAGCACCACGTCGGCGGTGTCGAGTGCCACGTCGGTCCCGGCCCCGCCCATCGCCACGCCCAGCGTCGCCGTGGCGAGCGCCGGCGCGTCGTTGACGCCGTCGCCGACCATCGCCACGTTCTCGTGTTGCTCGACCAGCCGTTCGATCGTCGCCACCTTCTCCTCGGGCAGCAGTTCCGCCTGCACTTCGTCGATGCCGACCTCGTCGGCGATGCGCTGTGCGACGCGCTCGTTGTCGCCCGTGAGCATGACGATGTGTTCCACCCCGAGTTCGCGGAGGTCCTCGATCATCTCGGCGGCGTTGGGCCGGACCGCGTCGGTGAACGCGAGCCACCCCACCACGCTCACGTCGTCCCCGCGCTCCCGGGCGACGATGACGCTCGTTTTCCCTTCTGCCTCCAGCGTTCGGAGTCGGTCGAGGCCGGGTTCGAGGCCGTCGATGGCCGCGTCGCCGAGGACGGTCTCGAAGTAGCTGCGGTTCCCGATGTGGGTGGTGGTCCCGTCGACGACCGCGCTGACCCCTTTCCCGGCGACGGACTGGAACCGATCCGCGCCGTCGACGTCGAGTGATCGTTCGTCGGCCGCTTGCACCGTCGCCCGAGCGAGGTGGTGTTCGGAGCGGGCCTGCACCGCGGCCGCGGTGGCGAGCAGGTCGTCCTCGGTCAGCGTCTCGCCTGGGCCGGCCGAACGGACGAACACGTCGGTCAGCTTCGTGTCGCCCTGCGTGAGCGTCCCCGTCTTGTCGAACGCGACGGCGTCGATGCGTGCTGCGGTCTCGACGTGTTCGCCGCCCTTGAACAGCACACCCTGCCTCCCTCCGGAGGCGATGGCCGAGAGCACTGCCGCCGGCGTCGAGATGATGACCGCACAGGGGGAGGCGGCGACCATGAGCGTCATCGCGCGGTAGAACGTCGGTTCGAACGCGCTCCCGAGGGCGAACGGAACCGCGATCGCCGCGATCGTGAGCGCGAACACGCCGAGGACGTACGGCTGTTCGAGTCGGTCGATCAGCCGCTGTGTCGGGGCCTTCTCGCTCTGTGCGCGCTCGACCATGTTGATGAGGCGGCTGATCGCCGACTCGTGGGCCTGCCGGGTGACCTCGATTTCGAGGCTGCCGCTCTCGTTGATCGTCCCGCCGAACACCTCCTCGCCGGGCTCTTTCGGAACCGGGATGGACTCGCCGGTGAGCGAGGCCTGATCGACGGTCCCCTCGCCGGACTGAACGACGCCGTCGAGCGGGATCTTGTCCCCGGGTCGGACGACGAACACGTCGCCGACGGCGACCTCGTCGATGGGGACGGTGACCTCCTTGCCGTCACGTAGCACCTGGGCCTCGTCGGGGCGCATCTCGACGAGGGACTTGATCGCCCGGCGCGAACGGCCGATCGCGTAGTGTTGGAGGGTGTTCGACAGCGAGAACAGGAAGAGGAGCATCGCCCCCTCGAACGGGGCGCCGATCGAGAGCGCGCCCACCGCGGCGACGATCATCAGCAGGTCGATGTCGACCGCCCGGTGGCGCAGCGTCTGGATCGCGCCCTTCAGGCCGTACCACCCGCCGAAGACGTAGGCGACGCCGTAGCCCGCCCACGCGAGGAGCGACGGTCCGCCGAGTACGCCCGTCAGCAGGCCAGTCACCATGCCCACCAGCGTCAGGCCGACGAACACGGCCTCCTGCCGGAGTGTCGAGCGGTCCGTCGCGTCGTCGGTCGCCGCCGGCTCCGGTTCGATCGAGACGTTGCGGTCCCGAACCGCGTCCCGAAGCTGTTCCTCCGAGGTGACGCTCCCGTCGTAGGTGATCCGCGCGCTCCCCGTCCGGAACGAGACATCGACGTCGCTGACGCCGGGAATCTCCCGGAGCTGTCGTTCCAGCGCCCGTGCGCCCGCGTCGCCGCGCCCGCCCCGTCGTTCGAGCCGGACGGTACACGTCGATTCCGGGGGTGATTCGGTTACTGTCACGCGATCACCGCCGATAGTGTGTGTTGAGTTCCCATCGTCTGTTTCCCTGCAGTTCCGTTCCGCTGCGTTCTCGTCACCCCTATGCGGGGGCGGGGTATTGAACCCCGGCGCGCCTGCCAGTCACGTGGCCTCCCCTGGTGGGCCCTCGCGTCGGTGACGTCGCCGCCGCCGGGCCCACCGATCACGCCAGCGCGTCGATGACGGACGCAGCGTCTCGTACGTCGGCGAACTCCCGGTACAGCTCCGCCAGCGCAGCGCGGTGGTTCTCCTCGGCGGTGAGTTCGATGTCCCCCGGCCCCTCTCGGGCGAACGTCGCCGAGGCGTCGGCGACCAACGTGACCGCGTAGCCGCGGTTCTCGGCCATCCGGGTCGTCGTCGAGACGCAGTGGTCGGTGGTGAGCCCGCAGACGACGAGCGTCTCGACGCCCTGCGAGCCGAGCCAGTCGTCGAGGTCCGTCCCGAGGAACGCGCCGTTGACCTGCTTGGTGACGACGTGCTCGTCGTCCTCGGGCGCGGTTTCGGGCTTCCAGGCGAACCCCGCCCCGTCGCTGCGGAGCGGGGAGCCCGCTTCCTGTGAGTCGTGGCGCGCGTGGACGACGGGGGCGTCGGCCTCGCGCCACGCCGCGAGTAAATCAGCGGCGCGGGCTTCGGCGTCGGGGTTGTTGCGCTCGCCCCAGCCGTCGGCGTCGAAGCCGGTCTGGAAGTCGACGAGGAGGAGGGCGGCGTCGGCTGACAGCGAGAGCGGGCCATCGGCCGTCAGGTCGGTCATGGACGGACTGGGCGCTCCGGGAATATCGGTGTTTCGCGGTGTCGCCCCCGGATCAGGCGTCGCCGTCCTCACTCTGAGCCAGCAGCCCCTTCTCGGCGAAGAGGTCCTTGCCGCGCCCGTAGGCGCCGAAGCCGTAGAGCCGCGAGGGCGTGAGGACGTAGCGCCGTTTCACGCCACCTTCCGAGCGGTAGCGGACGACGAACCGCGGACGGGTCAGCAGCGGGAGGCCGTACTCGGGCTCGACGCCCTCGATGGCGTCGAAGTGGATCACCACCTCGCCTTCGGGTGCGGGCCCGCGGAGCCGGTTCCACGCGAACCGCGCGAGCAAGAGGCCGGCGACGCCGCCGACGAGCCACACGGGGAGCGTCCGGACCGCCAGCACGACGCCGACGACGGCAGCGACCAGGAACAGGGCGACGCCGGCCCGACGGATCGCCGGGATCGAGTCGTCGGTCAGCGCCTCCCGGACCGTACCGATACGCCCACGCCGGCCCGACTGGATGCGGAGGCGGTCCTCGGCGACGACACAGCGACCGTCCTTGGTGCGGAACTCCCCGACGATCGAGCCCTCCATCGGCGTCTCGGCGTTGGCGCCGGCGGCGGTGTCGGCGTCGCCGTGTTCCCCCGTCATGACGCGGTGGAGACGACCTTGATCACGTCGCCCTCCTCCAGTTCGTGGTCCTCGCCGATCCGGCGCCCCGCGCGGGCGTCGACGGCGTGGAGGTAGCCCTCGCCGATGTCCGAGTGGACAGCGAAGGCGAGGTCCTTCGGGGTCGACCCGCGCGGGAGCAGGAAGGCATCGGGGAGGACGTTTCCGGTGCCGTCGGTCCACTTCGACTCGTTCTGAACCGGGTAGGCGGTGATCCGGTCCAGCAGACCGTAGACGGCCTCGTTCAGGGACTGTTGGACCCCCGTGCCGCCGTACTCGGCCATCGTCTCCCGGATCTTCTCGAGACCCTGCTCCTGTTGGTCGCTCACGTCGCCGAGAATGTCGAAGTCGGCGTCGCCGGGGTCGTAGTCGATGATCCCCGCGTCGGCGCCGTTTCGGAGCGCGAGTTCGCCGTCGGCGGTACAGGGAACGACGGGCTTGTCGGTCTCCCGGAGCGCCTCGACGTTCTCCGGGGGCGCGATGTCGATCTTGTTGGCGACGAGGACGATGGGCTTGGTACGTGCCCGGAGGTCCCGGGCGAGCGTCTCGCGATGGTCGTCCTCCCAGCGGCGGGGGTTCTCGGGGTACTCCATCCCGCGGAGCGTGGCGGTCACGTCGTACTCGTCGGCGCCGAAGCCGGTGAGCAGGTCGTGGAGCGCCTCGTCGATGTCGAAGTCCGGCGAGCGTGACTTCCGCTCGACGGATTCCCAGTTGCGCTCGACGATGCCGGCGAGCCAGCGGTCCATCTCCTCCTCGATGAACGTCGCCTCCTCTGTCGGGTCGTAGGTGCCGACCTCGACGGGTTCGCCCTCGGCGTTGGTCGCACCGGCGGCGTCGACGACGTTGAGGATCACGTCGGCGTCGGTCAGTGCGTCGAGGAACTGGTTGCCAAGCCCGCGGCCCTCGTGAGCGCCGGGGACGAGGCCGGCCACGTCGAGCAGTTCGACGGGGACGTAGCGCTTGCCGTCGCGGCAGTTGTCGCTGTCACAGCGTTCGTCGCGGGCGAGACAGGGACACTCGGTCCGGACGTGGCTCACGCCGCGGTTCGGGTCGATGGTCGTGAACGGGTAGTTCCCCACGTCCACGTCGGCCCGGGTGGCGGCCTGGAAGAACGTGGACTTGCCGGCGTTGGGTTTCCCCGCGAGCGCGACCGAGAGCATTCCTTGGGGTCTGGTTTAACGGACGGTGGGAACTGCCTTTCGGTCGGGTCTTCGCGACGGGTGGACGAGTCACCGACAGTACGGGGAACGGCCCTTAGCGGTCGTCGTAGGACGCCCAGACCCGCCACTCGCCGTCGTAGGTCCGGAGGGTGATGACCACCTCCCTCGGCGATTCCCCTTCGTTCCCGAGTGTCACCTCGACGTAAGCGAACTCCCCGTCGGTCTCGTCGACCCGGGCGTCGATTAGCGTCACCCCTTCGGTGTCCCCCAGGTTCTCTTCGGTCACCGGGAGGTAGTCGGAGTCGGGGGTCTCTGGATGCACGAACTCGTTCGCGGCGTCCAGATCACTGTCGAGGAGTCGGCTGTAGAACTCGTAGCTGACTCGTGCAGCCGGATGTCTCTCCCCGCTCGCTGTCGTCGTTTCGCTCTCCGACGTCGACGTTTCCGGTGGCGCTTCCGTCGGCGTCTCGGTAGGTTCCGCCGTCGGTGTCTCGGTACGTTGCTCGGTAGGGTCGTCGGTCGCTACCGGACTCGCCGTTCCGTCCGTCGACGCCCCCCCGCTGCTACACCCCGCTAGTACACTCACCGACGCCGCAATGCTCGCCGACACGAAAGTCCGTCTGTCCATCAGTTTAGACCCGTCTAGGGACGACGTTAACACTTGGGTAATGAAGCAACGACTGCCGATATCGCGCCGATCGGTCGTCCCCCGCGCTCACTTCGACGACGACCACGCTCCCCGGCGCTCCCGATTCGGGCGCTCGCGGCGCGTCTCAACTCAGAAGTTCGGCGTGTGCTCCTGTGGGTTCTCGCCGACCGCCCCGTCGGCGTCGCTCTGGACCAACTGGATCTCCCCGTCGGCGCGCATCGTCCCCTCGACGTTGGCGTGCTCGTGGACCCGCAGGTCGACCGAGGAGATGTCCCCGCGGACGTTCGCGCCCGCCTCGATGGTGACGGCGCCGTCGCGGGTCGTCACGTCGCCGTGGATCACGCTGCCGGAGTGGAGGTGGACGTCGCCGCGGGCCCGGATGCTGCCGAACAGCTCCGAGCGCTCGTCGACGCTGACCTCGGTGGCCCGGACGTTCCCGTGGAGCCGGCAGTCGGTGCCGATGCTCGCGGGGGTCGAGACGCGCCACGCGTCGTCGGAGACCGACGAGCCCCGCGGGATCACGAGCGGCGCCTGCTCGGCCTCGCCGCCGTCGGCCAGCGCGTACGCGAGGTCGTCTGCGGCCTCCTCCTCGCCCAACCGGAGCAGTTGGGAGAGCACGATGAAGTAGAACACCAGCGTCGGCATGGGGTTCCGGATGGTGATCCAGCCGTTGGCCTCGAACCCCTCCTCGATGTCCACGTCGTCGCCGATGTCGAGGTCGCCCGAGACCATGAGTTGACCGCCGATCCGGGTTCGCTCACCGAGGTAGGCGTCCTCGCCGACGAGCACGTCGCCGTCCACGTCGGTCCACATGTCCAGTCGACAGTCGTTCTCGGCCTCGATGTGGCCGCCGAAACTGCTCCGTTCGCCGGCCGCGACCGAGCGACCGCGGACCCCGAACTCGACGGTCGACTGCCCACCGACCAGCACGTCACCGTCGGTGACGAGGTCGTGTTCCTCGACCACGGTACCGCTGGGGATGGACAGTTCGTCGAGCGGGTCCTGACGGAGCGACATATACCGGCTCATGAGTTCTCCACACATAATAACACTCCGTCAGACACATGTACGGGATCAGGGAGGTACCCCCGTCAGGCGGCGGCCCGCGCCCGGACTCGAAAGGTGAGGTTAACCCTCCCGAGGCGGTACCGACGGGTATGACTGCACTTTCCTTCGACGAGGAAGGCGTCGACGTCGTCTACGAGGGAACCGAGTTCCGACTGGAGAAAGCCCTGATCGAGGACGCGACCGGGAAGTCGTTCCCCGACGTGACCGACCACGAGGTGCTGAAGATCGTCGAGGAGGAGCCGGCCATCTCCGGCGAACCGCGGCGGATCGGCGACATCGTTCGGTAGGACCGACGGCCGAGCGGACTCAGCGCCGGGGGAACGTCCGCCGGTCGAGTCGTTCGGTCGCCTCGTCAGCCAGCGTCCGGAGGTTCACCGCGTCCTCGCGGTTGTAGGAGATCAGCGTCTCCAGCGAGCCGTCCTCGCCGCGCTCGTGTTCCTTCCAGAGGCGGACGGCGTCGCGGCCGGAGATGTCGGGGCGGTCGCGTTCGATCCCGATCTCCTGCTCGATCGGCTTCAGCCCGCCCGAGAGACCCAGCTTCTTGCAGGTGTACATCAGGTCGAGGTGGGCGGTGTCCACGTCGAGGTCCAGCGCGGCCTCGAGGAACGGCACGTCGAAGCGCTTGCCGTTGAACGTCACCAACAGGTCGGCGGCGTCGAACTCGGCACGGACGTTCCCGGGCGTGAGGTCGTCGCCCTGCACGAGCGTCGTCGTCTCGCCGTCGCGGTGGAACGACACCGTCGTCACGTCGTTACGGTCGTGATCCAGCCCGGTGGTCTCGATGTCGAAGAAGCATGCCGAATCCCGGAAGTTCTCGTAGAGTCGCCAGCGCTCGCCGGAGGGGAAGGCGTCGTCGAAGAAGGCGGCGTCGCCGGCGTCGAGGCGCGGCCGGGCCTCGTCGATGAACGTCTCGATGTTCTCGCCGGTCTTCGCGCCGACGGCGCTCGGGTGGAAGTCGTCCCAGTGGGTGACGCCGTCGTCCCAGAGGCGCCGCTCGGTGGACTCGCCGACGCCCCGGACGGGGATGAAGGAGTTCTCGACGCGCATGTACGGAGTCGGACGGTTGACGGTGATAAAGTCGGCGCTCCGTCGGGCGCTCCCGAACTGCTACTCCCGGACGCGCTCGCGCTCCTGCTCGCCGGTCTCCCGCCCCTTGTACGGCTCACAGACCATCGAGACGCCCTCCTCGAAACTGATCTCCGGCTCCCAGCCCGTCGCCTGCTTGAACTTCGAGGCGTCGGCGTGGGTGTGGTAGACGTAGTTCTCGATGGGCACCGGCTCGTACTCGGGGGCCACGTCGGTGCCGAGTTCGTCGTTGATCATGTCGACCATCTCGTTGAAGGTGTAGGGGTTGCCGACGCCGAGGTTGTAGATGCCGTCCAGTTCGTTCTCGGCGGCGAGTTCGAGGCCGCGGACGATGTCGGTCACGTGGGTGAAGTCCCGGGTCTGGCTGCCGTCGCCCCACAGCACCGGCGACTCGCCGTCGGCGATGGCGTCGGCGAACTGCGAGATGGTGTTGGCGTACTCGCCCTTGTGGCCCTCGTTGCCGCCGTAGCCCTGATAGACCGAGAAGAACCGCATCCCGGCGAGCGTGAGGTCGTGGAAGTCCGAGTAGTACTCCGCGTAGCGCTCACGGCCCATCATCGAGGCGTCGTAGCCCGTCGACGCCTCCACGGGCATCTCCTCGGTGCAAGGTTCCTCCTGACTGCCGTAGATGGAGGAGGTGGTGGCGTAGACGAAGGTGTCACAGCCGTCGGCCATCGCCTGTTCGACGACGTTGACGAACCCCTCGATGTTGACGCGGGCGCCCTGCCGGGGGTTCTCCTCCAGCATTTGCCGGGAGGAGAGCGCCGCGAGGTGGAAGACGGCGTCGACGTCGGTCGGGAGCTCGTCGTCGAGCACGTCGGCTTCGGCGAAGATCACGTCCTCGTCGAGGTTCTCCGGCGTCCCGAGGTAGCAGTTGTCCAGCGCGATGACCTCGTTGTCGGCCGCGAGGTGGTTCGCGAGGTTCGAGCCGATGAACCCCGCGCCGCCGGTGACCAGCACGCGTTTGCCGTTCATGGTCGGACCTGCTCCCGGCGGCGCCAAAGGCCTGTCGTTCAGCCCGGAACGGCCGTGTATATCCGACGAGATTTTTGGACAGTTACTGTCGATTCCCGTGTTTCGTTGACGAATCCCTCCACGTTTCGACGGGTGCCCGTATCCTTATGTACTTCCACCGGTAACCGATCAACAAATGTCTTCGATAGAGCTCACCGCGAGCCAGCGCACGATACTCAGAGCGCTCGTGAACCTTCACGGCCAGCAGGAGTCGGCAGTCAAGGGCGAAACGATCGCCGAGGAGGTCGGGCGCAACCCCGGCACGATCCGGAACCAGATGCAGAGCCTGAAGGCTCTCCAGTTGGTCGAGGGCGTCCCCGGCCCGAAGGGTGGGTACAAGCCGACGACCAACGCCTTCGACGCCCTCGACGTCCAGCAGATGGACGAGCCGGCGTCGGTGCCGCTCAGCCACGACGGCGAGCCGGTGACGGGCGTGAACGTCGAGGAGATCCGCCTCTCCAGCGTCCACAACCCCGACCTCTGCCGGGCCGAACTCCACCTCCGTGGCTCGGTCAACGAGTTCCACGAGGGCGACCACGTGCGTGCGGGCCCGACGCCGCTGTCGGCGCTAGTCGTCGAGGGGACCGTCGACGGCAAGGACGCGACCGCGAGCGTCCTGATCCTCGAGATCGAGTCGATGGAGGCGCCGGCAGGCGAGACTGCCCACTAACGGCCGTCGATCTATCCTTCCCGTTCGTCGAGCACGACGGGTACTCCCCGTTTGGCGACGTCACGCGCGAACGCCCCTGAATCGGCTTGGAGCGCCTCGATCGTGTTGTAGTGGACCGGCAACACCAGATCGGGGTCCATCCGTTCGGCGAGGTCGGCGGACTCCGCGGCGGTGCTGACGACGGTGCCGGCGATGTTCGCGAGGAACAGCGAGACCGAGAGCTCCGCGAACGCGTCGAGGGCGTCGCTGTCGCCCGGCCAGAACACCGAGGTCCCGCCGATCGAGAGCCGATAGCCGACGCCGAACCCTTTCGGGTGCGGGACGGTTCCGTCGGCGTCGGCGCGCGGGCCGGCGGGGTCGTTGTATGCCGGGACCGACCACACGTCCACGTCGCCCCCGTCGACGCCGTCGACGGCGAGGTGGTCCGCCTCGCCGGTCCGGACGACCTCGCCCGGTAGCTCCTCGACCGGGCCCACGTCGCGGCCGATCCCGGCCGGGTCTACTCCCTCGTAGACGACGACGGTCGTCTCCTCGTTCGCGACGCGCTCGATGCCGTCGGAGTCGTAGTGGTGGTCGTGGGTGACACAGACCAGATCGGCGTCCTCCGGGCGGAAGTCAGTCGCCCGCGGGTGGGCCGCCTCCTTGGGGTTCCCGCCGCCGACGGGGGTCCAGTCGCCGGTGAGGACGCCGTAGCGCCCCGGATCGAGGTAGGCGACGAAGCCCCCTTCCGTCTCGATGCGGGTCGTCGCGTAGCCGTACCACGTCACCTGCAGGCCGTCGTGGCGAACCGTCATGGCTCCGGGTCGGGTCGGGCCGGCCTTAGGCGTACGCTTCCCGGCCGAGCCTCAAGCGTCGTCCTCGCCGTCGACGCCGCCCGCGAGGCGCTCCACGCGCTCGGCGGTGTCGGCGTCGGCGGGGGTCTTGTCGTCCCGGACCTCGACGAACCGCGGGAACCGCAGCGCGTAGCCGGCGCCGTAGGTCGGCGACTCCTGGATCTCCTCGTAGCCGACCTCGAAGACGACCTCGGGCCGGAACTCGACGGTCTGGCCGTCCTCGCTCACGACGTGGGGTTCGAGAAGTTCAGTGAGTTCGGCCAGTCGTTCGTCGGTGATCCCCGTGGCGACCTTGCCGACGGTCTCGTAGCCCTCGTCGGCGCCGACGGCGAGCAGGAACGTTCCGAACTCGTTGGCCCGCCGGCCCTCTCCCCACTCCGCACCGATGACGACGCAGTCGAGGGTCTCCACGTCCGGCTTGCGCTTGAGCCAGTCTTGTCCCCGGTCGCCGGGGGTGTACGTCGACGCGGGGCGTTTGAGCATGATCCCCTCGTGGCCGGCGTCGAGCGCTTCCTGCTCGAACGCCTCCACTTCCCCGGCGTCGTCGCTGTAGAGGACTTCGCTGGCGGCGTCGGGCAGGAGGTCGGTCAGGTGGTCGTGGCGCTCCCGGAACGGCGAGTCGAGCAGGTCGGCTCCCTCTCCACCGTCGGTGCCGTCGCCCGCGCGGCCGTCGAGCAGGCAGTCGAACGCGTGGAGTTCGAGTTCGACCTCCTCGCGCATCCGATCCACGTCGTGTTTCCGGCGGAACCGCCGCAGCACCTCCTGAAACGGGAGGGGGCCGCCGTCGTCGTCGACGGCGACGACCTCGCCGTCGAGGATCGCCGGCGCGTCGAGGCGTTCCTCGGCGAACTCCCGGATCTCGGGGAGCGCGTCGGTCACCTCCGAGGTGTTCCGGGAGTAGAGCCGAACCGTTGGGTCGTCGGGTGTCGGCTCACGGCCGGCGGCGGGCGGGGCGATCCCGTCGGGGTGGTGGTGGAGTTGCACGCGCGCGCCGTCGAACTTGATCTCGGCCGCCACTTCCTCCCAGGACTCCAGCGCGCCGGTGACGGTGCCGGCCTGTGCGAGCATCGACTGGACCGGGCGGCCGACGGTAAGGCCCATTTCGCTGAGGCCGTCCTCGCCCTCGTCGCGGGCGACCTCGGCGACGAGGCCGTAGTCGTTGCTCACCTGCAGGGCGTCGGCGACCAGTTCGGCGTCGACCTCGAACGCCTCGCTGATGGCGTCGCGGACGGTCCCCTCGCCGACGCCGAGGCGCATCTCCCCCAGCACGAGTCGGGCGAGGTAGCGTGCTTCGTCGTCACTCACGCGGGAGAAGAGGCCGAACAGGGTCGCCAGTTTGGTGTCCTCGCTGCCGGCACCCTCGGCGGCGGCGACCTCGCGGAGCGCGTCGTCGACCTCGGCGAGCGTGGGTCCGTCGTCGCCGCCGGCGTCGCCCCCGCCCGCGGCGAAGGCAGCGAGTCCCTGCTGACCGCCCAGGTCGAGGCCGGCGGCGACGACACCGATCTCCCCCTCGTCGGCCAGTCGCTCCTCCACGTCGTCGGCGGTGACGTTCGTGCCGGCGGCTTTCGCCAGCGCCGCGTAACAGAGGCGCGGGCCGATGTCGAGGGTCCGGCTGTCCCAGCCCGGGAACACCCGGCCCATGAGGAAGCGCGCGATGACGGGGAGTTCGTCGGTGTCGGCCGCCCGGAACAGGGCCGCGACCAGCGAGACGGTCTCGAGGTCGGCGGGTTCGGCCTCCAGTTCGGCGGCACGGTCGGCGAAGGCGGCGAACTGCATTCGCCCGGGATAGGCGCATCCGGGGCAAAAGGCCGCCGACTCGTCGTCGGCCCACGGATTCTTGGGTGTCGACGCCGACTGACTCCCGTATGGACCGGACACTCGCCGACCGAGTGCGGGAGCTGGACGCCGTCGACGCCGAGGCGTTCGCCGAGCGGGCCGCCGGCGACGCCGAGGTGGTGAAGTCGCTGCTCCGGGACGGCGCCTTCGACAACCACCGCTCGGTGGTCGGCTTGGAGTACGAGTTCTACGCCGCCGCCGACGGCCGCTGGGCCGACGACGAGGCCACCGACTGCACGCTGATGCGCGTCCCGCGGCGGCTGTTCGACCTGATCGACTTCGAGAAGGAACTGGGGCTGCACAACGCCGAGATGACCACCAGCCCCCAGCCGTTCAACGGCTACGGGATGGCCGCCCAAGCCGCCGAAGTCCGGTCGCACCTCCAGAACGCGCGGGACTGCACCAAAGCCGAGGGGATGCGGCTGGTCAGCGACGGCATCTGGACCATCCCGCCCGCCGGCGAGACCGCCCGGGAGTACCTCACCGACAGCGTGCTCGACGACGGCGTCCGTGTGGCCGCAAACATGAGCGATGCCGTTCGCTACCACGCGATGGCCAACGGCGAGGAGTTGGAGACGCCGCTGACCGTCGACGCCCCAAACGTCGACATCGAGGCCGAGACGGTGATGCCCGAGAGCCTCATCACGTCGATCCAGCCCCACTACCAGATGAGCCGTGCGACCGACCTGCCCCGCCACCACACCTACGCGCTCCGGATCGCCGGCCCGCTGCTCGCGTTGGGGGTGAACGCGCCGTTCTTCCCCCCCGACCTCTACGCCGATGGCGTCGACGCCGAGACGATCCTCGAGGAGGCGTACATGGAACACCGGATCGCCGTGTTCGAGTCGGTGCTGAACGCCGACGGTGCCCGGAAAGTCAGGTTCCCCCGGGACTTCGACAGCGTCGAGACGGCGGTCGACCGGATCGCCGACGACGACGTGGTGGTACCGATCCCCGCCGACGAGGGTGGCGACCGCTTCGACGACCAGTTCCCGACGTTCCGGGCCAAGCACGGCACCTACTGGCGCTGGGTCCGGCCGGTGTTCGGGGGGTCGACGCGCTCGTCGGCCAACGCCCGACTGGAGTTCCGCCCGCTGCCGGGCCAGCCGACCGTCGCCGACACGGTCGCGTTCCTCGCGGCGTTCGCCGGGCTGATGGAACAGCTACCCAAGCACGGCCACCCGGTGGCGGACCTCGACTGGGCGGACGCCGAGGCGAACTTCTACGGCGCGATGCGGGACGGCATCGAGGCCGACCTCGACTGGATCACCGCCGACGGGGAGCACACGACCGACCTCGACGCGATCTACGACGACCTGCTCGACGCCGCGGCGGCGGGCCTCGAAGCCGCGGGCTGCTCGGCGGCGGCGGCCGAGGAGTACCTCGCGCCGCTACGCTACCGCGTCGAGAACCGGACCACACCGGCGTCGTGGAAGGTCGATCGGGTCCGCTCGCGGCTCGACGACGGCGAGGCGTTCGCCGAGGCGGTGACGGCGACCCAGCGGGAGTACATCTACGAACAGAGCGAGACGCTGCTGCAGGGAACGTTCGCGGAGTGGTAGCGCCGGCGCTGGCGAGCGTGAAAACGGAAGAACGCGGGACTGCGTCGACTGGATGACGGGGGACCGACTTAGAGCAGCGAGTCGATGTCCTTCTCGTTCGTGATGTCGACGCCGTCCTCGGTGACGACGGCGATGTTGATGCCGTTGCCGGAGGCGGTGTCGCGCTCCATCGCGCTCTTGATACACTTCGTGGCGACGGTCTTGGCCGCCTCGACGCCCATGTCGTCCTCGAACTCCTGTTCGAGCACACCGAGGGCGAACTGCGAACCGGAGCCGGAGACGGCGTACTGCTCCTCGGTCGTGCCGCCGAGGGCGTCGATGGAGTAGACGTGCGGACCGGTGTCGTCGACGCCGCCGAGGATGGGCGAGACGATGTAGAACGCACCCGAGCGCAGGAGGTTGCCGGTCAGCGTCGAGAGCGCCTGCATCGACATCTGCTTACCCCGTCGGACCCCGAAGAGGTTCGACTCGGCTTTCAGCGTCTCGATGAGGGATTGGGCCGCCGAGACGGAGCCGGCGATGGTGAGCGCGCCCGTCGGGTGGATCTGCTCCACCTTCTGGACGTCCTTGCTGGAGACCATGTTGCCCATGCTCGCACGCATGTCCGTGGCGAGCACGACGGCGTCGCCGGCGTTGATGCCGACCGTGGTCGTGCCGGTCTTCATCCCCTCGTCGGTGGAGGCCTGCGCACGGCGCTGGTCCGCGTCGGGGAACTCGCCGAGTTCCGGACCGAACACGTCGGACTGATCGCCGGTGAGCGGGTCGAGACCTGACTGGTGGGCAGGTGTTCGCATTGGGAAATCGTTGTCGGGGAACGCTGATAAAGCCACCCCTTCGGGGAAACCCCGCCGGCGTCGAAACCCGGCGACGCCGCTGACGGCGGCTGTCTCGACAGAACTGGGGGGTCGTAGTTACTTGGACGCCTCGTAGGCCGCCTTGGTGCCGTCGACGGCCCGGCCGAGGGGCAGCGGGACGCCGAGCCGCCGGGTCAGCAACGCGACCGGAAGCAGCGTGATCCCGAGCAGGACGGTCAACTGGTAGAGGGCGAACAGCGCGACGCGACGGATAGTTCGGCTCATCTCCGTACCCTCCCGGACCTCGTGGAGGTATAAGTACTTACTGGGCTGGCGGCGGCGGGTACCCCGACGCTTGCTTGCGCTTCTACCCGAGTTGTGCTGGAGGCAAGCTGACTGGGAGTGCGTATAAAGCGCGGCGATAACGCAGAGGACTGAGAGGCGGCATCGTCATAACTTATGCGTACGTTTCACTGGCGACGCGCGGTCGGCGGGCGGCGGTGTCGGTCGAGGCGTGGGAAACGCTGAAACGCACGCTCGGCATAGGGGGCGTCATGAGCGAGTCAAACTGGACCGACGCCATCGTGGGCGAGCGGATGGCCGTCGATCAGCAGTTCGCCGCCGAGGTTCGGGAGTCACCGTTCTCCAACCAGGAGTGGGGACTGATCATGACCGCCGCGGAGTTCGAGATCGCCGACGCCGACGACCCGGACGCGGCCCGGATCGTCCCCGAGACGGCGAAGGTCGCGGGGATCATGCCCGAAGTGGAGAAGATGGGCGGGGCGATGGGCGGTCCCGGCGGTCCCGCGGGCGACCGTGGCGGCGACGACGACGGCGGGATGTTCTCCTCTGTCAAGAAGGGACTCGGCCTCGGCGGCGGCGACGACGGCTCGGACCGACTCGAGGACGCCGAAGCGCTGTTGGAGCAGTACGCACGGACGCTACAGGAACACCTCGTCGAGCAAGGTCGCTGGGAGCAGGTCCGCATCGCGTATCAGGAGTAAACGCGCTGTACTGCGGGGCGGCTTAGCTGTTGGCCATCTCGGCGTCGTCGAGCGGGAAGTCGACGTCGACCTCCTCGCGGCTCTCCTCGACCATCGTGAGTTCGAGAGTCTGTCCGCAGTCGGGACACGGGACGACGACGTCGATGCGGAACCCCTCACCCGAACCGTGGATATCGGTAATGGCGCCGTCGCTTCGCGTGAGGTACTCCCCGTCGAGTTCGTGGCTACAAGCCATACTCGGATTTGTGTCCCCAACGGTTTCAGTACGTTGGCCCTACAGTCCCCGGCCCCGACTCCTTTTTTACCTCCCGGCGGCGAAGGGTGGTCATGAGCGATTTCGGCCTCGACCTCGCCCGCGCCGAAGAGGAACTCGACGACCCGGACGCCGACGAGGTCGTCCTCGGCGTACTCGACGGTGAGACCGACCCGCAGGAGTGGATCGACGCCGTCCGATCGGGGAACGTGCTGATGCTCGCCGTCGAGGGCGACATGAACACCCTCGCTTCGGGGTTCGCCCGGGAAGTCCGTGCCGACGGCGGTTCGCTGACGCACTTCCGGGGGTTCCTGGTAGTGACGCCGGCGGGCGTCACCATCGACACCGACCGACTGTGAGCGACGGCGGCGACGTCGCCCGCTCGTCCCAGCCTGAAGCCGACGCGGCGAACCGTCGGCGTGCGGTGCTCGCCACGCTCCCGTTTCTCGCGTTGGGACTGGCGGTCGCCGCGCTGGCGGTCGTCGTCGCCCCCCAGCCCCTGTGGGCGTTCCTGTTGCTCCCGCCGATCCTGTTCATGTGCGTGCTGACCTACCTCACGTTCCGGAGCGACTTCCTCGAGGGCCGGTAGCCCGCGGAGTTTTGCCCCGTCCGCCCCTACGTCGAGCCATGCCGGTTTACACCCGCCGTACCCGTGTCGACGCCCCGCTCGCGGACGTGTGGTCGTTCCACTCGCGGGTGGAGGGACTGGAGGCACTCACGCCCGGGTTCATGAACCTCGAAGTCGAGGCGATCCGGGGTCCGGACGGCGAGGCCGACCCCGACGTGTTGATGCAGGGCAGCGAGATCGACATGTCGATGCGCCCGTTCGGGGTCGGCCCGCGCCAGCGCTGGACGTCCGTGATCACCGACCGCGAGGAGGGAAACGGCGTAGCGTGGTTCCGTGACGAGATGCGCGGCGGGCCGTTCCCGCGCTGGGTGCACACCCACCGCTTCCGGACCGACGGCGAGGCCACCATCGTCGAGGACCGACTGGAGTACGAACTCCCACTCGGGCCGCTCGGACGGCTGTTCGGGCCGGCCGGCGTCGTCGGCTTCGCGCCGATGTTCCGGTCGCGCCACAATCGAACGCGCGAGATCCTGGAGAAGTAGACTGGGTCGGGCCGCGGTCCTCGTTGCGTCTCAGACCGCCGCCGGGAGCAGCGCCGTGAGGAACACGATGACGAGCCAGCCGGCGGCGTTCCACCACGGGACGCCGTACGGCCGTGGCCCGGGGATCCGTTCCGAGTAGGCCCACGCGCCGTCCTCGACAGCACCCGGCTCCACCAGCGCGTCCGCCAGCGTCGCCAGCACCGCGGCGGTCGCCGCAACCGGGACGGCGCCGTCGACGCCGAGCGAGGCCACCCGGACGGCGAGGTACACCACGGCGGGCCACGCCAAGAGGATCGAGACCGGGACGCCCGCGACCGTCGGCCGGAGGTAGTGGGTGAACAGGCCCGCCCGGATCGACGGCGCCTCCGCGGCGAACGCGATGATGACGCCGCCGAGGAACAGCGCGGCCGCCTCCGGGAGCGGCCACGTGAGCAGCGCGTGACCGAGCGTGAGGGCGAACAGGCCGATGTGGCCGGCGACGTAGCGGCGGGCCGTCGCCGGATCGATGGGACGGTCGTCACCCGGGCCGCCGTCGGGTGCGTCGCCACCCGCCGATGTGCGATCAGTCATGGCCGCGTGCGACCGCGGTGAGGTAGATGCCGAGCAGGACGACGGCGCCGCCGGCCACCGTCGTCGGCGTCGGGATCTCCCCGGGGAGCAACAGCAGCGCCAGCACGGTGCTGCCGACCGGTTCACCCAGCAGGCTAACCGAGACGACGCCCGACTCGACGTGGGCGAGCGCCCAGTTGATCACGGTGTGGCCGAAGATACCCGGGCCGATGGCCATGCCGAGGAACAGCAGCCACTCCCGGCGCGGGTAGTCCACGAGCGGGGCGTTCTGGGCCACGGCGATGGCCAGCAGCGCGCCCGCACACGCGAGGTAGACCACGACGACGTAGGGAACCAGCGAGACGCGTTGTCGTAGCGAGCGGCCGGCGAGGACGTACGCCGCGGAGGTGACGGCGCCGACGACCGCGAGGGCGTTCCCGAACGCTCCCGTGTTCGTCAGCCCCGCGGCGTCGCCGATGCCCACCGAAGCCAGCAGCGGGTCGCCGAGCGACATGGCGACGGCGCCGAACAGCGCGATGAAGATCCCCACCAGCATCCGGCGGGTGAGTCGCTCGTCGAGCAGCGCCCACGCGCCGACGGCGACGAACAGCGGCTGAGTCTGGACCAGCGTGACGCTGGCGGCGACGGAGGTGTAGTTCAGACTCTCGAACCACGAGACGAAGTGCAGGGCGAGCGCGAGCCCGGTCAGTCCGGCGAGCCCCACGTCCCGGAGCTCCATCCGGCCGAACTCCCCGCGGTAGCGCCCCAGCGCCCACGGTACCAACAGGGCGGTCGTGAACAGCACCCGGTAGAACGCCTTGATGACGCTCGGGGCGTCCGACCAGCGGACCAGGATGGCGCTGGTGCTGACGGCGATCACCGCGACGGCCAGTCCGGCCATCGGCGGCACGCGCTCCTCGACGGCGGCGATAGACACGCGAGAGGTTCCTCTTCCCGGGCTCATACCGGTTTCGAAGCGGGCGACCTAGACGCATGACCTCGTTGGCAGAGCTGAAGCCTTATCGCGGGTTCTCCTGTGGATTAGGCCACCGCTCGGACCCACGCTCGGAAGCCGAGCACTGCATTCCGACCGGTGGGGCCCACAACCTCGCCGGCGACTCTCGACCGCGGAGCGACCGCTCGGTCGACCCGCGACCGTGCGATACACGTCGCCGTCGTCGATCGAAGAGACAACCCTTAAGTCCAAACCACCACCTACGTTGGAGTGCCCGCCCTTAGCTCAGACTGGTAGAGCAGCCGACTGTAGATCGGCTTGCCCCCCGTTCAAATCGGGGAGGGCGGACTTCTCCCGAAGCCGCTTCCGTTCGACCGGAAGGTGTGTCGCCGATTCTGCCGTCGTTCCCAGCCGCTTAGCGCCGTTCGACGCGCATCGGCATCCCGTTTCTCGGGTGTGCCGTCAGGGTCGGGAGCAGTTCGAGCGGCGTCTCACCCTCGAACTCGAGGCGATAGCGGCTTGCCGTCGTCGCGATGATCGATCGGGCCTCCAGCATGGCGAGGTGTTTCCCGATGCAGTGGCGCGGGCCGCCGCCGAAGGGGAAGTACGCGAAGCGGGGGCGCTCCCGGACCCGTTCGGGGCGCCAGCGCTCCGGGTCGAACGTCTCCGGGTCGTCCCAGTACCGGTCCGAGCGGTGGACCGCCCACTGTGGCAGCATGATCGACGCGGTGTCGGGGACGGTGTAGCCCCCGACCTCGACCGGCTCGGTCGGCTGTCGGAAGATGGTGTACACCGGCGGGTAGAGCCGCATCGCCTCCTTGATCACCCACTCGGTGTACTCCAGGTCCCGGATGTCGTCGACGGTCGGTCGGGTACCGTCGATGACGGCGTCGACCTCCTCGTGGAGTCGGCGTTCGACCTCGGGGTGTTGAGACAGCAGGTACCACGTGTACGTCAGGGTCAACGCGGTGGTGTCGTGTCCCGCCAGCAGCATCGTCATCATCTCGTCGCGGAGTTGGCGGTCGGTCTGGTCGCCGGCCTCCTGGGCGCGGACGAGGATCGAGAGGAAGTCCATCGGCGCGTCCGTGCTGTCCTCCTGCCGGATCTCGGCGCGCCGCTCGGTGACTATCTCGTCGATGACGCGCTCCAGTTCGTCGACGGCGGCGTCGAACTCGGCGTCGCCGGGCATAGGGACCCACTCCGGCAGCGCGAACCGGACGGGGTTGGGTTCGAAGCGCATGCCGAGTGGCTCCAACTGCTCGCGGACGTGGTCCAGTCGCTGGCGGGAGAGTTCGACGCCCATCATCAGGTCGAGGATCACGTCGATGGTCACCGTCGTCATCTCCTCCTCGACGTTGATCTGCTCGCCGTCGTCCCACTCGGCAAGCCGTGTCTCGGTGTGGTCGACGATGCGGTCGGCCATCCCGGAGAGTCGGCGCATGTCGAACGCCGGCTGTGCGAGCTTCCGCTGTCGCTGCCACGTCTCGCCCTCGCTGAGGAGGAGTCCCTGGCCGAGGAGGCTCCCGAGCGCGTCGTCTTGGAACGCCGGCTTGGTGAACCGGTCGGACTCGGAGACGAGCACGCGCTCGATCTCCGATGGGTCGGTGACCATGTACGTGTCGAGCGGGCCCATCTCGAACCGACTGACGCCGCCGTAGGCCGCTTCCAACCCCGTGACGAACCTGAAGGGGTCGCGGGCGTACCGCCGGCTGCTCCCGAACACCGGCTCTCCCTTGGGTCCGGGTGGAGTTCGTACCATCAGCTACCGTACGTGACAAACGGCCATAAACCCCGGTTTTCGTTGGGTAGCCTCCGATATCGCCCGGTATAAACGGCACCCGTCGGCATCTCGTTGGATCGTTCGTCGGGCGCCTCCCGTGGTCCGATCGCGGCCCACCCATGGGCGGCGGACTACTTCGGCGTGCCTTCGAGGATCGTGCCGTCGCTCCCCGCCGCGATGATCGTGCCGTCGGCCATGACCTCCGCGGCGTGGAGGGACTTCCCGACCCCGACCGGCTCCCGGCTGGCGCGGCCCTCCTCGTCGATAACGAGTACGCAGCCACCGCCCCCGACCGCGACGATCGTGTCGCCGCGGCCTTCGAGTTCCTGTGGCGAGGAGATGTTCGGGGTGGTCTTCTTGGTCCGCCCGCGCTCGCCGAACAGCGAGACGTCCTTGTAGGTCGTCCCGCCGTCGTCGATGGCGGCGATACCCACCCCGATCCGGGAGAGCGCCTGGACGGTCGTCTCCGCCAAGCGCTCCTTTCGCCACGTCCGGCCGTTCTCGGATCGGTAGAGGAACCCCGACGTGTCGGCGGCGTAGAGCACGCCCGAGTGGTCGACGACCTCGGTGAACCCCGTGCCGTCGCCGGGGATCGAGACGCCTTCGACCCGTGGCTCGTCGCCGTCGACGGTCGTGCGGAGCACGCGCCCGCTGCCGTCGACCGTGTGGACCGACTCGTCACCGGCTTCCCCGTTCGCGGAGACGCTGAGGAAGTCCGACGTGAGGTCGTAGGGTGCGGGGTGTGCCTCGACGCTCCCGCGCCGGCGGTCGTAGTAGCCGAACACACCGCTGACCCCCGAGAACCAGACCCGTTCGCCGTCGTCGGTCAGCGAGAGGTCGAGCACCCCCCGGCCGTCGCCGGTCGCGCCGCTGGTGAACACTCCGTCCCAGCGGCCCGGTTCGGTCCGTTCCACCAGGACCCCGCGCCGTCCGGTGGCGAACGCCGCGCCCTCGAACGATTCAACGCCGGTCAACTGTACGCCTTTCGGGGCCGATGCTGTGGCCCACTCGTACTTCCCCGACATCCCGTGGTCCACCAACTCGGGGGGTCAGTAAAAGGTTGGTCGCCGTGGCGAACGCGACGGCCGTCCCGTCGAGCAGTTTCCGACGCCCGCTCTCACTCAACCGACGGGTCGTCACCGACCTGATCGTCCGTCTCGTCGTCGGCCTCACCGGTGGCTTCGTTGTCGGCGCCCTCTCCATCCGTGTCCTTCCCAGCTGCCTCCTCTGCCGCGTCCGCCGAACCGACGACGGTCTCGTGGACGCGCACGCCCTTCTCGGCGAGGTGGCGCATCTGCCGGCGGGCGAACTCTTCCTCGCTCGTGCCGTGGGTGGCGAGGACAACGACCTCCGCGCGCCCGACCGGGCGCATCGTGCGACCCGCCCGCTGGGCGCCCTGGCGGCGGGACCCACCGAGGCCGGAGGCGACGACGGCGAGTTCGGCGTTGGGGAGGTCGATCCCCTCGTCGCCGACGCGGGAGACCACTAGCGCCTCGCGGTCGCCAGTGCGGAAGGACTCGAACAGGCGCTCCCGGCGGTGGTGGGGGGTCTCCCCCGAAACGAACGCGGCGTCGATGGCGTCGGCGACGGCGTCGCCCTGGTCGAGGTAGTCGACGAACACCAGCGCCTTGCCGTCGTGCTCGTCGAGGAGCCGCTCGATCTCTTCGACCTTACGGGGGTTGGTGCCCGCGAGGACGTGGCGCTCGCGGCCGTCGGCGTTGGCCCACTCGTTCTCGGCCATGTCGTCGTCCCACGGGAGGTAGCGGAGTTCGACCTCGGGTTCGGCGACGAAGCCGGCGTCGAACAGCGCCGACCAGTCGGTGCCGAGCGGTGGGCCGATGAGCGTGTAGATATCCGTCTCGTCGTCGCTCTCCCTGACGGGGGTGGCCGTGAGGCCGAGGCGGTGTTTGCTCTGCAGCGCCGCGGACTGGCGGAAGACGGGGGCCGGGACGTGGTGGGCCTCGTCGAAGACGATCAGCCCCCACTGGCGCTCGTCGAACAGCTTGCGGTGGCGGTCCATGCCGGCGATCTGGTAGGTGGCGATGGTTATCGGCCGGAGCTCCTTCCGCCCGCCGTGGTACTCGCCGACGTTCTCCGGATCGACGGTGGTGTGTCGCTCGATCTCCTCGCGCCACTGCCCGGCGAGTTCGCGGGAGGGGACGAGGATGAGCGTCTCGCCGCCGACCTCGGTGAGGGCGCCGAGGGCGGCGACGGTTTTGCCCGACCCCGGCGGGCCGACGAGGACGCCCGCCTGCTTCTCGAGGAAGCTGTCGACCCACGACTGTTGGTACTCCCGGAGGTCGGTCGTGAGGTCGGCGTCGATGGGGTCGCCGCTCTCGAGGTCACGCTCGTCGACGACGGGGTAGCCCGCCTCGTAGAGCGCGCGCTTGATCCCCGCGACGGCGTCCTCGTTGACCCACGCCTCGGTGTCGGAGATGGGCGCCCTGATCGCGTCCTCGTCGAGTTTCTCCATGGCGACGTTGCCCAGCAGGTCGTCGGTCGCCGCCGCGAGGACGACGTAGCCGTCCTCGTGGGTGTAGAGTCGGAAGCGGTTGGCGCGTTTCCACTGGCTCTCGACCCACTCCTCCAACCCCTCGTACCGTCGCGGGAAGACGCCGCGCATCGAGAGGATCAGGTCAGCGACGCCGTCGAACGGCGCCGACCACACGTCCTCCGGGCGGATTCGGTAGAGGTAGCCTCTGGTCCCGGGTTCGGTCCCGGTCGTGTCGACGAGGTGGGCGAACTGTGAGAGGCGCGCCTGTGTGTACTGGGTCGGCCGGTCGACGACGATCTCGCGGCGCTCGGGGAAGACGACCACGCGCTCACGCGAGGCGAGTTCGCCCCATTCGGTCGGGTACCAAACGACGGGGTCGGTCTCGACGTCGACGCGTTCGAGCAGGCCGTCGGCGGCGAGCCGAGCCAGCGCCTCGTCGGCGTCGGCCTGAGAACTGTCTACGCGCCGGGCGAACTGGCCGGCCGTGAGGAGCGGCCGCCCCTCCGCCTCGACGGCGTCGTAGAACTCCGCGAGGGAGAGATCGGTCATTACGAGCGGTTGGCGGTCCCGGGGAATACGGCTTGCGACCCGCGGCGTCGCCGGGCACGGCCCGACTGCCTGGCAGTCGCTCGACGCCGGAGCCCTACTCACCGCGAGCGGGGAAACGCTCTTGTCGGAACGGGGTGAGTTCGGAACGATGCTGCTCGTTCGTCGGTGAGCGTCGGTCGACTACCGGTTACGCGGGCGCCGTAGCCCCGCATACATCGCCGGGGTCGACGCCCATTTCTCCTCGATCGTGGAGCGCCCGCTCACTACCGACACCGTAGACGATGACGAACGACACTACCGATACGACACGAACGGAATCGACTGACCAACCGACAACTGCGACGGTTCGCGCGGCCCTGCGCGCACACGCACACGAAGTCGGGACTCGTGGCCCAACAGCAGACTTCCCGCCGGGGTCGCTCCCCGATGCACTCGACGACGCATCAATCGTCGCGCTGGGGGAGGGGACTCACGGCACGCGGGAGTTCTTCCGGCTCAAACACCGGTTGCTTCGGTGGCTCGTGACCGAGGTCGGTGTCCGGACGTTCGCCATGGAGGCGAACGCTCCCGAGGCACGGCTGCTCGACGAGTACGTCACCCACGGGCGCGGGGACCCGAAAGCGGGGCTGGAAGGCCTCTACTTCTGGACGTGGCAGACCGAGGCGGTCCTCTCGTTGGTGGAGTGGCTCCGGACGTTCAACGAGGGGCGTCCCCTCGCCGACCGGGTTCGGTTCCGTGGGTTCGACGCGCAGTACACGCAGGGGGCCGTCGACGCGCTCCGAGAGCACTTCGGGGACGGCCTCCCGCCGACGGTGGCGAACGACCTCGAACTGGTCGCCGATGACGGGACGCGCCCCATGCAGGACGATCGGGTCGGGGAACGGATCGACGCCGCCGAACGTGTGACCCCGTGCGTACGCGAGTTGGATGACACGGACGAGCGCGTGCTCCGGTGGCTCCGAACTATCGAGCAGGCGACCACGTACAAACAGCGACTCCTCGACTGGCAATCGGGGGCGGACGACAGTGACGCCGAGCGGGCGGCGATGGAGGCGGTGATCCGCGTCCGGGACCGAGCGATGGCCGAGAACGTGGCGTGGATCGAGGGGCGAACGGACGGGCCGGTCGTCCTGTGGGCACACGACGCCCACGCGAACCGCGACCGGCACTCGGTCCGTGGCTCTGGGGCCGCCGCGGCGTCGATGGGAAGCCACCTCGCCGACCGGTACGGCGACGACTACTACACGGTCGGGTTCGCGTTCGCCGGCGGTTCGTTCCAAGCGATCGACCGTACTGGCGCGGGCCGCGGGCTTCGTTCGTTCACGCTGAACGAACCCCTCCCGGGAACTGTCGAGAGGGTGCTCGACGATACGGGGGTGGGAACGGCGATGGTCGACCTGCGCGCCGGCGCTGTGGACTCTCGACTCGGTGATTGGCTCCTCAGGCCGCGAGAACGATTCTCGCTGGGTGCGACCTACGATGGGGAACCGGACGGTTATCTGACGGCGTACCGATTCGCCGAAGCGTTCGACGCGCTCTGTTTCGTCCCGGAGACGACCCGGGCGCGACCGCTGGGTTAGCGGGAACAGTGCGCCCGGTCCAGTTCGCCCTTCGAACGGAAGCGACCGTGACAGTCCACACAGCGCAGGTACCCCTGCCCCGGATCGGTCACGAGGCTGTGGCCGCGCACGTAGAACGGCCGTGGCACGTCACGCGGGCGGATGTGCTCGGGGACGTGCTCGTCGGCGCGCTCCGAGAGCGTCGTGCGCAGGCGGATGGTCTCGATGTCCGTGCGGTCCCAGCGCTCGGACGCCTCGGCGGCGCCGATGTCGGCGATCTCGGTCCACGCCGTGACGACGACGGGGGAGGCGGTCTCCGTGTCACAGACGACGACGACGAGCCGGACGCCCCCCTCGATGCGGGCGAACCGCCAACCGTCGCTCGTGTTCCATCGGAGTTGCCCCTCGCGGATCGCGGCGTCGATGCCGTCGATGGTGACGTAGCGTCCGGGCTGGGCCAGTCGCTCTCGGACGTGATCGGTTAGGGAGTACTGTCCCGGGTTCCGCATCGGCGGGTCTTCGGGCTTGCGCCGTGCCGCCTCGGGTGCCGCCCCCTCGACAGGTCGGTGCTCCGCACTCGGGCCCGGGCCGCCCCGGCCGGTCGGGCCGTGGTCACGGGATGCCACTACGCGCGGTTTCGCACCGGAGGGTTATGCCTCTTGTGCCGGTATGACACACTGCCGAGAAAAAATCGGGAAGGAGCGACCCGTGATTCAGCTGAGGAGGCCGAGGCCCTCGATGCGCTCGACGATCTTCTCGACGGCTTCCTGTGCGTCCTCGGTCCGCTTCCCGCCCGTGATGACGATCTTCCCGGAGCCGAACAGGAGGATCACCACGTCGGGTTCGTCCATGCGGTAGACGAGACCCGGGAACTGCTCGGGCTCGTACTCCACGTCCTCGAGGCCGAGTCCGATGGCGAGGGCGTTGAGGTTGAGGTTGTGCCCCAGGTCCGCACTGGAGACGATGTTCTGGACGGTGATGTCGGGATCGTCCTCGACCGGGATGGTGAGGTCTCGGAGCTTCTCGAAGATGATCCCCAACGCCTCGTGCACGTCGTCGATGCTCTTCGCGCCCGTGCACACGATCTTCCCCGAGCGGAAGATCAGGGCCGCCGCCTTCGGACTCTGGGTCCGGTAGACGAGCCCGGGGAAGTTGTCGGGGTTGAAGTCGGCGCCAGGAAGGTCCTCCGCCAACGCTTCGAGGTCGAGCTCCTGCCCGATGCCCGTCGATGCGACCACGTTCTGGATCTCAATGGAGTCTGCCGGCGAACTCATCGTTCGTCCCTTGTTGCTCGCCCTGCCCTTATAAACAGTTCCCTTATATACCGCCCCGTGGGGGCGTCGATGGCCCCGGGCGTGGCTCGTGGGAACGAAAATCGCACGACAACGCGACTCAGGGGCGGATCGAAACATCAGGGTTAAGTAGTCGCCACCCATCGGATGTAATGCGAAGAACGCGCCGCGGCCCGGAACACTCCGGGACGGTGCGTGGGCCCGAATCGGTTCGATGGGTTTATCACCCATCGACCGAAACATACGGGTCCGAAGAAAGATGAGGACGTCGCCCCCATGGTCCGCCACAGGACGGCATCTGATGCGAGCCTTGGTAGTTCGGTGACCCCCGGAGCGGCCGGCGATCACCGAACGGAAACCGATACATAGACCATGAACGGTAAGATCACGACGTGATCTTAACC